>DATIFW010000264.1:0-4234 GCA_035455045.1 Thermoanaerobaculia bacterium | reverse complement strand
CCCCTCCACGGCGGCGGCGAATGCCGCCGTCGATATAAGAAAAGAATGTCTTTCTTTCACCGCGTCTCGACGAAGGCCTCGAACGCCTCCGAGAGGAGGCCGTCTTCGGTGAGCGCGAGAACGCGATAGCGGTATCGATGGCCCGGGATCGCGTCGCGGTCGAGCCAGAAGTATCCCGTCGCGCTCTCGGACGCCGCCGTGGCCGGAAGGGTGCTCCGTTCGAGGGCCGCGTCGGCGTCCGTCTCGTCGCGACGCTCCACGACCCAGCCGAGAAGATCCTCGTGCCGGGACGTCTCCCACGCGATCTCGACGCCGCCGGTCGTCCAGCCGGCCCGGGAGCTCGCGAGCGCGGCCGGATAGGCCGGCACGCGGCGCACGCGGAGTGGCGTCTCGCCCGCACCGTCGCCGTCGGCGAGCACGACCTCGACGCTCGCGGTTCCCGCCGCCGGGACGACTCGCGTAGCGCCGGGATAGGCCGACAGGGAGTCGAAGCCGCCGTCCGCGCGGTAGAAGAGGAGGAGCCTCGCCGCGCGCGCACCCGCCTCGGGGAGCGCGATCTCGAGACCGGCGCGCTCGTCCTCGGTGCGCAGGGAGACGCGCCTCCAGCCGAGCGGCGCGGGTGCGGCCGGAACGACGTCCCCCGCAAGCCAGATCCTCGGGGAAACGGACTGCGAATCACTGCGAAGAGCGGTCGCCGCGGCGAGATGCGAGGCGACGACCTCGGCCAGGCGCGCGCCGAGGCTCGGCGCGCCGGTCCGGACCGCCAGGTCGCGAAGAAAAGCCTCCGCCTCGTCGCCGCGCTCCCCCGCCTGTTCCCAGGCCTCACGCACGTCTGCGGCGCCCCTCGGGAGGCGGCTCTCGAGAGCCTCGAGAAAGGCCGCGAGAACCCCCGGGGACGTGAGCTCGCCGGCCACGTCCCGGAACGGGTCGGGAACCGCGGAACGCGAGGCGTCGGGTCCGAGGTCGCGGCGCGACAGCCAGGCGCCAACACCCTCCACGGCCCAGGACGATTCCAGGGGAGCCGCCTGCCGCAGGGACAGGAGGGCGACCTGAAAGGCGGCGTCGGCGAGCGCGGCTCCTCTGTCTCGGGTCGTGGAGGCGACCAGGATGACCGGCGAGCGCAGTGAACCGTTGCGGTCCCGGCCGTCCCATCCGGCGGCCGTCACGCCCGGCCCGGCCGTGAAGAGAACGAGCAGCGGCGATCGGACGGAAAGCGGGCGCGGCCAGCCGTCCCGGTCGACGAGAGCCGAGACGAACGCGCTGAGATCGCGGGCCAGATCGTCGCGCAGCCCGGCCGGGATCCCCGCGTCGAAGCTCACGAAGAGCTCGCCGCCGCGGAGGGCGCGGCGCTCCGCGGAGCGGGCATAGGGCGAGCGCAGGATGTCCGAGCGCCTCCGCGCCGCCGCCGTGTCCAACGCTTCCCCCGTGAGGCTCCCGAACGCCGGGACGCGAGGGAGCAGCGCGACAGACACGAGGAGAAGGATCGCGCCGGGACGAAACCTCTGGCGCATCAGTTCTGGGGTTTCGGGTCGGAATCGGGTGCGGGAGTGCCCGGAGCTTCGACGTTGACTGCCGTGCTCTCGCCCGACGTCACGACCTGCCGCCGGATCGCGTCGCTGCCGGCCTCGCCTCCGACCTTGGTCGCACCTCCCGCGACTTCGACGAGGATCGCGGTGATGTTGTCCACCCCGCCGCGGTCGTTCGCCACGTCGATCAGCTGGCGCACCGTCTTTTCGAGGTCGTCTTCGGACTTGAACCGCGCGAAGAGATCCTCGTCCGGGACCATTCCGGTCAGGCCGTCGGAGCAGAGGAGGAAGCGGTCGCCCGATCGCACCGGGACCTCGATGAGGTCGACGGAAACGTGCGCGGCGCCGCCGAGTGCGCGCGTCACGACGTTCTTGAGCGGGTGGCTCTTGGCTTCGTCCTCGCTCAGGATGCCGGCGTTGACCTGTTCCTGAACCCACGAGTGGTCGTCCGTCAGACGCCGAAGCTCTCCATCGCGAAAGAGGTAGGCACGGCTGTCGCCCACGTGCACGAGCGTCGCGCGGTCGGCGTCGAAGAGAGCCGCGACGACGGTCGTTCCCATTCCCTTCAGCTCGGGCCTGTTCTGCACGGCGCGCATGACTTTCTCGTTCGCCTTCTCGACGGCCGTCGTGAGGCGGTTCCCCTCGAGCGAGACGCGGCTGTTGAATCCGAAAGGCCAAGAGCTTTCGTGCTCCTCCTCGGTGGCGGCGATGTATTCCTGAATCGATTCGACGGTGATCCGCGAGGCGACTTCGCCCGCAGCGTGGCCGCCCATGCCGTCCGCAACCACGAAGAGACCGCGCTCGGCATCGAGGAGGTAGGCGTCCTCGTTGTGACGTCTCTTGCGGCCGACGTCGGTGAGTCCGAATGCGGAGACGCTCACGCCGCGATCATCCCTTCCGCCCGAAGGTGCCGCTCGGGGTCTTGCGTTCTCCGCTGAGCCCCTTCTTCGGACGCACTTCCCCGAGCAGCTTCAGGGTTTCGGCGTCCTCGGGAAGCCACGCGAGCGCCTGCTCGAAGTGGCGCTCGGCTTTCGAGTTCAGGCCGGCCTGCATGTACAGCTTTCCGGCGTCGCGGTGGAACAGCGCGTTGTTGCCGTCCAGCCGGATCGCGGCCTCGATGGCATCCACGCCCCGGCGGACCTGGCCGATCACCTTCATGCACGCGAGCGCGAGGTAGTGCTGGGCCTTGGCGTCCCGGTCGTAGTGCTTCACGGACAGGTCGAACTGGGTGATCGCCTCGGGGAAATTTCCCTCCCGGTAGGCCTTGACGCCCTTCGCGAGGTAGACGCGCGCCTGTGCAGCAGGGTCCTGAGAGATGGGCCGGTTCTTCTCGAGCTCGAGGTCGTGGGCCTTCCGTCGCGTGGGGCTCGTGAGAACGTTCATCGCCTCGGTCAGGACCTGAAAGCGCTCCTCGGCCTGCTTCTTCTCGGCGGCGTCCCGAAACCGGTCGGGATGGTACTCGCGGGCGAGAAGGCGGAACTTCCCCCGGACTTCCGACTCGGAAGCGTCGCGATGGACCCCGAGCACGTCATAATAATTCGTCAACAGAACCTCGCAGGGCGCCCTACCCGCACGACTGGGTTGTCCGCACGGGTCAGATTCTCACACCGGGACCCCGAAATTCCAACAGACCGTGAGCGGGATCACGTCTCCTTGCGAGCGACCTCGCGTCGCGCGGTGGACCGGACGGCGTCGGGCACGTTCCGGTCGCCCGCGAGGACCTTCTGATCCTTGGCGCTGAGGCGCATGACGAGCGAAAGGGTGACGTCGATGGGAGAGCGCGGGTTCCTCACGATCGCCCGCATGATTCCGTAGTGCCGCATCCAGTCCCGCCGGAACGCAATGGCCCGGAGGATGTCCTCCGAGACGCTCTTCATGTTCGCGATCGATTCGGCGTCCGCGTCCCGGGTCTTCGGCGACTTCAGGACCGCGGAGGACACGAGCCGGTTCCGGTCCTGTACGAGGAACATCCGCTCCTCCTTGTTGCCGCGGTAGGCGAGGCGGATCCTGTCGACCACCGACATCGTCGAGACCCGGGCGAACAGGCTCTTCTTCTGCTCTTCGCTGAGCCCCGCCTCGTCCACCGGACCGGCCGGCGCCACGACGGCCGGCAGCTCCTCGGTGGCCTCTTCCAGATCCTTGCCTTCGTCCCTCTCGCGCTCCTTCTTCAGGAAGAATTCCTCGAGGAACTCGTCGGCCCGGCGCCGGATCTCGGGTGAGAGCCTCGGGTTTTCGAAGAGACGTTCGACGATGACCGGGGCCGCAATGAGGCGAGTCTGGTTCGTGACGAGGATGTCCTGGAGCGGAGGATCCACGCGCTCGGCAAGCCACGCGAGCGTCTCGTCCGGGACCGCCCGGTGCCGGATGAGGGGCTCGAGCACGAACGCGTCGTGCGTCCTGCGTGCCACGACCGCGAGCTGCTCGGGTCTCACGCCAGGGCTCATCACGGCGTCCTTCAGGGAACCCGCGTCGAACGCCTTGAAGGACTCCTCTGCGACCGGCGCCAGGATCTCGTCCCCGGACGCCAGAATGCTCGCGATGGCCCGGACGAGATCCTCCGGCGGCAGGGGGACCATTCCCCGGGCGGCGAAATCGAGGATCTGGCGCGAGGCCTCGCCTCGTTCGATCTGGGTGAGGAGATCGCCTTCCGGCGCGACGTCTGTCACGGGGGGCCAGCTTACCCGAGAGGCAGCGGACCTTTCCGGCTC
>DATIFW010000263.1:0-8211 GCA_035455045.1 Thermoanaerobaculia bacterium | reverse complement strand
CGATGCGAGTGGTGCGGCCGGGGCCTCGGCCGGCACTGCCCGAAGCGCACCGTCCTCGGGATCCGCGGGCACCCGGGCGCGCACGCGGAGTGGCTGACCCTACCCGAGGCGAACCTCCGCGCGGTCCCGGAAAGCATCTCGGACGAGGAGGCCGTCTTCACGGAGCCGCTCGCGGCGGCCTGCGAGATCCTCGACCAGGTGCCGGTCTCCCCCGGCGTGCGCACCGCGGTCCTCGGGCCCGGAAAGCTCGGCCGGCTCGCCGCCGCGGTCCTCCGGAACGCCGGCGCCGATGCAACCCTCGTCGGGCGGACGACTCGCGCGAGGGCGGGCTCGTTCGAACTCGTCGTGGAAGCCACGGGCTCCCCGGACGGGATCGGACGGGCGCTCACCCTCGTCCGCCCGCGCGGGACGATCGTCTGGAAGTCGACCCACCACGGTTTCGCGCGCTTCGACGCGGCGCCTCTCGTCGTGAACGAGGTCACGGTCGTCGGGTCGCGCTGCGGGCTCTTCGAGCCGGCGCTCGACCTCCTCGCCTCGCGCCGCGTCGACGTGAGGCCCCTTCTCTCCTCCGTCTTCCCCCTGGGGTCCGCGCCCCGGGCCTTGAGGGAGGCTTCGCGCCCGGGCGTCCTGAAGGTCCTCCTGAAGCCCTGAAACCGGGTCTCGACGGGCTTTCGAGCGTAGAATCGCCGTCCCCGGGATCCCACCCTTCGGAGGCTTTCCCCCGATGAACATCTGTATGGTCGGAACGGGCTATGTCGGCCTCGTGACCGGCGCCTGCCTCGCCGACTTCGGCATGGACGTGACGTGCGTCGACAAGGACGAGGCGAAGATCGCCCTGCTCAGAAAAGGCGTCTCGCCGATCTACGAGCCAGGCCTCGAGGAGCTGATCCACAAGAACGAGAAGGCCGGCCGCCTGCGCTTCTCCACGAACATCGTCGAAGCCATCGAGCGCAGCCTGGTCATCTTCATCGCCGTCGGGACGCCCCCTCAGGCAGACGGCTCGCCGGACCTCTCGTACATCTTCCAGGTCGCCGAGTCGATCGCGACGCACATGAACGGATACAAGGTCGTCGTCACGAAGTCCACTGTGCCGACCGGAACGGGCGCGCAGATCGAGGAGATCCTCCGCACGAAGAACGGCCGACACAAGTTCTCCGTCGTCTCGAACCCCGAGTTCCTGCGCGAGGGGTCGGCCATCGAGGACTTCATGCACCCCGACCGGGTCGTCATCGGCTCGCGCGACGAGGAGGCGATCGCGATCGTCAAGGACGTCTACTCTCCGCTCTCGATCGGCGGCGTGCCGTTCGTCGTGACCGACGTAGAGTCGGCCGAGCTCATCAAGTACGCTTCGAACGGCTTCCTCGCGCTCAAGATCTCCTTCATCAACGAGGTCGCCGCCATGTGCGAGAGGATGGGCGCCGACGTGAAGGACGTGGCGCGCGGGATGGGTCTCGACAAGCGCATCGCCCCGCATTTCCTCAACCCCGGACCCGGCTACGGCGGTTCGTGCTTCCCGAAGGACTCTTCCGCCGTCGTCGACCTCGCGCGGAAGAACGGTTACACGTTCGAGATCATGGAGGCCGTTCTCTCCGTCAACGACCACGTCAAGGCGCGCATGGTGGAGAAGGTCGCGGCCGTGTGCCCGGACCTCCCGGGCAAGCGCGTCGCTATGCTCGGGATCGCCTTTAAACCGGAGACGGACGACATCCGCGAGAGCGCCTGCCTGCGGCTCGCGGCCGACCTCCAGTCCCGCGGCGCCGACGTCGTGGCGTACGACCCGGCCGCCATGGACAACGCGCGGAAGGAAATGCCTTCGCTCAAGCTTGCCGACGACGTCTACTCCTGCGCCTCCGGGGCCGACGTCCTCGTCCTGGCGACCGACTGGAACCAGTTCCGGAAGCTGGACCTCGACCGGCTCGAAAAGACGATGAGGGCGAAGAACTTCGTCGACCTCCGCAACCTCTACGAGCCGAAGGAAATGAGGAAGGCCGGCTGGAACTACGTCGGTCTGGGCCGCGCATGAAGCGCATGCATCATGGCCGCCGGCCGGCGCCGATGGCACCCTGACCGCATCGGAGGTGCCTCATGGCCATGACGATTCAGGACACCTGCATCAACTGCGGCTCGTGCGAGCCCGAATGCCCGAACCAGGCGATCACGGCGGGGGACCCGACGTTCACAGTCGACGTGACGCGCTGCACCGAGTGCGTCGGCGCGTTCGACGCCCCGAAGTGCGTCGAGATCTGCCCGATCGAGGGCTGCATCGTCACCGAGCCGGCCGAGCCGCGCGAGGTTCTCCAGGCCCGCTACGCCCAGCTTCACGCGTAGCGCGCCGCGTGCTTCGCACGCGCCCGAGAAAGGCGCACCGGTCGAGGAACGCCGTCCCTTGGCCGGGACCCCTTACAATCGCGGTTTCATGCGCGCCGTCGTCACCGGAGCCGCGGGGTTCCTCGGGAGCCACCTGGCCGACCGCCTCCTCGCCGACGGGCACGAGGTCGTCGGCCTCGACAATCTCATCACGGGCGACGAACGGAACATCGCCCATCTTCTCGGGAACAGGAAGTTCCGCTTCGTCCTGCACGACGTCACGGAGTACATCTTTCTCGACGGAGCGGTGGACGCCATCCTTCATTTCGCGTCGCCCGCCTCTCCCATCGACTATCTCCAGATCCCGATCCAGACCCTGAAGGTGGGTGCGCTCGGCACGCACAAGGCCCTCGGGCTGGCGCGGGCGAAGAAGGCCCGTTTTCTTCTCGCGTCCACGTCCGAGGTGTACGGCGACCCGCTCGTCCATCCGCAGCCCGAGACCTACTGGGGAAACGTGAACCCCGTCGGGCCGCGTGGGTGCTACGACGAGGCCAAGCGCTTCGCCGAGGCGATGACGATCGCGTACCGCAACTTTCACGGCGTCGACACGCGCATCGTGCGGATCTTCAACACCTACGGCCCGCGCATGCGCCCGAACGACGGCCGCATCGTCCCGTCGCTGATCGGCCAGGCGCTCCGCGGAGAGCCGCTGACGGTGTTCGGCGACGGGTCGCAGACGCGGTCGTTCTGCTACGTTCCGGATCTCGTCGAGGGGATCACCCGGCTTCTCCAGTCCGATTACAAAGACCCCATGAACCTCGGCAACCCCGCCGAAATGACGGTCCTGCAGTTCGCCGAGACGATCCAGCGCCTCACCCGCACGCAGGCGCCGATCGTGCACAGGCCGCTCCCGGTGGACGACCCGAAGCAGCGCCGTCCCGACATCACCCTCGCGAAGAAGATCCTCGGCTGGGAGCCCAAGATCGGGCTCGAAGACGGACTGAAAAGCACGGTCGCGTACTTCGCGTCTCGCGACCTTCCAGGCCCGCGAGCTCCTTCGTCGTAGAATCCTCGAAACAGCGTGACCTTCACCCTTCCACAGGTCCTCGTGCTCTTCTGCGCGCTCGCGGCGGCGTCCTTCGGTGTGCTCGCGCTTCTGCTCCTGCGCTGGAACCGGGCCCGCACGGAGCTCGTGCTCTATGCGACGCTCGCGTTCGCGATCGCATTCTGGCTCGCGACGCCGCTGCTCACTCCGGTTCCGGTCCCGGTCTCCCGCGAAATCCTCGGCCGCCTCGTGCGGGCGCTCTCCTTCGTCCTTCCCGCCGTCGGTTTTCTCTTCCTGCTCCGCTTCCTGAGTCTCTCGCTGACGCCCGCGCTGTGGGCGCTCCTGGCTCTTCCGCTCGTCGGCACCTTCCTCGCGCTCTTCCTGCCGGCCGCGAGCGCGCTCGTCGGGGGGCTGTCCGTCCTCTCGGTCGGGCTCGTCTCGGTCGGTTTCCTGATCCTCTTCGCGCGGAAGGAGAACAGGCGACGGGACACGACGCTCGCGTTCGTCGCGACGGCTTTTCTCCTCGCGGGCGCGACGCTCGAAACGGGCTCTCGCTGGGTCGCGGGATCCGGGGCGTTCTCCGGCATCTTCTTCGGATTCGCGTTCCTCGTCTTCAGCGCGCTCCTCCTTCCGACGGTCGCCGACGAGGAGCGCCGGCTCTTCGCGCGGGCGACCACGGACGCGCTCACCGGGCTGCTGACACGCTCACTCTTCCTGGGGCGGCTCGCCGAGGAGCTCTTTCGCGCCGAGCGGACGAGGCGCTCGGCGGCGCTCGTCGTCTTCGCGGTCGACGGGTTCGAGGCTTTCGAGAGGGAGAAGGGGCGCGAGGCCGCGGACGAGGTCCTCGCCTCCTTCGGGCAGACGATCGGGCGGACGATCCGCGGGATCGATCTCGCCGCCCGCCGCCCGCGTTCCGAGTTTCTCGTGCTCCTCGTCGAGGCGGACGAGACGAACGCGACGATCGCGGTCGAGCGCATCCGGAACGCGTTTCCCGCCGTCGAAGGCCGCACCCTGACGCTCTCGGCGGGCATCGCCGTGCACGGCCGGCGGGACAAGACGCGCGGCGACGAGCTCCTCGAGCGCGCCGAACAGACCCTGGCGCGCGCGCGAGCCGCCGGCGGCAACCGGATCCTCCTCGAAGAGCCCCCGGCCGCGCCAGCGGCCTAGAAACGATAGAAGAGGCTGGCCGCGAGCTGCCGCGAGGCGCGGCCGACGTCGAACCCGAAGTCGACCGAGAGCGACTTCGCGATCGTCAGGCCGAGGCCGCCCGTGAAGCGGTCGTCCGCGCGGCCACCGTCGAAGACCGCACCGACGCTCTCCGAGAAGGGAGGGTCCGTGATCGGAAACGGCTGGCCGGACGACGGCTCCTTCGCCACCAGGTTCGCCGTAACGCCGTGCGCCGGCTCGCGGTGGTAGCCGACGCGGAACGCGAGGCGCGCGTCGTTTCCCCCCGCTACGTACTCGAGCCCGATGCGGGGCACCCAGACGTTCGGCGCAGGGGAGACGTCGGCGAGGACGTGCTCGACAAAGAACCCCGGAGTCGGGCCGACGAGCCCGTCATAGGGGATTACCGGTAGCGATCGGTCGAAGATGTCGCCGTAGGCCACCCATTGCGCCTCGGCCGCGACCGTCAGACCCGGCATCGGATGCCACGCGAGGCCGATCGCCGCGTCCCGCGGCACTCGAAACTTGAACGGCCGCGACGTCTGCGAGGCGAGCACCGTCGGCACGTCGCCGCCGAGCACGAGCGTCCCGTCGTTGCGCGGCGAGGACCGGTAGTCCGCCCCGAGCGTCAGGGCGCCGCCGGCGAGAAGGTCCGCATGGATCCCGACGATGAACCCCGGCTTCGTGCCCGAGACGCCGTCCACGCGCATCGTAACGGTGCGGATCTCGTCGGACGTGGGCGAGAGGAACGTCCGGTGCGTGATGCGGTGCGGCCCGCCCGCGTCGCCGCCCAGGTCGAACGACGCGCGGTTCAGGGTGACGCCGCCGCCCACCCGTATGCTTTCCGTCACGCGATACGCCAGGGACAGCCCGAGCAGCCTGTTCCTCAGGCTCACCGAGCCGAACTCGCGATACGAGTAGAGGAAGTCCTGGCGTGCGCCGCCCGCCGAGCGGTTGTCGCGCAGGTCGATGTACTGGTAGCCGCCGCCCCCGGCGTCGCCCTCGAAGCGCAGGTTCTCGGCGTACGTGAGGGCCGCGACGAGGCGGCGCGTGAGCGGCACGACGACGCCCGCGAAGTCGACGGATGCGGCGCGCGTGTCGCGATCCACGTTCGTGGTCTCGATGGGGGGATAGGGTGCCGCCAGGGGGCCCGTGGCGGTGGAGCGCGCCGTCACGAGTCCCAGAGTCTCGTCCGTGCGCTTGCCCGAGACCGCGAACTCGATCGAGGAGATGAGTCCGAGGCCGGCGGGATTCGCGAGCGCGGCCGTCGCGTCGTCGGCGATCGCCGTGAACGCCCCTCCCATGGCGAGGGACTTGCCCCCCGGGTTCGTGAGGTTGAAGCTGAGCTTCGAGAGCAGCGCCGAATCGGTCTGCGCGCGAGCGGACGGGGCGACGAGGGCGGCGAGCAGGAGCTGCAGCGCCGCATTTCGGAACCGTACTGTCGTCACTGAGCCTCTCCCCTCGTCAGAAGGTCGGCGAGCGCGCCGGGCGTCTCGAACGGCTCGGAAAGTAACACCGTCGCGCCGCCGGCCACCGAAACGACGCGCTCGACCGTCCGGCCGCCGGGGCCGGGCCCGGTGAGGACGACGCGGTAAGGGCCGGGAGAAAGATCCGTCACGAGGAGTGGCGTCGTCGGGTTCGGCGGCAGGGTCACCGTGTTGCCGGTGCGCGCGTCGACGATCGACACGACCCGCGCGTACGGCAGCGCGACGAGCTGCAAGCGTCCCGCGGCCGGACCGGCGAGGGCTGGCGTGGCGGGCGGCGGCGTCGGCGCCGTCCGAAGGGCGGCCGGGGCCTGCGAGAGGACGGCCGCCGGCGTCGACCGCTCGACGGAGGCCGAGGAGCGGACGCGTCCCGCCCACCAGGAGGCCGCGAGCACGAGGACGATCCCGGCCGCTGCAAACCACATGAGGAGGCGCGCCTCGTGAAGCGAACGCTTGCCCACGGGAAGGGTGCCCGAGCCGTCCCGCTGCGACACGCCCACGAGCTCCGTGCCGCTCGTCAGCTCGGGCGGCGCCGTGTCGCCGGGGGGCTGGTCGAGCCCGGGAGGCAGCCGCACGCCGCCGGCTTCGCGCAGCACGGCGACGAGGCGGTCCACGATCTCGCGCCAGCTCGCGGGCCGGCTCTCGCGCCGCTTCTCGAGCATCTGCCCCACGAGGCGCACGAGCGGCACGGGCAGCGAAGGCCCGTCGGAGGGCGCCGCGACCGGCGGAGGGACGGCGTTGAGATGAGCGGCGATGTACTCGACGGGAGCCTTGCCCTCGAACGGCCGACGGCCCGAGAGCACCTGATAGAAGATGACGCCGAGGCTGTAGACGTCGCTGCGCCAGTCGAGCGGCGCGCCATGCCCGAGCGAGCCGAGCTGCTCCGGCGAGCCGTACGCGACCTTGCCGAGGAAGAAGCCCGTTGCGGTGAGGGATTCGAGGCCCGTGGCCTTCTCGAACAGCTTCGCGACGCCGAAATCGAGGAGCTTCACGAGCCGGTCTCCGCCGCGCTCGATGACGAGGATGTTGTCCGGAGACAGGTCGCGGTGGACGATTCCGCGCGAGGAAAGGTACTCGAGCCCGTGCGCGGCCTGCACGAGCAGCGGCACGGTCTCCGTCCACGGCCTGCCCGCGAAGGACGTCAGGGGCGTGCCGTCGAGGTACTCCATCGAGAGCCACGGCGTTCCGTCCTCCTCGCCGATCTCGAGGAACGCGACGACGTTCACGTGGAGAAGGCTCTTGAGGATCGCGGCCTCGCGGTCGAAGCGCACGCGCGCTTCCTTGAGGTGCGCGGCGGACTCGTCGCCGGGGCCCTCGGCCTCGCGGATGACCTTCAGCGCGACCATGCGCTCGTCGCGCTCGTCGACGGCCTGGTACACGATGCCCATGCCGCCGCGGCCGATCCGCTTCAGGATGCGGTAATGGGCGATGCGCTCGACGGCGCCGGCCAACCCGTCACCGTCCCGTGCCGGCCGCAGCCGGACGCAGGAAGATGTTGGCCGGGTCGCCCGACACGAGGTCGATCTTGGAGGCGAACGCGAGGAAGACGCCGTTGCCGCCCACCTGCCTCACGACGACGCGCACGTCGGTGAGCTCCGAGAGGTTCAGGCCGAGGATGTTGCGGAAGAGCTCGTCCGAGAAGTAGCCGTATTGCGGGATGCGCTTCGTGACCGTCGCGACCGGCACGAACGACCCGGGCAGATAGGCCGCGACGACGACGTCGCAATAGTCGCCTCCCACCTCGCTGAGGATGAGGTTCGTGCGGTAGGCCGAGGAGCTCTCGGCGCCGTCGAAGGTCATCGTTCCGAGGTTCGACTGGAACGACGAGTAGCCGTGGAAGTACGCGTAACCCTCCATGCCGGTCTTGTAATCGCCTACGCCCTGCGCCGGGTCCACGGTATAGGTCTCGGTCTGGACGTCGACGCCGCCCCAACTGGCGTCACTGTTCTGGGTGGCCTGAATTCGGATCGTGCCATAAGTGTTCTCACCGGGGAGGATTCCAACCTTTTGCTCGAGCACGTCCTCGAAGTGCGCGACTGCCTTTGGCGTGAGGGTGGCGGAAGATTGCCGGATCACGCCGCTACCGTTCGTCTCAAGGTACTCGAGGGTCACCTCGCGCTGGTCCGCGGCCGTTGTGCCGGTGTTCGTGAGCGTCACGCGGGTGCGCCAGAACGGACTTTCGCCGCTCGCGAGAGGTGCGCCCGCCGAATG
>DATIFW010000262.1:0-6337 GCA_035455045.1 Thermoanaerobaculia bacterium | reverse complement strand
GCGGGTGTCGCGAGGATCGGCGGCGCCTTCGGAATGCCGTGCGGCGCGATCTCGAGGTCCTCGCCGTCCATCTCGTCGGGATCGTAGGCGAGGCCGAGATACGCCAGAAGAGTCGGCGCGAGGTCGACCGTCCGCGCCGCGTGGAGGATGCCGGGTGGAACCCCCGGGCCCGCGAACAGGAGAGGGACCACCGTTTCGCTCCTCGAGAGCGAGCCGTGACCGGCGACGTATCCCTTCGTGAAGCCGTAGCCGTCCTTCGGAGAAATGAAGACGTCGGGAGAGCGCGGGGAGTCGAAGAATTCCGGCAGCTGGACGACGAGATCGGGGTACTCCGTCTCCGCCGTCGCCTCGAGCCATTCGTCGGCTTCGCGGGCCGAGCCTACGAGCGGCGCGGCCGCCGAGGAGGAGTAGCCGAGAGGATCCTCCCCTTCGAGGACGCGGTACACGTAGAGCGACTCGAGGCCGTCGCGATCCTCCCGCACGATCTCGGCCCGGCCGGTGGGACCGTAGAGCGCGACCGTTCCGGGAGAGGCGCCCCGCGTGACCACGAGCCTGACTTCGGGTGCGCGGGCGAGCGTCGCGGCGAAGAGCGACGCGGCCGGAGTCTTGAGCGGAGCGCTGGCCGTTGGGCGCGCCTTCCTCTTCCGGCGCGGGGAGCGAAACGCGGTGGGCACCTCTTCGGGCAGGCGGTTCGCGGGCAGCCAGATCATGACTCCGCGGTAGGCGCCCACGGTGATCATGGCGTCACCCACGTCGTAGGCCTTTTCTTTCTGCGCGGCCGGGACGAGCACGCAGTGCCCGAGGCTGCAGTCCGCTTCCGTGGGGTTCGCCCTCAGGGCGCGGTTCACGAGCTCGCTCGCGTCGACGAAGGTTCCGTACGTGCGGTTTCCATGGTCGCCGACGAGGACGAAGAGGATCCGTTCGTCGAGGTGGCGTCGCTTGAGGCGGCGTAAGAGGCGTGCGAATGCGCGGTCGATCTCGGACATCGCCGCGCGGAACTCCCTGCTCTCCGGCCCGCTCACGTGGGCGACCTCGTCGGGGCCGACGAAGTGCGCCCAGACGAGGGGCGGCACGCGCTCCGCCGCCGCGGCGCCGGAGTACGCGTCGCCGACGTCGTCGAGCGTCTTGCGGTCCAGAAAAGACCAGTCGTTTCGGGCGTACGAGGCGACGAGCGTGATCCGGTTGCGCGCGTGGACCGTGACGCCCCGCGCGAGCGGCACCGTCACGGCGACGGTGTCGTTCGGCAGCCGCTCGAAGAGCGTCCGCGCCTCCGGCGCGAGGTAGTCGGTCGACGAGAAGACCCCGAGGATGTTCGTGTGCGCCTCGCGGACTTGGAGCTTGCGGTCGAGCCAGATGTTCGCGGGAATCCCATGGTGGCCGGGGAGAAGACCCGTTTCGAGGGAAGCGAGGTTGGGATACGTCTCGCTCGGGACCGAGGTAACGGCCGTCTGAACGCGCAGGCCGCGATCCACGATGCGGGCCTTGAGGTTCGGCAACGCGCCCTCCGAGACGAGGCGCGTGAACGCCTCGTCGGAAAGCCCGTCGAAAAAGAGGACGCACACCGAGACCCCGGGATCCGGAGAGACCCGATCGGCGGCCGAGTGCGTGCGTTGGCGGATCGAACAGGCGGCCGCGAGGCCGGCGGCGAGGAGAAACGCGGCGGTAGCGGAACGGCGTGCCCTCACGCGGCGAGGTTACAGGAGCGCTCCCGGGAGAAGCTCGAAGGATCGCATCGCAAGCCCTGCTGCTACCATCCGCCGATGCCACCGTTCCGCGGCGCCGATCTGCACTGCCACTCCACGTTCTCCGACGGCCTCGAGCCCCCGGCGCAGCTCGTGGCCCGCGGCGTCGAGGCAGGGCTCTCGGTGCTCGCGCTCTCGGATCACGACGCCGTTCACGGCCTGCCCGCCTTCGAGGCCGCGGCGAAGGGCACGGGTCTCGTCACCGTGACGGCGAGCGAGCTTTCGACGCGGTGTGACGGCGACGACGTCCACGTGCTCGGCCTGTTTCTCGATCCGGAAGAGCCCGAGCTCAAGGAGCGCCTCGTCGTGTTCCGCGGAGACCGCGACACGCGCGGAGAGGCGATGGTCGAAAAGCTCGGCTCTCTCGGAATGCCGCTCGACATCGCCGAGATCCGGGCCGTCGTGGCGGACGGGGCGTTCGGCCGTCCGCACATCGCGCGCGCCATGGTCGCGAAAGGCTACGTGAAGAGCCTCGAAGAGGCGTTCGAGCGTTTCCTCACGCGGGGAAAGCCGGCCTATGTGCCGAAGCCGAAGTGGACTCTCGAGGAGGCGATCGCCGCCATCCGCAAGGCGGGGGGCCTCTCGGTCATCGCCCATCCGATCTGGTACCGGGACCCGGAGAGGGTCGTCACTCTCGGGGTCGCGGCGGGGCTCGACGGCCTCGAAGTCATCCATTCCGACCAGGACGGGCAGAAAGAGAACGCGTTTGCCCAGCTCGCCGAGCGGGAAGGCCTTCTGAAGTCGGCGGGCTCGGACTACCACGGCCCGCCGGAAGGCCGCAAGCGCATCGGCGCCTGCCGGCTCGACGAGGAGAACTGGGACCGGATGGTCGCCGCGGCCACGAGACGCCGGGAGGAAGCCGGCCGCCCGCCGCTGGATCTGACACCGCGCTGACGCAGACTCCGGGCGAGCACGGGTCCCCGGCGCGAGGAAGAGCGCAGGGAAACCCGGGCGGGGTTTCCCTGCAAAATGACCGTCTTCTAGCGCGCCCTTCTCGGGTCGCGGGCGAAGCCCGCGGCGCGCTAGATCCTCCGCCAGTGTCCGCCGATGTACCGCCATTCGCGCCCGTGGTGGACCCACTGCGCCGGAATCCAGACCTCCTGCGCGCGGCGCGTTTCCCAGAGTCCGGGCACCCAGACGTGCGTGCCGCCGTCCCATCTCCAGTGACCGGCCACCCAGAAGGCGTCCGGCCCGGGCGCCGGGGGCACCGTTTCCACCCTGTAGGCGGGCGGAGCGGGCGCCACGACCGAGACGAGGCCCGGCTCGTGGCCAACCTTCGCCCAATGACCGCGGTGGAAGACCCACTCGCCGCCACGGTTTTCCCAGTGGTCGCGGACCCACGCTTGATTCCGACGTGACGCCACCCAGCGGCCGCCGACCCAAACGTGCCGATGGCCGTTCCATCTCCAGTGGCCCGCGACCCAGAAGTGGGCTGGGGAGGGCGGAACCCCGATGACCTCGACGCGCGGCGGCGGCGGCGGCACGCCGATCCGCAGCGTGAAGCGGTCCGCGACGGCGGCGGACGCGGAAAGGACGAAAACGACCACGACCAGGAGCCGGGCAAGAGCGCGCGCCATGTGTACCTCCTACAAGAACGTGTCCCGCACCTCCGGACGCAAGGAACAGGCCCGGGGATTACACCTCGGCCGGCTCCCCTGACCGACGGCATCGCCCAACGGCGCAGGATTCTCGCGTGAGAGACCTCACTTGCGATAAAACAGGCGTCCCCGATGTCCACGCTCGCCCCCGTCGATTCCGAGGTTCTCCCCGCGCGGCCAGACGCCGAGAGGAGTCTCCTGGGCGCCATCCTGATCGACGGGTCGCTCCTCTCGCGCGTCATGGAGTTCCTCGTGCCTGAGGACTTCGCGAGCGATTCGCACCGCCTGGTCTACGAGGCGTGCCTCGCGCTGGCCGACCGGCGCGAGGGCGTGGACCTCGTCACGGTGCAGAGCGAGCTCGAGAAGACCGGGCGGCTCGAGCGCGCCGGCGGTGCGGCCGTCCTTTCGTCGCTCGTGGACCGCGTGCCGGATGTCGAGAACGTCGAGAGCTACGCCCGCCTCGTTCGCGAGTCCTCGCTCAGGCGGCTCGTCATCTTCCAGTCGCGCCGCGCGATCCGCGACGCCGTGACGGCCCCGGACGCCGAGATCGTCCTCGAGAACGCGCAGCGCGACCTCGTCGAGATCGCGAAGGGATCGATCAAGGGCGGCTTCGTGAAGCTCTCGCGCATCGCGGAGAAGAACGAGGAAGAGATCCAGAAGATCCACGGGCGCGGCACGATGCTCACGGGCCTGCCCACGGGCTTCACGAGGCTGAACGCGCTGACGCAGGGTTTCCAGAAGACCGACCTCATCGTCGTCGCGGCCCGGCCGGGTATGGGCAAGACGGCGTTCGCCCTGAACATTGCGTCGTACCTGACGATCCACCAGAAGTTCGTCGTCGGTTTCTTCTCGCTCGAGATGTCCGCCCAGCAGCTCGGCTTCCGCATTCAGTGTGCCGAGTCGCGCGTGAATCTCCAGCGCCTGCGCGAGGGCCGCCTCTCGAAGGAGGAGAAGAAGGCCCTCTTCTTCTCGACGCAGCAGATGCGCGAGGCGCAGCTCTTCGTGGACGATTCGCCGGCCGCCACGCTGCTCGAGATGCGGGCCCGGGCGCTCCAGCTCAAGCAGCGGCACGGACTCGATGCGCTCTTCGTGGACTACCTTCAGATCATGGGGTCGCGCGGCAAAGTCGAAAACCGCACGCAGGAGGTCAGCGCGTTCTCGCGCGGCCTCAAGGCCCTCGCCAAGGAGCTCGAGGTTCCCGTCATCGCGCTCTCGCAGCTTTCGCGGCGCACCGAGCAGCGCGGCTCCGAGAAGGAGCCCGTGCTCTCGGACCTCCGTGAGTCGGGCGCCATCGAGCAGGATGCCGACGTCGTTCTCTTCTTGTCGCGGCCCGAGTATTACGACAAGGACACCGAGCAGAAGAACGTCTGTGACGTCATCATCGCCAAACAGCGCAACGGCCCCACCGATCGTTTCACGCTCGGCTGGTCGGGCGAATACACGCGCTTCTCGGACCTCGCGATGATCAGCGAAGGTCCCGGGCTCTGATCTCTCCCCTCCGTCCCACGCACGCCGTCATCGACCTCGACGCGCTCGCGTCGAACTACCGGGCCATCACCGGGGCGCTGCCGAAGGGCTGCGCCCTGATGCCGGTCGTCAAGGCGGACGCGTACGGCCACGGTGCCGGGCACGTGGCGCGGCGCCTCGCGGAGGAGGGGGCGCCGATCTTCGCGGTCGCGGTCGTCGAGGAAGGCCTCGAGCTGCGCCGGGCGGGCATCACGCAGCCGATCCTCGTCATGGGCTGGATCGGGAAGGACCAGCTCGGAGCCCTCGTGGACGGTGGGCTAACGCCTAACGTTCACTCGGTGGAACAGGGCGAGGAATTGAGAGAATTCTTAGAAGGGAAAGAGGGGATTGCGCCCCTTCCCGTGCACCTCAAGTTGGACACGGGGATGACGCGGCTGGGAGTGCTTCCCGTCGACTTGCCGCGAGTTCTCGACCTGTTCGCAGGACTCGAAGAGAAGATCTTCTTGGAAGGTGTATTTCAGAACTTCGCCTCCGCGGACGATCCCGGCAGCGCACAAACCGAAGCGCAAACACGCACCTTCGAAGAATGCGTGCACGCCGTGCGCGCACGCGGATTCCGGCCGACCATGATCCACACCGACAACAGCGCCGCGACGTTCTCGCGTCTGATCAATTCACCTTCTAAGAAATATCTCTTCGAGGTCACCCATGTCCGCCCCGGCCTGGCCCTTTACACGCGGGTCCCCGGTCTCCCCTCCGAGCAGGAAGTTCTTCTTTCCGACGTGATGTCCTTCGTCTCCGTCGTCGACCAGGTGAAGACCGTCCCGCCCGGGACGCGCGTGGGCTACGGCGGGACGTTCGTCGCCGGGCGGACGACGACGCTCGCGATCGTTCCGGCCGGCTTCGCGGACGGCGTGCCGCGGCATCTCTCGGGGCGCGGGCACGTGCTGATCGGGGGCCGCCGCTGCCCGATCGCCGGGCGCGTTTCGATGGACCTCACGGCCGTGGACGCCACGGACCTCGAAGCCCGTCCCGCGAGGGGTGCAGAAGTGGTCTTCTTCGGCCGCCAGGGAGACGCCCGACTCGGCGTCGACGAAGTCGCGGCGGCTGCGGGGACGGTCTCCTGGGAGATCCTGTGCGGCGTGGGACCGCGCGTGCCACGTATCATCGTGTCCGGAGGCGGGATCGTGGCGCGGGAGACGAAGTTCCTGTGAACGCTGTACTCGAGTTCCTCGGGCGCGGCGTTCTGAGCGTGACCGAGGGGGTCGGCCGCTTCTTCGTGCTGCTCGGAATGACGCTGCGCGGCCTCGTGGCCCCGCCCTGGGCGCCTTCGGCGACGGCTCGACAGGTCGTTCGCGTCGGCGTCGACTCCGTGCCGGTCGTGCTCCTGACCGCGTTCTTCACGGGCGGCGTTCTCGCGCTCCAGACGTTCAAGGGCTTCCAGCGCTTTCACGCGGAGGGCTACATCGGGTCGGTCGTGGCGCTGTCGATGCTGCGCGAGCTCGGACCCGTCCTGACCGGGCTCATGGT
>DATIFW010000261.1:0-9334 GCA_035455045.1 Thermoanaerobaculia bacterium | reverse complement strand
CCGAAGGACCGATCGGCCGGGCGGTCATCCTCCTCGCGGTCCCGATGGTCCTCGAGATGGCGCTCGAGTCGGTCTTCGCGGTCGTGGACGTGTTCTGGGTGTCGAAGCTCGGAGCCGGCGCCGTCGCGACGGTCGGATTGACGGAGTCGATGCTCGCGCTCCTCTACGCGCTCGCGATCGGTCTCTCGATTGCGGCGACCGCGACCGTGGCGCGGCGGATCGGCGAGCGAGATCGGGACCGCGCCGCGCGCACGGCCGTGCAGGCGATCGCGCTCGGCATTCGATCTCCGTCCCTCTCGGCATCGCCGGCGCCCTTCTTGCACCGCGGCTTCTCGCGCTGATGGGCGCGAGCCCCGAGGTCGTGGCGTCCGGCTGGAGATTCACCGCCGTGATGCTCGGCGGGAACCTCGTCATCGTCCTCCTCTTCCTCATCAACGCGATCTTCCGAGGCGCGGGCGACGCGGCGGTCGCCATGCGCGTCCTGTGGCTCGCGAACGTCATCAACCTCGTCCTCGACCCCTGTCTCATCTTCGGCTGGGGACCGTTTCCGGCCCTGGGCGTCACGGGCGCGGCCGTCGCCACGACCACGGGGCGCGGGATCGCCGTCTGCGTTCAGCTCGCGACGCTCGCGCGCGGCACCCCGCACCTTTCGATTCGCCGGGATCACCTGCGCCTCGATCCGGCGACGATGCTCGCGCTGCTGAGGCTTTCCGGATCGGCGATCGTCCAGTCGCTCGTCGGCACGGCGAGCTGGATCGGCCTCGTGAGAATCCTCTCGACCTTCGGCAAGCGGGGTTCCTCTTCTACGCCTGGGGCATGGTGCTCGTGCAGGCGTTCAACGGAGCGGGCGACACCTGGACGCCGACGGTCATCAACCTCTTCATCTTCTGGCTCTGGGAGATTCCGCTCGCGTACCTCCTCGCGGTGCGTGGCGGCCTCGGCTCGCGCGGCGTGTTCCTCGCGATCGCGATCGCGTTCTCGACGCTCGCGGTCGTCGGCGGAGTCCTCTTCCGGCGCGGCAAGTGGAAGGAGAAGAAGGTCTAAACTCCGCGCCCATGCATCCGGGGTTTCGCGCGGCGTTCAACGCGGCGTTCACGCCCGCGCTCGCCTCGGCGTATGCGCGGGATCTCGCGCGGCGGGCCGGGGTCGAGCCCGGCTTCCGGCTCGCCGAGACGCCGGTCTTCCTGACGGGAGACCTCACGGCCGCCCTCGCGGGCGGAGCACACGCGATCCTCGCGCAGCTTTCCAGGCCGGAAGCGCTCGTTCGCATGAAGCGCGCGATCCCGGACCGCTGGGCGACGCCCGGAATGGACGCGCTGCCCTCGCTCACGCAGGTGGACTTCGCGATCGTGAAGGGAACAGACGGACGCCTGGCCCCTCGTCTCATCGAGCTGCAGGGTTTCCCGTCGTTGTCGGCGTTCGAGGTGCTCCAATCGGACGCGTGGAACGAAACCCTTTCACGTGTGGACGGCCTCCCGGAGGCGACCTGGAGCCCGTACTTCTCCGGCCTCTCGCGGGAGGGGTTCGTCGCGCTGCTCTCGCGCACGATCGTCGGCGATGCGGACCCGGAGGAGGTCGTTCTCCTCGACCTCGAGCCGGAGGCACAGAAGACGGCGATCGATTTCGCCGCGACGAAGAACCTCATCGGTGTCGACGCCGTGGATCCGCGAAGCCTCGTGAAGGAGGGAAGGCGGCTCTTCCGCGCCAAGGACGGGCGCCGCGTCCCTCTGAAGCGGATCTACAACCGCGTCGTCTTCGACGAGCTCATCAAGAAGGACCTCGAGCTGCCCTTCGACTTTCGCGACGACCTCGACGTGAGGTGGGTCCCGCATCCGAACTGGTACTGGACGTGGTCGAAATACTCGCTCCCGCTCCTCGCGCACGAGACGGTCCCGAAGGCGACGTACCTCTCGGAGCTCGGCGCGATCCCGAAGGACCTCACGGAGCGGTACGTGCTGAAGCCGCTCTTCTCCTTCGCGGGCGGCGGCGTGAACGTGGACCCGAGGCCGGAGGACCTCCTTCGCATCCCCGAGGGCGAGCGCGGCTCGTGGTGCCTGCAGGAGAAGATCGCGTACGACCCGTGCCTCGTCGCCGCCGACGGCGGCGGCGTGAAGGTCGAGGTGAGGATGATGTTCTTCCGGCCCGACGCCGACGAGGCCCCCACGCTCTCGCTCAATCTCTGCCGGCTGTCCCGCGGCAAGATGCTGGGAGTGGACTTCAACAAGGACTTCACGTGGGTGGGGTCCTCGGTGGCCCTGCAGCCCGCGTGAATGTGTTTGGAGGATGCATGACAGAAACGGCCGGGTCGAATCCCACACGACAGCGAATCGCCCTCGTATTCTCGACGGTCGAAGACCTGGTTTACGTCGGTCTCGGTGTGCTCCTCGCATCGGGGGCGGTCTTCCTTCTCGTCACCACGGCCATCAGCTTCGGCACGAGTCTCTTCGCAGGCACGCTGCCCAAAGAGTTCATCGCCCTCCTCGACCGCATCCTCCTCATCCTCCTCGTCGTGGAGCTCCTGTACACGGTTCAGGTGTCCTTCCGGGAGCACGTCATCACGCCCGAGCCGTTCCTTCTCGTGGGGCTGATCGCCGCCACTCGGCGCGTTTTGATCCTGACGGCCGAGTTTGGGCGCATGGAAAACACGGCGCCTGCAACCATCAACTTCTTCCTGCTCGAACTCTCGGTTCTCACGGTGCTCATCATGGCGATCGCGATTTCCCTCTTCGTGCTCCGCAAGCGGGGCCCCGTCGCTGCCGTCAAGGCGTAAACGCAGCCATCTTTCCGCCCGCGCCTAGAATCGGGCGAGGAGGGCAGGATGGACTTTGCGATTCCAGTGGGAACGTCCTTCGTCCGGCGCGATGTCGTCACGAAAGAGCAGACGGTCGCGCACTTCGTCCCGGGCATGCCCGAGGTCTACGGCACCCTGATGCTCATCCTCCACATGGAGACGGCGGCGGCTGACGCGATTCAGCCGTATCTGCCGAAGGGCTGGGTGTCGGTCGGCGTCGAGGTGAACGTCACGCACCTCGCGGCGACGCCGGTCGGCGCGACGGTGACGTCGAAGGCCGTCGTCACCGCGGTCGGCGAGCGCGACGTGACTTTCGCGGTCGAGGCGCACGACGGCGTGGATCTCATCGGCTCGGGCACGCATCGCCGCGCACCCGTCGAGGTCGCGCGCCTGATGAAGCGTGCCGCCGCGAAGGTGAAGACGTGAGCGGAGACCGGCGAATCGACGGCGCTGCCTCGGATCCCCGAAGTCACCTCGGGGATTTCATCACGTCTCCCTAGACGACGACCAGCCCCGCCCCCCAGTGGAGGCCCGCGCCGAGCGCGGTGAAGGCGACGAGGGAGCCGGGCTTCACCTTGCCCGCGAGCTTCGCCTCGTGGAACGCGATCGGGAGCGTTCCGGCCGTCGTGTTGCCGTACTTCTCGATGTTGTTGAAGACCTTTTCGTCCGGAAGGCCGAGCACCTTCTGCGCCGCCTCGCAGATGCGCAGGTTCGCCTGGTGCATGAGGAGGAGATCGAGCTCCGCGAGCGTTCTCCCGTTGGCGGCCAGGACTTCCTGGACGGCCTCGGGCATGAGGTGCGCGGCGAGCTTGAACACCTGCCGCCCTTCGACGATCGGAATCGTGCCGAGGTTCTCGAACATCTCGGGCGTGAAGTACGGGCGCGACTTGCAGCCGCCTCCGGGCACGTAGAGCTTGTCCCAGTGCTCGCCGTCCGTGTACATCGCGAACCCGAGGAGTCCGCGCCCGTCGCCTTTCGTGTTCGCCTCGAGAACCATCGCCCCCGCGCCGTCGCCGAAAAGCACGGCCCGGTCGCGCATTCCGGTCGCGCGTTCGAACCAGAACGGGTCGCACGGCCCGGGGGATTTGCCGAGCATCACCGCCCAGACGTGCTCGGGCCACGGCATGAGGCCGCTGTGCACCTCGGCGCCCACGAGGAGGATGCGGTCGTACATGCCCGAGCGAATGAACGCGTCGGCCGTCTGCAGTCCCGAAAGGAAGCCCGTGCACTGCATCCGGATGTCGAGCGCGTGCGTCGTCTTCATGCCGAGCTGCCGCGCGAGGAGCCCTCCGTTGCCGGGGAAGTAGTGGTCGGGCGTCATGGTCGCGAAGATCACGAAGTCGATGTCGGAGGCCTCGACGCCGGCGTCTCGGAGGGCGGCCTCCGAAGCCTTCGCGCCGAGCTCGGCCGAGCCGATGCCCGGCTCGACGAAGCGCCGCTCCCGGATGCCGGTGCGCGGCACGACCCAGTCGTCGTTCGTGTCCATGATCCGGCCCATCATCTCGTTCGTGACGACCCGGGGAGGCACGTAGAGGCCGGAGCCCCGGATGACGGTCGTGCGCTCTTTTTTCGCCGGAGGTGTCAGGTTTTTCACCGACGGAGTCTAGCGGAAATCCTGCGCAGGAACGCGCTTCAGGCGCGCGGTCGGGGCGGGATCGGACAGTCCAGATGCCCTTCGCAGAGAGCGCGCATCGCGTCGTTCGCCGAGTTGAAGGCCGAGATGATCGAGCCGCCGGTCTTTCCCGCGGTGAGATCGCCGACGAGAAAGAGCCCGGGAATCGACGTCTCGTAGCCCTCGCGAAGCACGGGCGTCTGGCCGTCGAAGTCGATGCCGATCGTCTTGAGGAAGTTCTCGGGCGTCGTGCCGCCGAGGGCGAGGACGACGTGGTCGAAGGTCTCGGGTTCCGGCCTGCCGCCGGCGAAATGCACGCGGGGCCGGCCCTGGTCGCTCTCGACGCGGGCCACGTTCGTGCCGGGGAGGACGAGCACGCGCCCCTGCTCTTCGAGGGCCAGGAGCGAGGTGCGGTTGATGTCGTTCATGCGATGAAACGAGGAGCCGCGGTACGAGAGGGCGACGCGGCAGCCCTCCTGCACGAGGTACTGCGCGTACTCGGAGGCCGAGTCGCCGCCTCCCACGACGAGGACGTCGACGTTTCGGAGCTGAACGGACGTGATGTCGTACGTGATCCGGGACCGGAGCGAGGACGGGATCGGCCAGTCGGGTTTCTGCGGCCGGCCGAGGATGCCGATCGCGATCGCGCACGTCTTCGAGCGATACGTCGCCGCCGTGGTCTCCACGAGGAAGAAACCGGCACGCGGGCGGATCGCGCCGACCGCTTCGCGGTACCGCACGACGAGGCCGTTGTCCTCGATCGCGCGGTCGAGATACGTCAGCGTTTCACCCTTGCTCGCGTCCGTGAGGCAGAGGACTCCGGTGCAGACGGCCGGGAGACCCTTGTAGTTCGCCGTCACCAGCTTCGATTCGGGGTAGTACTTCCGGATCGAGTACGAGTGGGCCTCGCCCCTTTCGAGGATGAGAATCCGCGCGGGCGAGATGCCTGCGGCGACGGCTTCGGCGCCGAGTGCGATGCCGGCGGGGCCGGCGCCCACGATCACGAGGTCCAGGAGATCGGCGTCCGAGCTCATGAGACGAACGGCGCGAGCCGGACCACGGTCGCGCCCCATCCGCCGCGCTCGGGCGTGGCGTCCTCGAACGAGGTGACGTGTGAGGAGCGCTCGAGCGCCTTTCTCACGATCGCCCGCTGCACGCCGATCCCGCGCCCGTGGATGAGGCGGACCTCGCGGAAGCCCTTCGCGGCCGCCGCCGCGACGTATTCCGCGACGACCGAGGCGGTCTCGCGCGGACGGAAAGGGTGGAGGTCGAGGACGTCCTCGATGGGGATCGCGACGAAGCCGTCCTCTTCCGCCTGCACGGAGAGAGTGTAAGGAATTAGAATGCCTTCGTCTTCAGGGAGGAGATCTCATGATGCGCCGTGTCTCGAGTCTTCTTTTCGTCCTGTTCGCAGCGCTTCTCGCGGGCGCGCCGGCCGCGCAGGCCGCGGGAAGGGCGAAACCCCGCGTGGCCGTTCTGGAATTCGTGGACAAATCCAGCCACTATTACAGCTGGTACCGCGTCGGGCGCGCCGCCCAGGACATGATGGTCACCGCGCTCGTCAAAGGCGACGCTTTCCGCGTGATCGACCGCGAGCGGCTCCAGGCCCTCATGCAGGAGAAGAACCTCTCGCTCTCCGGCGACGTCGACCCGAAGACCGCCGTGAAGGTCGGAAAGCTGCTGGGCGTCGAGTACCTCATCGTGGGCGCCATCACGGAGTTCGGCGTGACGAACTCGGGAGCGAACGTCCCCGGGTACGGCGGGCTGCCGTCGTTCAGCATGCGCACGCAGCGCATGGACGCGGCCGTGGACGCGCGGGCGATCAACACGTCGACCGGCGAGATCGTCTGGGCGGATTCGGCGAAAGACTCGTCGTCGGACAAGAGCGTCTACGTTGCGGGCGCGGGCGGCGGCTCGCACGACGGCCAGAAGCTGGACAAGATCCTGCGCCCCGTCGTCGAGAAGCTCGCGAGCTCAGTCTCGGCCAAGAAGCTCGAGACGAGCGGGCTGGGCGGCACGGCGGACGCCTCGGGCGTCATCGGCAAGATCGCGAAGGCCGACGGCGGCACGCTCTACGTGAACGCCGGCTCGGAAGCCGGGGTCAAGCAAGGCGACGAGTTCAACGTCTACCGCGTCGGCGAACAGATCAAGGACCCGGACACGGGCGAGGTCCTCGGCGCGAACGAGGTCAAGGTCGGGCGCGTGAGGATCACGAACGTCATGGGCCCGCGCCTCTCGACCGCGGTCTCGGTCTCCGGCTCGGGTTACCGGGCGGGCGACACCTTGAGGAACTAGAAGGCACTCGCCTACTTCTTTGGGGGCTCCGGGCTCTTGAGGCTTCCAAGGTGCTCGAGGAAGAAGAGCTTCCCGGTCTCGACGACGGGTGTTCCCGGAGCCCGGTAAAGCACTGGTCGCAGGATCGTAGCCATCTGGAACGAAACGACGGTAAAGAGCACGGTCCAGAGGAAGGCGACGTTTCTCGCGGGAGCCCGCGGGAAGGCGAGAGTGAAGAAGCGCCACCCGAACCACAGAGCGATGGCCCACGCGAGGACGTGAAGCCACGTCGCGAAGATCAGTGATGACGTACTGAATGAAAAGAGCCATGCGATTGGGAGGAGCCCGAGGAGAAGGACTCCCAGCATGCCGCCGAAGGCCGAAAGCAGGCCCGCGACCTGCCGACCCGACAGGTCCGCGCCCGCGAGCGACCCGAACACGAAGAAGCTCGGAGCACAGAGGAGGAGGCTGGCCAGGACGATGAGCGGCGCCTTCATGGCGGCCAGACCGACCTGAGCGCCGCCTTGAAAGAATCCCGCCGCAGCCCCATATGCGACGAAGCAGACTGCTCCCCCGGTCAGAAGCCGCAGCGACGGCAGGATTGGTCCACCCGACTCCAGCCGCGTGATCGCCCAGAGTGGATGCTTCAGGAGCTCCGCCAAGGCCGGCCCGATGCCAGATGGCGCGGAGGGTATTGACACCGGGAGAGCGGAGCCGATGTCTTCCTTGTTCACGAGGGCGTCGGGTGACCTCTCATCCATGGTCTTCCTCTCAATTCCAGCGAAGAAGGTGCGGGAGGATATCGCTGAAGATGAACTCGTACATGTTTCCGTGGAAGGCGTCGCCGCGCAGGAACACGACCGGAAAGAACACGCTTCCCACGAACGGTCGTAGCGCCCAGGCGACCTCGCCTCCGACGAAGGCGAATGTCAGGATCCATGCGTAATGAATCTTCCGGCTCCGTGCGGGATCGCGACAGATCCTGTCCAGGGGGCCCTTCACCCTTGCGGTCCCGGCCAGGCCGGCACCTGCGATGAAGAGCGTATGGAAGAGATAGAGCAGGTTGTGGGCTGTTCGCGCGTCGGTCGAAGGCTCGGGCGCCGACAAGGTAAAGATGAGCGCCACCGGAGCGAGCGACGCGAGAACGAGAGAAGCCGTTGCCAAAGCGAGGAACGTGAGCGCCGTGACCTGCCCAAGAGTCATTCGCGTGCCCATGAGGGTGGCCAGCATCCAGTTGAAGACCATCGTGAGGCAGGACGTCACGACCATCACGAGAGGGAGCTTCATGGCAGCGTAGAGCGCCTGGATGGGCGCCCGCCAAAACCCGAGGACGGCTCCGTAGAAAGCCGCTCCGCACGTCATGACGACGAGGAGCTGACCCACTCTGCGGCCTAGGTTCCGCCCTTCCACGAGGTCATCGAGCAGCTCATCTCGCCCGCCCAGTAGAGCGTCGAACGGTCCGGAGGCCACGGCGGCACGCATTGGTTGACGTCTGGAAGTGCGTTTGAGCCGCCGCGGCTCACCGCACGACGAGAGACCGAAACTGAGGCGCGGCCTTCACTTCAGGGCGTCTTTCAGGAACGCGACCGTCCGGGGCCACGCGGCGCGTGCCGCCTTCAGATTCGCGCCTTCCTTGCCCGCCTGCTGGCGGAGGAACCCGTGGCCCGCTCCGTCGTGGACGTGCGGCTCGTATGTCTTGCCTGCCTTCTTCATGGCGGCTTCCGTCGGGGCGACGGTGGCCGTGACGCGCGCGTCGTCGCCGCCGTAATTCCCGAGGACGGGCGCCTTGATCGCGGCGAGGGCCTCGGCCGCCGGCGCGGTCCCGTAATAGACGGCGGCCGCGTTCAAGAGCGGCTGTGCCGCCGCGTAGGCGAAGCTCGCGGTGCCTCCCCAGCAGAAGCCGATCGTTGCGCTCTTTCCGTTCGCCGCAGGCAGCCTGATCGCCCACTCGCGCACCGCGTTGAGGCGCGCGTTCGTCTCCTCCGGCGTGAGGGTCCGAACGAGCTTGACGACTTCGTCCCGGCTCGCCGCGGATTCCGTTCCGCCGCCGCCCGGACCTTTGCCGGACAGGAGGTCGGGGGCGACGGCGATGAAGCCGTCCTTCGCGAGCTGGTCCGCGACGCCGCGAATCCAGTCGGAAAGGCCGAAGATCTCGTGGATGACGAGGACGACGCCTGCCTTCTCCTTCCGCTCCGGATAGACGACCCAGGTCTTGATCAGCGCTCCGCCCGACGGCATGCTCACGTCGATCCATTCGCCATGCCGCGGCGACTTCTCGAGTGCCGCCTTCGCCTGCTCCTCGGCGGGAGGGATGTCCTGGGCCGCGGCGTGAAAACCCAGGACGAGGAACGGGACGACGAGAAATCCGAGGTAGCGCATCGCTCTTGCTCCTAACGACCTTCGGCGAGCGCGCGCGCTTCCCGGAGGCGCGGGGAGCGCGGGGCCCTTTCCTGCGCTTTGTCCAGCTCGGACCGGAGCTCGCCGCGCGCATCGCCGAACGCGAGCCCCATCACCCATTCCGCGTCCGGGCCCGGGTTCGGCCCCAACGCCCGCGCCTCGTCTTCGACGAAGCGCATGACGCGGGTGTCGGCCGCGGGCCCCGCGTTCTGGAGCGCGCGGAGAAGGAGCTGCCAGGCCTCGGCCGTGCGGCCGGCGGC
>DATIFW010000260.1:0-17560 GCA_035455045.1 Thermoanaerobaculia bacterium | reverse complement strand
GGAAAGTGGAGAAGCGCCGCCGGCGCGTTGGCCGCGGCGAGAGAAGAGAGGGCGAGAGGAAGGGCTACGGCGAGGAGGCCCGCCACCATGATTCCGAACTGAAGGAGATCCGTCCTCACGACGGCGCGCTGGCCGCCGAGCGCCGTGTACGCGACGAAAAGAGCCGCCGTGACGACGAGGACGCGCACGGGGTCCCACGGCGTCGTCGCGACGACGACGGTCTGGGTGGCCTCGGTCAGGAGCGCGAACCAGACGATCTCCGCGAGGACGACGAGAAAGGCGGCGATCCGGCGCACACCTTTCCCGTACGTCCTTCCGACGATCTCGGCGATCGTCGTCGCGCCCGTCGCGCGCACCCGGGGCGCGAAGAAGAGGCCGAGGGCGAGGAGGCCGAGCGCCCCCGAGAGGTCGAGCCAGAGCGCCGGAAGGCCCACCCGTGCGACGAGGGCGGCGAGGACGAGGGTCGTGGACCCCCCGATCACCGTGGAGGAGAGGGCCGCCCACGCCGTGAAGGCGCCGAGGCCGCGGTCCGCCACGAGGAAGGAGTCCTGGGAGCGTGAGGCGTCTCGCGCCGAAAAGAGGCCGACGAGGAGGACGGCGGCGCCGTAGAGGACGAGGGCGAAGGCCACGCGTCAGCGCTTCGGGCCTCAGTCGGCGAGGACGTCGCGCGCGAAGCCCGCGTAAAGGAGCGCGGCGTGCGGCAGCGCGCGCTCGTCGAAGTCGAAGTCGGGCGCGTGGTGCGGGCCGTGCGGAGAGGCGGCCGTGGCCGCCCCGACGAACGCGAACGCGCCCGGAATGCGCAGCAGGAACTCGCTGAAGTCCTCGCCTCCCATCGTCCGGCACGTCGTGACGCGCGCCGAGGACGTGCGCGGAAAGAGAGTCTCGGCCACGCGCCGAACGCGCTCGGCCTCGCGCGGGTGGTTCACGACCGCCGGGGTGATGGTCCGGTACACCGTCTTCGCTTCGCACCCGAGCGATCGCGCTGCGTGGTCCGCGACCTCGCGGACGAGGGACGGGAGGCGATCGGCGACCTCGGCGTCGAACCACCGGCACGTGCCGCGGAGCGCGACGGCCTCGGGGAGGATGTTGAACGCCGAGCCCCCGTGCATCGACGTCACGGAAACGATCGCCGGCAGGAGCGGCGAGAGCCGCCGCGCGACGATCGTCTGGAGCGCGGTGACGACGTGGGCGGCCGCCACGATCGTGTCCCGGGTCTCGTGGGGCGAGGCCGCGTGGCCGCCGGGACTCGTCACGTCGATGGAGAACTCGTCCACGGCGGCCATCATGGCGTCGCGCGAGACGCCGACCTGGCCGAGCGGCAAAGCCGTCCACAGGTGCACGCCGAAGACCGCGTCGGGACGTGGGTCGTCGAGAATGCCGTCGGCGATCATGGCCTGCGCGCCGCCGGCGCCTTCTTCTCCCGGCTGAAATGCGAAGACGACGCGCCCCTTCGCCGGCGGGTCGAGAACCAGGAGGTCCGCCGCGGCGTCGAGCGCCGCCACGTGCCCGTCGTGCCCGCATGCGTGCATCTTTCCGTTCGTCGCCGCGAAGGCGAGGCCGGTCTTCTCGGCGAGGGGAAGCGCGTCCATGTCGGCCCTGAGGAGGACGGTCCTTCCGGGCCGCCCCGTGTCGAGGACCGCCTGAACGCCGGTCCTCCCGAGGCCCGTGCGCACGGCGAGAGAGCGTGCGCGCATGCGAGCCGCGACGAGGCGGCCCGTCTCGATCTCCTCGAAAGCGGTCTCCGGCCGGGCATGGATCTCGCGGCGGAGGCGGACCGCGCCGGCCTCGACTTCCGCCTCGCCTCTCGCGAGCGCTTTCACGCGGCGCATCATAGGGCTTGGGACGCGTTATCCTCGCGGGGTGGGCGACCCCCCGCGGAAGACGTTCACGTTCGAGGAAGCCCGAGCTCTCCTGCCTGAAGTGCGGGAGCGGACGCGTCGGGCTGTCGAAGCCCTTTCGCAGCTCGCGATCCCTTCCGACGGCGGGTCCGAGGCAAGCGGGGCGCGGACCGAGCGGGCCGTGGCCGAAACGCTCGCCGAATGGGCGAACGGGATCGAGGAGCTCGGAATCGAGGTGAAGGGGCCGTGGCTCGTGGATTTCGACTCGGGCGCGGGCTACTACTGCTGGAAGTGGCCCGAAGAGTCCCTCGAGTTCTTCCACGGCTATGAAGAGGGGTTTGCAGGAAGAGTGAGACTCCAGTAATGCGAACGCGACCTGGGGGTCCGGGGGGACGGCGGATGTGGAACCGCCGTCAAGGTGAGCCCCCGGAGAGCGTGAGGCTCCAGTAGGTCAGGCGATCCCGAGAAGCCGCTTCCCCTCGGGCGTCATCATTTCCGCGCTCCAGGGCGGGTCCCACACGACCGTGACCTCCGCTTCGGCGACGCCCGGCACCGACGCGATCTTCGCGTGCGCATCGGCGGCGATCGCGCCGCCCATGCCGCAGCCCGGGGCCGTGAGCGTCATCTTCACCTCGACGCGCTCCCCCGCGGCCGCCGCGGGAAGGATGCGAAGGTCGTACACGAGACCGAGGTCCACGATGTTCACGGGGATCTCGGGGTCGTACACGGTGCGAAGGCGCTCCCACACGGCCGCTTCGTCCACGGGTCCGGACGCCGCGGGGCGTCCCGCCGCGTCGCCGACGAGCGGCGCGAGACCGAGGGCGTCGGCGTCCGACCCGGCGATCCGGAAGAGGCCGCCGAGCGTGGGGGCCTGCACGGTGAACGCGCCTCCGAGCGACTGCGTGAGATAGACGGGCGTGCCGGCCGCCAGCGTGGCGGGCTCTCCGCTCGGAATGCGGATCGCCCCGCAGTCGCGAAGGAGGGTGTGGATGGTCTGTGCCGGCGGTGTCATGTGACGAGGCCCGCGCCCGGTGCGGGCGAGCTCCGGCCATTCTCTCTCAGGAGTCCCGCCGCGGAAAGAAAGAGTGCGGCGGCCTCGAGCGCGGCCGCGGCCCAGTGCGGCCAGTCGGGCCCGATCCTGAAGTACAGGTTCTCGCTTCCGAACGGGCCGAAAACGCGACCCAAAGAGCCCATCGACTGGTACGCCCCGAGGATCTCTCCCTGCTCCCCCGCGGTCGACCGCCGGCTGACGAGAGACGAGAGCGTCGGCGTCGTGACGCCGATCCCGAGGGCGATCACGGCGATCACGAGGAGCAGGACCGGAACCGAGTCCACGGCCCTCAGACCCACGAAGCCCAAGATCAGGAGCACGGCCCCGAAGACCACGAGACGCGCCTCCCCGACGCGCGCCACGAGACGGCGCACGAGCACCCCCTGCACGAGGGCCGAGCACACCCCGATGAAGACGAAGAACCACGCGACGGTGGCGGCGCCGGCGCCGAGGCGCAACGACACGAACTGAGCGAACGTGGCCTCGAACGTCGCGAAGGCGGTCGTCGTCACGAGCGCGAGAAGCATGAGGGCGCCGATCTCCGGCCGGCGGAACGCGCGCCCGAGCGCCGCGAACGAGAAGAAGGAGAAGCGCGCGCCGCTTCCCCCTTCGGGGCGCGTCTCGGGCAGCTTGAGAAAGGCCCAGACGAACGCGGCGAACGAGAGCGACGCCGCCGCGAGGCCGGGGGCGCTCTGGCCGAGACCGACCGTGAAACCAGCGATGGCGGGCCCGAAGATGAACCCGAGCCCGAAGGCCATTCCCACGAGGCCCATCCCGCGGGCGCGTTCCTCGGGCGTCGTCGTATCGGCGATGACGGCGTGGGCGGTGCCGATGTTGCCGCCGGTGGCCCCGTCGAGGAGGCGGGACGCGAAGAGCACCGGCAACGAGCGCGCGAACGCGAAGAGCAGATAGCCGACGACGGTGCCCGCCAGGGAGACGAGGAGGACCGGGCGCCGGCCGAAGCGGTCCGAGAGGCGTCCGAGAACAGGCGCGCACAGGAACTGCATCGCCGAGTAGCTCGACATGAGGAGCCCGAACGCGACCGGGGACGGGTGATATCTCTCGGCGTAGAGCGGCAGCAACGGGATCACGATCCCGAAGCCGAGGAGGTCGATGAAGACCGTCAGGAAGACGATGAAGAGAACGGGCTGGCGCGCAGGCACGACGGGACTATAGCGGGGGCGAGGCTCACTAAAGAGCGCCGGGAGATTTCTGCTTAGATCGCCGGAGGTCGGGTGTCAAGGGCGCGCTGCGCGCGCCGCCTCGCGGTCGGAGACCCTTGACAGCCGCCTTCCGGCGACCAGATTTCCTGCTATCGGCGGCTGCACCAGCAGCCGTCGCATATCAGAAAAGAATTCTGTTGGACTCAGCCGGAAACTCAGCTGAAGGATTTTCCGCAGCCGCAGCTCCCGCCGGTCGCGTTCGGGTTCTCGACCGAGAAGCCGGCGCCGCGCATGTCCTCGATGAAGTCCACCGTGGAGCCGTGCAGCTTCAGCGCGCTCTGCGGGTCGACGATGACCTCGATGTCGCGCACGGCGAGAACGTGGTCCGTCGGGCGCTTCTCGTCGAACGTGAAGCCGTATTGAAACCCCGAGCAGCCGCCGCCCTGGATGAAGACCCGCAGTGCCTTGCCCGCCGCGTCCGGCATTTTCGCCGCGAAATCCTTGACCTTGTCCACCGCGCGGTCGGTGACGTTGAGGATGAAGACGGACGGCGACGTGACCTGTGTGGCCGCGGTCTCGGTAGCGCTGGACATGGAACCCTCCCGCGGCGAGACGCCGCTCGTTGAGAACGGATCTTGGGGGCCGAAGCCCTCGAAGTCAAACGCGATCCCCTGCGATCGGCAGCCCGGCTGGGGAAGGCGGGCACCCCCACCATCTAGTGGACCCGGGAAGAAAAAGCACAAGCGGTAGCGTTTTTCCCTTGAAAAAGGGAAGGGCGGGAATTACCTTGTGAGACAGCCCCATACGCCGGACGCGAGACCGAGCCGAGGCCAAAGCCGAGAGCGCGGAAAAGCGAAAAAAGGCCAGGTTGCTGGCAGAAGGGGTAGTTTCGTCTTCGCGGGAAGGAAGGCGAGGAAAAGGGAGGTTTTCTCAAGCATGAGCACCTCGAACGGACGAGAGACGCGCCCGGCAGCGGCCGGAGCCCCGGCCGAGAAAGCGGCGGCCGGACGCTCCCGGACGGGCCTCATCGGCCTCACCTTCCGGCGACTCTTCACCGACGGCGTCACGCCGCCGTTCGACGCGCTGGAGTGGGAGCTCCGCACGGCGGCGATCACGAACGAGAAGGGCGAGGTCTTCTTCGAGCAGAAGGACGTCGAGGTCCCGAAGGCCTGGTCGATGACGGCGACGAACATCGTCGCGCAGAAGTACTTTCACGGGAAGCCGGGGACGCCGCAGCGCGAGCGCTCGGTGAAGCAGCTCATCGGCCGCGTCGTAGCCACGATCACGGGATTCGGACAGAAGAACGGGTACTTCCGCACCGCGGCCGACCGCGACACGTTCTCGGACGAGCTCGCCCACATCCTCGTGAACCAGGCGGCGAGCTTCAACTCGCCCGTCTGGTTCAACGTCGGCGTCGAGACGAAGCCGCAGGCGTCGGCGTGCTTCATCAACTCGGTCGGCGACTCGATGTCCTCGATCCTCGACCTCGCCAAGACGGAAGGCATGCTCTTCAAGTTCGGGTCGGGCACCGGCTCGAACCTCTCCACCCTCCGCTCGTCGACGGAGTCGCTCTCCTCGGGCGGCATCGCGTCCGGCCCCGTCTCCTTCATGAAGGGCTTCGACAGCTTCGCCGGCGCGATCAAGTCGGGCGGCAAGACGCGCCGCGCCGCGAAGATGGTCATTCTCAACGTCGACCACCCCGACATCGAGGAGTTCATCCTCTGCAAGGAGCGGGAGGAGAAGAAGGCCTGGGACCTCATCGACTCCGGCTGGGACGGCTCGTTCAACGGCGAGGTGTACGCGAACATCGCCTTCCAGAACGCGAACCACTCCGTGAGGGTCACGGACGAGTTCATGAAGGCCGTCGAGTCGGGCGGCACGCACACGACGAAGGCCGTCACGACGGGCGAGCCCATGGGGACCTTCGACGCGAAAGAGCTCCTCATGAAGATGGCCGAGTCGGCCTGGGTCTGCGGGGACCCCGGCATGCAGTACGACACGCTCATCAACAAGTGGAACCCGTGCAAGGCGACGCACCGGATCAACGCGTCGAACCCCTGCTCGGAATACATGTTCATCGACGACTCGGCCTGCAACCTCGCCTCCCTGAATCTCATGAAGTTCGCGCGCGAGGACGGGGGTTTCGAGATCGAGAAGTTCCAGCACGCGGTGGACGTCGTGTTCGCGGCGCAGGAGATGCTCGTCTCGGAAGCCTCGTATCCGACGAATGCGATCGAGAAGAACTCGCACGCGTTCCGCCCGATCGGCCTCGGGTACGCGAACCTCGGCGCGCTTCTCATGTTCAACGGCCTCCCCTACGACAGCGACGAGGGCCGGAACTACGCGGCCGCCGTCACGAGTCTCATGCACGGACAGGCCTACCTCACGTCCGCGAAGATCGCCGCCGAGATGGGGCCGTTCGCCGGCTATCCGCCGAACCGCGACGCCTTCCTCGAGGTCATTTCGATGCATCGCGATGCCGCCTATGCCGTCGAGAAGAGCGGCGTCCCGAAGGACCTTCTCCAGGCGCAGCGAGCGGTGTGGGATCTGACGCTCGAGTCGGGGCGGCAGCACGGCTTCCGGAACGCCCAGGCCACCGTGCTCGCGCCCACGGGCACGATCGGCTTCATGATGGACTGCGACACGACGGGCGTGGAGCCCGACCTCGCGCTCGTCAAGTACAAGAAGCTCGTCGGCGGCGGAACGATCAAGATCGTCAACCAGACCGTCCCGCACGCGCTGACCCGTCTCGGCTACTCGGACGCCGAGATGCACGCGATCGTGACCTACATCGACGAGAAGGGCACGATCGAGGGCGCCCCCGCGCTCAAGCCCGAGCATCTCCCGGTCTTCGACTGCGCGTTCAAGGCGCTCGGCGGCACGCGCTCGATCGCCCCCATGGGCCACGTCCGGATGATGTCGGCCGTCCAGCCCTTCCTCTCGGGCGCGATCAGCAAGACCGTGAACATGCCGAACGACGCGACGGTCGAGGAGATCGCGGACGTCTACATGCAGGGCTGGAAGATGGGGCTGAAGGCCATCGCGATCTACCGCGACGGCTGCAAGCGCACGCAGCCGTTGAACACGGCCGCGAGCAAGAACGACGACGCCGTGAAGGGGCATCGCGGCCTGAGGGCGAGCTCGCCGGGCATGCCGGCCGTCGCCCCCGCCGCCCCGGCCGCGTCCGACATCCCGCGCCGGCACAAGCTCCCGGACGAGCGCCGCGCGATCACGCACAAGTTCTCCGTCGCGGGCCACGAGGGCTACATCACGGTCGGGCTGTACGAGGACGGCACGCCGGGCGAGATCTTCCTCACGATGGCGAAGGAAGGTTCCACGATCTCCGGCCTCATGGACTCGTTCGCGACCGCCATCTCGCTGACCCTGCAGTACGGGGTCCCGCTGGAGGCGCTCGTCGAGAAGTTCAGCCACATGCGCTTCGAGCCGTCCGGGTACACGAAGAACCCCGAGATCCCGATCGCGAAGAGCCTCGTCGACTACCTCTTCCGCTGGCTCGCGTCGAAATTCCTGACGGCGGACCTCAAGGAGAAGGCGGGCGTCGTCTCGCGCGACGAGAGAGGCCCCTCCACGGCGCCGGCCGACCTGAAGAGCCAGGCCACGCTGACGCCCGTCGCGGAGGCGACGGCCGGTCTCGCCGCGGCCGCCGCGTTCCAGGCGCTCGCGAGCGCCAGGCCGCAGGCCCCGGAGGTGGCCGAGCCGCGGGCCATCGGGTTCGCCGCGCCGGCCCCCGCGCACGCGGGCAAGCTCGCGTTCGAGAACAGCGCCGACGCCCCGAGCTGCCACGAGTGCGGAAGCCTCATGGTCCGCAACGGCGCCTGCTACAAGTGTCTGAACTGCGGCGCGACGAGCGGCTGTAGCTGAGCTTTCCCCTCGTTCACTTTTTCTTCGAGCTCCTCGCGTACGGGGTCGGGTACGCGCTCTTCCGGCGCGCCTTCCGGCGCGAGGAGAGGCCGTTCGCCCGGCGGCGCGAAAGCTTCTGGATCGCCGTCGGGGCGATCCTCGGGGCGGCGGCGGGCAGCAAGCTCGTCTTTCTCCTCCAGTTTCCGGAGTTCGTCCGCGCGAGCTTCCCGTCCCCCGAGGCGCTCCTCGGCGGCAAGACGATCGTGGGCGGGCTCCTGGGCGGCGTTCTCGGCGTCGAGGCGGCGAAAGTGCGCGTGGGGATCCGCGAATCCACGGGAGACCTCTTCGCGTTCCCGGTCCTCGCCGGACTCGCGGTGGGGCGCGTCGGGTGCCTTTTCGCGGGCCTCGGCGACGAGACGTTCGGCTCTCCCACGCGGCTCCCCTGGGGTTTCGACTTCGGCGACGGCGTGCCCCGGCATCCGGCGCCGCTCTACGAGATCGCTTTTCTCCTCGTTCTTGCGCTCCTCGTCCGGGCTCTCGAGCCGCCCCTTTCGCAGGCGGGCGACACGTTCCGCGTCTTCATGGCCGCGTATCTCGCCTTTCGCGTCACGGCCGACTTCCTGAAGCCGCCGTTCGCGCCCGTGGCCTCGGCCGCGGAGGCGGCACTCCCGCGCCCTCATCTCTACGGGTTCCTCACCGCGATCCAGATCGCCGCTTTCTCCGGGCTTTTGTACTATGCCGCGGTGTTCCTGAGGCGCGGAAAGCGGGCTCCGTGATGGCGGACGCGCGGCGCACGCGGCCGTACCTCTTCTACGACACGGCGACCTCCGTCTGCGCGACGTGCCTGAGGCGCGTCGAGGCCAAGATCCTCCTTTCGGACGATACGGTCGTCATGGAGAAGTGGTGTCCCGAGCACGGGGTGGCCCGGGTCCTCCTCGCCGACGACGTCGCCTACTGGCGACGGGCCCGCGAGTTCTTCCTCAAGGCTCCCGAGCTTCCGCTGCGCTTTTCGACGCCGACGCGCTGGGGGTGCCCGTACGACTGCGGCCTGTGCCCCGACCACATGCAGCACTCCTGTCTGGCCCTCCTCGAGATCACCGACCGCTGCAACCTGCGCTGCCCCGTCTGCTACGCGGGGAGCGGGCCCGAGAGGACGGAGGCGCGGTCCCTTCGCGAGGTCGAGAGGATGCTCGACGCGCTCGTCGAGGGCGAAGGGGAGCCCGACGTCGTCCAGATCTCCGGCGGCGAGCCCACGGTCCATCCGGATTTCTTCGCGATCCTCGACGCCGCGCGGCGCCGCCCGATCCGGCATCTCATGGTCAACACGAACGGGATCCGGATCGCCGGCGATGCCGCGTTTGCGGAACGCCTCGCGTCCTACGCGCCGGGCTTCGAGGTGTACCTGCAGTTCGACTCGCTCGAGGACGGCGCGAACCGCGTCCTGCGCGGCGCACCGCTTCTCGAGCTGCGCCTCAAGGCGCTCGAACGCCTCAACGCGCTGAACCTCTCGACGACGCTCGTCGTCACCGTCGTGAAGGGCCTCAACGACGGCGAGCTCGGGAAGCTCGTCAAGTTTGCCCTCGCGCAGCGCTGCGTCCGCGGCGTCACGCTCCAGCCGGTGCAGGTCGCGGGCCGCACGGAGGGCGTCGAGCCCGGTCGCGACCGGCTCACGCTGACCGAGGTGCGGCGGCGCCTCCTCGAACAGTGCGACGTCTTCCGGCCCGAGGACGTCGTCCCCGTGCCCTGCAATCCCGACGCTCTCGCCATGGCCTACGCGCTCAAGGTCGAGGGTCGAACCGTTCCGCTCACGGGCCTCCTCGATCCCGAGGTGCTCCTCCAAGAGGCGCGCAACACGATCGTCTACGAGAAGGACGAGTCCGTGAAGAGACACGCCCTGAAGCTGTTTTCCACGGGAGTCGGGCCCGAGGCCGCCGCCGACACGCTGAAGGAGCTGCTCTGCTGCCTGCCGCGCGTGGGCGTGCCCAAAGGCCTTTCGTACGAGAACCTCTTCCGCGTCCTCGTCGTGCAGTTCCTCGACGCGTACGGGTTCGACACGCGCGTCGCGAAACGCTCGTGCATCCACATGGTGCAGCCCGACGGGCGGATCGTCCCCTTCGACACGTACAACCTCTTCTACCGCGGAGATGCCGCCGTCCGGCTGGCCGCGCTCAGGGCCGGAGTCGACGCCGCCTCCCCAAGCGTGGGGGTTCCCGCATGAGCGACGACGTCCCGCCTCCGCCTCCCGAGCCGCTCCCGCCGTCTCCGCCGCCGCCGCCTCCTCCTCCGGCCGGGGCCGCGCCTCCCGTCCCCGGCCCTCCTCCGAGGGACACGATCGGCACGGGCGTTCGCCGGCTGCTTCTCCTGCACCTCTGGCAGATCCCGCTCACGCTCGTCGGAGGACCGGTCTGGATCGGGATCTCCCAGCTCGCCTACGTGATCCCTCAGGCGCTGTCGTACAGGAAGCAGCGGCGGGACGAATGCCTCAAGGGTCTGTGGATCGGGGCGGGCGTGACGTTTCTTCTGAACGCGGGATGCTTCGGGCTCATCCTCTATACCCTCGCGCACACGAGCTTTCGTTGAGTCGTCCGCGAAGGGCGGCCGTTTTCTTCGGGCTCTTCGCGGCGGTCCAGACGTTCGCGCTGCTGGCGGAAAGGGACCGATGGGGCGTGCTCCTTTTCTTCACGCGGGAAACCTGGCTTCTCGTCCTCCTCCTCTGGCTGAAGAATCTCGCGCTCGCGGCCGCGGCCGGGTTCGCCGCCGCCTTTCTTCTCCGGCGGGCCGCCGGCCTGCCGGAGCCTCCCGAAGGAAAGCCCTCGCCGTTGCTCGTCGGCCTCGCCATCGCCGCCGTCCTCGTCGGGATCGCGCTTCGCTGGGCGTTTCCCGACCAGATCCCGCCCGGTCTCTTCGTCGACCCGCCCTTCGAAGCGCGCGCCCTGCTTCTCCGTCCGGACGGGGTGCCGTGGATCGGCGGCATTCCCCTCCTCGACGACCCTGTCTCCGGCGGAAGCCGGACGCTCGTCTCGTACCTGAATCTCCACTTCTACGACGGCCTCTTCCGGATCTTCGGCCGCGCGGAAACCGGCTTTCTGGCCGTCTCTGCCGTTCCCGGCTGCCTCGCGCTCGCGGGATCGTTCTGGCTCGCCCGCGAAGTCTTCGGCCTTCCGTCGGCCCTTCTCGGGGTCTCCTTCGTGTCGCTCGCCGCCTGGCCCCTCATCTTCTCGCGCTGGAGCTACATCGCCTCGGCGCTCATCGCGCTTGCCCTCTTCTCCGTCGCGGCGGCTCTCGCGGCCCTGCGGACTCGCTCTCCCGGGCTGGCGCTCCTTTCGGGAGCCTGCCTCGGGCTCTCGCTGCACACGCATGCGTCGTCGTGGGGCGTCGCGGCCGGGCTCGGGGTCTTCTCTCTCTTCGCGCTGCGCCGCCGGGAATCGCGACCGATCGTCGCGGCAGCGTGGTTCGCGGCACTCGTCGCCTTCGCCCCGTTCGCCCGGGGCTATCTCGCCCATCCGTCGAGCGTCGGAGGCCGGGTCTTCGACGTCCCCGTGGGATCGGGGGTCCGCGGGGCCTGGGGACCGGACGTCGCCGGCGCCTGGCGTGTCCCCGCGACGCTGCTGTCCAACGCCGTTCAGTATTCGGGAGTCCTCCTCTGGACCTCCGATCCCAACCCCCGGAACGGCCTCCCCGGCCGCGCCGCGGTCACGCCGCTCCTCGGCGTCGCGGCGCTCCTCGGCCTCGGCCTCTCGGCGGCTCGCGCCGCGCGGGGAGACGGGGCGCTCTTCGCGCTCCTGCTCGGCAGCCTCGCCGCGGGGGTCTTCTCCAACCCCGGCGGAGCGCCGAACATGATCCGCAGCTGCGTCGTCGTCATTCCGGCCCTCCTCGCCGCGGGGTGGCTCGTCTTCCGGGGGCTCTCGCTTCTGGAAGCGAAGGGCCTCGCACGCGCCCCGATCGGCGCGGCGGGCGTCGTCGCGTTCGTCCTCGCCGTCGAGAGCGTTCCGTTCCTCTGCCGATGGCCGGACGATCCGCTCGTCGTCCGGTTCTTCTGCCCGACGGAGACGCTGAGCGCACGGCTCGTCCGGGCCCTCGCGGAAGGGGAACCGATCCTCCACCCGAAGATCCTCCCGCACCCTTTCGTGTTCGACGCCCTTTCGGGACCGGTCGACCCGCGCGTCCCGATCCGGATCGCGCCGCGCGCGACCGCGGCGGACCTCCTCGCCGCCCCGCCCGCCGGGCCGTTCTGGTACCTCGCGGACGTGGCCGCCCTGGCGGAGCTCCGGGCGGCCGGGTGGCGCTGCGCTCGCGGCATCGCGCCGCACGACGCGGCGCCCGCCGTCGTTCTCGCGCGAATCGTGCCCCGCGGAGGCGCCCTGGGCTCGTCGACGTCGGGACGCGCGCCCGCCGCTCAGGACGAGGACGTCAGCGCTTTCCGAAGAGACGGTCGAACGCCGACCGCGCCTGATCCGGGGAGTCGGCGGTCTTCGTCCCGGTGAGATCGAGCGACACCGTCGGCGCGTAGAACGTGCAGGTGTTCGCCTTCGATTTCGCCGGCACCGGCGCGGGGATGTCCTTCAGACACTGCCAGTGCGCGGCGCCGTCGAAGAAGCGGCACTGCGCGCAGGCGTGGAGCGCGGCGCCGCATTTCTTGCAGACCGACTCGGGCCGGACCTCGGGATCGTTCTTCTCGCTGCAGGTCTTGCAGCGGAACACCTCGTCCCGGTTCCGCTCGGCGCCACGCCCCTTCGGCGCGCCTTCCATCCGTGCGGGCCTGTCGGAGGGGCCGGAAGAGCCGCGGCTCCCCGAACGCTCGCTCTCGCGGTAGCCGCGCTGGCGATATTTTTGCTCGGTCATGAATACGATTGTATAGGGACCGTATTCCCTGAATGTCCGATGTCAAGGGTCTTCGACCGCTGCGCGGCGTGCAAAGCGCGCCCTTGACATCAGACATTCGGGAGAAGATTTTTCTAATATCGGGGCTGCTTCAGCAGCCCCGAATATCAGAAAGATTCCATGAGAACCATCCTTCACATCCTCATCAACGCCGCTGCTCTCTGGGCTGCGGCCACCTTCGTGCCTGGAATCCACGCGGGCGGAATCGGTTCCGTTCTGGCGCTGGCGCTCGTGTTCGGCCTGGTGAACGCTCTCGTGAGGCCTTTTCTGACGCTCGTGAGCTGTCCGATCATACTGCTCACGCTCGGGTTGTTCACGTTCGTCGTGAACGCCTTGATGCTCATGTTCGCAGCCTGGGTGGGGCGCGGCCTGGGCATCGACTTCGCCGTGGACGGCTTCGTGCCGGCGTTTCTCGGAGCGCTCCTCGTGTCGATCGTGTCGACCCTCCTCTCCTGGATGCTGATTCCCCGAAAAGAGGGTTGAAAACGCCTTCCGGGAGCCCCCGATAGTTCAAATGGGGGATTTACGGGCCGCGGCGTTGCCGGATGCTCAGGCTGGAGGAAGCCGTGTTCGGCATCCCGTTCCACCGGCATCTCGGGTTCAAGCTGACGGCCGCCGCTTCGGCGGTCTCGCTCGCGACGATCTCGCTGTTCGCGTTCCTTTCGATCCGCTCCCAGCGGGCTCACCTCATCAGCGAGGTCGTCCGGGGTGCGGCGCAGTTTTCGAGCACGATCGCGACCAGCACTCGGGATCTCATGCTCGAGGACCAGCGGCACGACGTCTACCGGATCATGGAGAGCATCGGGCGCCTCGAGGGCGTCGAGAAGGTGCGTGTCCTCAACAAGGAGGGCCGCGTCATGTTCTCGACGGACGCGCGCGACATCGGAGGCTCCGTCGACAAGGACGCCGAGGCGTGCACCGCGTGCCACGCGGCGGGCCAGCCGCTCGTGGCGCCGACGACGTCCGCGCGCAGCCGGCTCTTTCAGACGAACGGCCACCGCGTGCTCGGCATGGTGACGCCGATCTACAACGAATCCGCCTGTTCAACGGCCTCGTGCCACGCACATCCTCCCGAGAAGCACGTGCTCGGCGTCGTGGACGTCGGCATCTCGCTGAAGGACATCGACGCGAGCCTGCGCGCGCAATCCCTGCGGATGGCGGGCGGTGCGCTACGCGCCGTGATCGCCCTCGCGGCGCTCGTCGACGGCGTCGCGCGGCGCATCGTGTTCCGCCCCGTGTCCGAGCTCGTGGAGGCCACGCAGCGCGTCGGCCACGGCGACCTGTCGGCGACGCTCGCGGTCCGCTCGTCGGACGAGCTCGGAATCCTCGCGAACTCGTTCAACGAGATGAACGCGTCGCTCGCGAAGACGCGTCGGGAGCTCGAGAACCTCACGAACGACCTCGAGCACCAGGTCGAGGACCGCACGGCGGCGCTCAAGAGCGCGCAGGAGGTCCTCGCGCGGAGCGAGAAGCTCGCCTCGCTGGGTCAGCTCTCCGCGTCCATCGCCCACGAGATCAACAATCCTCTCGCCGGCATCCTGACCTTCGCGCGCCTCATGACGCGCATGCTCGAGAGCGGGCCGCCGGACGAGGCCACGCGCGCGGCCTGCCTGAAGAACCTGGCCCTCGTCCAGCGCGAGACCGAGCGCTGCACCGTGATCGTGCGCAATCTCCTCGATTTCGCCCGCGCACGGCCTCTCGACCTGCGCGTCGTCGATCCGCTACGTGCACTTGAGGAGGCGCTTTCTCTCGCCCAGCACAAGATGCAGCTCCAGGGCATCACGGTCGTGAAGAAGCTCGAGGGCAGGGGCACCGTGAACGCCGACTTCGGACAGCTGAGGCAGGCGTTCATGAACGTCCTCCTCAACGCGTGCGACGCGATGCCCCAGGGCGGCACGCTGACGCTCAAGTCCCACTTCTACTCCGGCAGCCGCGAGGTGGACATCTCGGTGACCGACACGGGCGCCGGCATCGCACCCGAGCTCGTCTCGCGCATCTTCGACCCCTTCTTCACGACGAAGGAGAAGGGGACCGGCCTCGGCCTGTCCGTCGTGTACGGCATCGTCGAGAAGCACGGCGGATCGATGCAGGTGGAGAGCCGCGTCGGACAGGGAACGACGATGACGATCCGCCTCCCGCTCTCCGAGGACGGCGGCTCGGGCGCCGCGGCCGCGGCGACGTGAGCGAGGTCGCCCTGTGGTGGATCGGAACGGCAGACGCCGACGAGCAGCTCCTGGAGAGCGTGCGGGCGCACGTGGAGCGCGTGTTCCGGGCTCCCGCCCGGCTCGAGCTCGCGGAGGCGAGGCCCGACGATACGTTCGACGCCCGCCGCAACCAGCACTCCTCGCATCGCACGCTCCTGTGGCTCGCCTCGCGGCGGCCGCGGCAGGCCGCGCGCATCCTCGGCCTGACGGACGCCGACCTCTTCATCCCGGTCCTGACGTTCGTCTTCGGCGAGGCGCAGCTCAAGGGCCGGGCGGCCGTCGTGTCGACCGCCCGCCTGACCGGGATCGGCCTCCCGGGCGAGTCCGCCCGGCTCGGGGTGCGCCTCAGGACCGAAGCCGTGCACGAGCTCGGGCACACGTTCGGCCTCCTGCACTGCCGGGACGCGCGCTGCGCGATGGCCCGCTCCTCGACCCTGAAAGACGTGGACGCCAAGCGGCCGGATCTCTGCGAGACGTGCCGGGCCCTCTTCCTCGAGAACGCCGACGAGATCGGAGACTTCCATGAGCAAGAAGAACACGCGGATCCTGCTGATCGATGACGAGGAGATCGTGCGCGAGTCCCTCTCGGGCTGGCTCGAGAAGGACGGCTACACGATCGGGACGGCCGCGGACGGCCTCGAGGGCCTCAAGGCCGTGGACGAGGCGCCGTGGTCGATCCTCCTCGTCGACCTGAAGATGCCCGGGATCGACGGCCTCGAGGTCCTCCGGCGCGTGAAGGCGAAGAACCCCGAGACCGCCGTCGTGATCATGACGGCGTACGCGACGGTGGACACGGCGGTGAACGCGATGAAGCTCGGCGCGTTCGACTACATCGTCAAGCCGTTCGACCCGGAGGAGGTCAGCCTCATGGTCGAGAAGATCGTCGCGCAGCAGGCGCTCGTGAGGGAGAACGTCATCCTGAGGAAGGCGCTCAAGCGCGAGTACGAGTTCCACGACCTCGTGACGAAATCGGCCGCCATGCAGGGCACGCTCGAGCTCGCCCGCACGGCGGCCCAAAGCCCCTCGACGATCCTCATCCTCGGGGAAAGCGGCACGGGCAAGGAGCTCCTCGCCCGTGCCGTCCACGCCGAAAGCCCGCGTCACGACAAGCCCTTCGTCGCGATGTCGTGCGCCGCGCTCACCGAGACGCTCCTCGAATCCGAGCTCTTCGGCTACGAGAAGGGGTCCTTCACGGGCGCCGCCCAGCGCCGGGAAGGCAGGTTCGTCGCCGCGAACGGGGGCACGCTCTTCCTCGACGAGATCGGCGACATCAGTCCGAAGCTGCAGCTCGACCTCCTGCGCGTCCTCGAGGCGCGCCGCGTCACGCGCGTCGGGGGGACGGAGTCCATCCCCGTGGACGTGCGCATCATCGCGGCCACGAACCGAGACCTCCCGAAGGCCGTCGCCGACGGCCGCTTCCGCCAGGATCTCTACTACCGCCTGAACGTCATCACGCTCACGCTCGCGCCGCTGCGCGAGCGGAAGGAGGACATTCCGCCCCTCGTGGACCGCCTCCTCGAGCAGCTCGCCGTCGAGCTGAAGAAGCCGGTCGAGGGCGTGTCGCCGGAGGCGATGGCGCTCCTCCTCGCGCACTCGTGGCCGGGCAACGTGCGCGAGCTGCGCAACGTCCTCGAGCGCGGCATCGTGGTCTCGCGCGGGCCGCTCCTCTTGCCTTCCGACCTCGGCCTCACGCTCCGAGGGGAGGAGGTTCCGGCGCATCCCGCCTCGCTCGCGGAGATCGAGCGGCAGCACATCGCCGCGGTTCTCAAGAACACGGCCGGAAACGTGACGCAGGCCGCGCGCATCCTCGACATCGACCGCGTCACCCTCTACAACAAGATCCACAAGCTCGGCCTGAAGCGCGCGGATGACGGCGTTTTCGAGCCCGCAACGGAGAGTTGAGAAAGACAACGCCCCGTTGAGGAAGTGAACACCTCCGGGTCCCGGGGCGAGCCTTCCGGGAGCTGCACAAGCCCTTTCCTTACAAGCACCTGACACCCCATCGCCCTCGGCTGACGTGAGGTGGCTCGGGCCTTGCGCTGTGACTGGTGTCGCCATGAGAGAAGCCCAGAAGACCCCAGACACCTGCCCGCTCCTCAAGGAAGTCGTGATGCTTTATTGCGACGCCTGCCCGACGAAAAAGATGCTGCCTCTCGACCACCTCGTGTCGGCCCGGCCCTGCCAGGCGACCCAGTATGTGGACTGCCCCCTTTATCAGGAGGCCGTGAGGCGGCTCGGGACGGACGTCGCGTACACGGAGTCGCCCGCCGTGGCGGCGGAGGGCTCCGGGAGGGAGGTCCCATGATCGCCACGGTTCCCCTCGCGCTCCTGTTCGTCCTCCTCCTGTTCCTGAACGACCGCGCCCTGGGCCGCGCGGCCCGGGCCTGAGGGAGGCCGCGATGAACCTGAATCGCCGCACTCTCTTCAAGCTCGCGGCCGCGGCCGGAACGGCGGGGGTCGCCGGGGTCGCCGCGACGTCGCGCGCCTCCGCCGTGCCGGCGGCGCGCGGCGCCCGCGGCGTGCTCGTGGACACGACGCGCTGCGTCGGCTGCCGCGCCTGCG
>DATIFW010000259.1:0-23089 GCA_035455045.1 Thermoanaerobaculia bacterium | reverse complement strand
CGACGTCCTCGTGCCCGTCCAGCCCGTCCCGGTCGCTCAGAACGCCCTCGAGCAGCTGGACCACAAGCTGCCGACCGCGATCCTGACCGTGGACCGGTTCTCCGGCTACGGGATCCACCAGATCCTGAGCATCCACACGCTGTTCCCGAACTACTACAAGAACTTCGTCTTCGTGTCGGTGGCCGTCGTGGACTCCGGTAACTTCAAGGGGAGCGACGAGATGGGGCACCTCGAGGCGAACGCCCGGGAGAACCTCGAGAAGTACGTCGCGTGGTGCCGTGCTCAGGGATGGAACGCCGGATACAAGCTCGCGATTGGCACGGAAGCCGTCGAGAAGGTCGTCGAGATCTGCAAGGAGCTTCGCCAGGAGTTTCCGCGTTCGGTCGTGTTCAGCGGCAAGCTCGTATTCGAGAGGGAGGAGTGGTACCACCGCCTTCTCCACAACGAGACGGCGATGTCGATTCAGCGGAAGCTCCAGTTCGAGGGCGTGCAGGCGATCGTCCTGCCGGTCCGGGCGGCAGTGTAGGGCGGCTCTGCGCCCGGAACGCGCTCCACACGTGGATGGCCTCGCCGTCGGGCCCCGACGGTCCTTCGATCAGCGCTCCCCGAAGCACGATCCCGCGCAGTGCCCGTGCGGAGAGGAGCACGAAGCCTGCGAAACCAGCGACTCCGAGCACGGGTCGGAGCGCACCCTCGAAGGAAGCCGCGAGGAGTGCGCCCCCGCAGAGAACGAGGAGCGACATCGCCAGGAGTCCGAGGAAAGCGGCGGGGGAGCGCGGCCCGGTCCGATTCTCTTCCACGTTTGAAGCCTCGCGCCCGGCGGCCAAGGAAGTCCGGAGAAAGACCTAAAGAAGTTCTAAAGGTCGCGGTGACCCCGCCTTCCGGTCCCTAGACTTTCCACGGCGCAAGTCGCCGCCGCGATGCCCCAGCCCAGCAAGATCTCCCAGGTTCTCCTGGGAAAGCCTCGCGATGTGCGGGATCCGCACGTTTTCCATCGGGTATCCCTCGTGGCGTTCCTCGCGTGGGTCGGTCTCGGGGCCGACGGGCTCTCGTCCTCCGCATACGGCCCGGACGAGGCTTTCCGGGCCCTCGGGACCCACCGCTCGCTGGCGATCGTCCTCGTCGCGATGACGGCCATCACGATCGCAGTCATCTCGATCGCGTACTCGAACGTCATCCAGCACTTCCCGGGCGGAGGAGGCGGATATCTCGTCGCGACCAAGCTCCTTGGACCGAGGGTGGGCGTGGTGTCGGGCTGCGCCCTCCTCGTCGACTACGTCCTCACGATCACGGTGTCCATCGCCTCGGCCTGCGACCAGATCTGGAACTTCCTCGAGCCCGGGATGTTTCGCTACAAGCTGCCGGCCGAGATCGTCGTCCTCGTCTTTCTGATCGTCCTGAACCTCCGGGGTGTCAAGGAGTCGGTCACGGTCCTCGCGCCGATCTTCCTGATCTTCGTCGGCACGCACGCCTTCTCGATCCTCTACGCTCTCGCGACCCACGCTTCGGGCCTTCCGACGGTGTTCGCCGGAGCCACCCGCGACTTCCACGCGTCGGTATCGACCATGGGTTTCTGGCCGCTCGCGTTCATCCTTCTTCGCGCCTATTCGCTGGGCGGCGGCACGTACACGGGAATCGAAGCCGTCTCGAACGGGGTCTCGATCCTGCGCGAGCCGCGCGTCCGGACCGGCAAGAGGACCATGGCGATGATGGCCGCGTCGCTCGCCTTCACGGCGGGCGGCATCCTGTTCGGCTATCTTCTCGTCGGCGCGCGTCCCGCCGAAGGAAAGACGATGAACTGGGTGCTCTTCGACGCGCTCTTCGGGCGTTGGCACGTCGGCAGCTTTGGCGCCGGCACCCTTTTCGTCCTGATCCTCCTCGCCTCCGAGGCGGCGCTTCTCGTCGTCGCGGCCCAGGCGGGATTCCTCGACGGCCCGCGCGTTCTCGGCAACATGGCGATCGATTCGTGGGTCCCGCACCGCTTCTCGCAGCTCTCCGACCGGCTCGTCACGAAGAACGGGGTGTTCCTGATGGGCCTCGCGGCGATCGCGGCCCTCCTCTACACGCGCGGCGCCATCACGATGCTCGTCGTCATGTACTCGATCAACGTCTTCATCACGTTCTCGCTGACCGAGCTCGGCATGACGCGTCATTGGATCGTGGAGCGGCACAACGAGCCGCGCTGGAAGGGTCTGCTCGCGATCCACGGCACCGGGCTCGTCATGTGCGTGACGATCCTGGGCGTGACGCTTTACGAGAAGTTCGCGGAGGGCGGCTGGATGACGTCGCTCGTGACGAGCGCGACGATCGGCGTGTGCTTCCTGATCCGGCGGCACTACGAGAGCGTGAAACGGGACCTCAAGCGCCTCGACGACGTCCTCGTGCCGGTCGCGCCCGTTCCGGTCGCAGACACCTGTGTCGACGCGCTCGACCACAAGCTGCCGACCGCGATCCTCACGGTGGACCGCTTTTCCGGCTACGGGATACACCAGATCCTGAGCATCCACACGTTGTTCCCGAACTACTACAAGAACTTCGTTTTCGTGTCCGTGGCCGTCGTCGACTCCGGTAACTTCAAGGGCAGCGACGAGCTGGGGCATCTCGAAGTGGACGTCCGGCAGAATCTGGAAAAGTACGTCGCCTGGTGTCGGGAGAAGGGCTGGAACGCGGGCTACCGGATGGCGACCGCGACGGAAGCGGTGGACGAGGTCGTGAAGATCTGCAAGCAGCTCCGCGACGAGTTCCCGCGCTCGGTCGTCTTCAGCGGCAAGCTCGTGTTCAAGAAGGAAGACTGGTACCACCGCCTCCTCCACAACGAAACCGCGATGGCGATCCAGCGCCGGCTCCAGTTCGAGGGCGTGCAGGCGATCGTCCTGCCGGTGCGGGCCGCGGTCTAGAGGCCCGCGGCGGCGGGCCCGCTCCTCACACAGCCGTCTCCCGGTCGATGTCGACGACCAAGACGTCTATTCCCCGGGCGCTCTCGAGTATGCGGGAGACGATTCCCGGCGCTAGCCGTCCCTTCAGCCCGGTGCGCGTCGGTCTGCCCAGGACGAGGACCCCGACCTTCTCCTCGCGCGCGAAGTCGAGCAGGGCCTTCGCGACGTCTTCCGACTCGCGGTAGATGATGGTGGCTCCCAGGGAGATCGCGAGCTGGATGTTCTCCGTGAGCTCGCGGTGCTCCTTTGCGGAGAGATTCTCGGGCCGGTCTCTCTTCCGCCTCACGTAGAGCGCGTACCAGCGCGTGTTCATGCGACCCGCCATGCGCGAGCCGCGACGGATGAGGGCGCGCGCGACGAGGGGATCCAGCGGGAGCGCGACGGCGACGCGCGCGGGGGAGACGGCGCCGAACGTGCCCGGCGTCGCGAGCGAGCTCGCGGCCGTCGACCCGTGGTCGACGTTCTCGGCGGTCTCGCGGAGAGCGAGCTCTCGAAGGGCGCGGAGATTCTCCTCGCGGAAGAAATTCTCGAGGGCCTGCGCCGCCTGCGCGGGCGGGTAGATCTTCCCCTGCTTGAGGCGGTCGCGCAGCTCCGGGCCCGGGAGATCCACGTTCACGACGGCGTCCGCCTCGCGGATCACGCGGTCCGGGACGCGCTCTCTGACCTCCAGGCCCGTCGCGGACTTCACGACATCCTGCACGCCCTCGAGATGCTGGACGTTCACGGCCGTCATGACGGAGATCCCGGCGGCGAGGAGGTCGAGGACGTCCTGCCACCGCTTCTCGTTCTTCGAGCCAGGCGCGTTCGTGTGTGCGAGCTCATCGACGACGGCGACCTCGGGTCGGCGTGCGAGGACGGCGTCGAGGTCCATCTCCTCGAGGGTGGCCCCCTTGTAGTCGGCCGTCCGGCGCGGGACGACGTCGAGGTCCCCGATCCTCGAGGCGGTCTCCGCGCGCCCGTGCGGCTCGACGAAGGCGACGACGACGTCGATGCCGCGCTGGCGCATCGTGTGGGCGTCGTCGAGCATCTTGTACGTCTTGCCGACGCCCGCGGCCTGCCCGATGTAGACCTTGAGATGCCCGCGCTTCGGGTCCCGGTTCGCGAGCCTCAGGAAGGATTCGGGGTCGGGGCGCGCGTCGCGATCCGCCTTCACGCGGCGATTATGGGGTTGGGGTGCGCGCGACGACGTCGAGGTTCAGGAGCAGGACGTTCACGCGTGGCTCTCCCCAGACCCCGAGGAAGCGCCCTTCGGTCCGGTTCGCGACGAGCGCCTCGAGATCGGCAGCCGGAATGCGGGACTCGCGGGACACGCGCGGGATCTGCAGCAGCGCGTACTCCGGCGAGATGTGGGGATCGAGTCCCGACCCAGACGACGTGACGGCGTCGGCGGGGACGGGGAGGGATATACCGGCGAGGGACGGGTTTTCGGCGTGCAGTGCGGCGACGCGCTCGCGAATCGAATCGGCGAGTTTCTTCGAAGTGGGACCGAGGTTGGTCCCTCCAGACTGAATCCCGTCGTAACCGGAATCGCCCGCCGCGGATGGACGGCCGTGGAAGAATTTCTTAGAAGTGAAAGATTGCCCGATCAATGCCGAACCGACGATGCGAGGACGGCCACCCGCCTCTTCCTTTCTAAGAAATCCCCCATCCGCCTTCTCCCGAAATGCAACCCTGCCAATTCCCCAGACAGCCACTGGATACGCGCCCCCCAGCAGCACCGTGAGCGCAAGGAAGAGCCGCAGGGAGCCGAAAGCGTCTTCTTTCATCGAAACCCCCATTCAGACGAGATGGAGCGCGACGAGGAGAAAATCGATCCCTTTGATCCCAAGGAACGGCACGACGACGCCGCCGACGCCATAGAGCAGCAGGTTCCGCCGGAGAATCCGGCCGGCGCCGAGCGGCCTATACGAGACGCCCCGGAGCGCGAGCGGGATCAGGGCGACGATGATGAGGGCGTTGAAGACGACGGCCGAGAGGATGGCGCTCTGGGGCGTCGCGAGGCGCATGACGTTCAGCGCCTGCAGCTCCGGGTAGGTCGCGAGGAAGAGCGCCGGGATGATCGCGAAGTACTTCGCGACGTCGTTCGCGATCGAGAACGTCGTGAGGGCGCCGCGCGTCATGAGGAGCTGCTTGCCGATCTCGACGACCTCGATGAGCTTCGTCGGGTTCGAGTCGAGGTCGACCATGTTGCCGGCTTCCTTCGCGGGCTGGGTCCCCGTGTTCATGGCCATGCCGACGTCCGCCTGGGCGAGGGCGGGCGCGTCGTTCGTACCGTCACCCGTCATCGCGACCAGGTTTCCCTTCTCCTGCTCGGCCCGGATGAGCGCGAGCTTGTGCTCCGGCGTGGCCTCGGCGAGAAAGTCGTCCACCCCGGCCTCGCGCGCGATCGTCGCGGCCGTGAGGGGGTTGTCGCCGGTGATCATCACGGTCCGGATCCCCATCGCGCGGAGGCGGTCGAAGCGCTCCTTCATACCCCCCTTGACGATGTCCTTCAGGTAGATCGTTCCCATAACGCGCCTGCCGTCGGTGACGACGAGGGGCGTCCCGCCCTCGCCGCCGATGGACGCGACGTCGCGCCGGACCTCCTCGCAAAGGGAACCGCCGAGGCCGCGCACGAAGGAGTCCACCGCATCCGCAGCGCCCTTCCTCACCTGCCGCCCGCCCTCGAAGTCGAGGCCGGACATCCGGGTTCGGGCCGTGAAGGGGACGAACTTCGCGTTGAGGTCTCTAAGCTCCCGGGCCCTGAGGTTGTACTGCTGCTTCGCGAGGACGACGATAGAGCGTCCTTCGGGAGTCTCGTCGGCGAGCGACGAGAGCTGCGCCAACTCGGCCAGATCCCTCTCGGCCACCCCGGGGGCCGGCAGCATCTTCACGGCCTCGCGGTTGCCCAGCGTGATCGTGCCGGTCTTGTCGAGAAGGAGTACGTTCACGTCGCCGGCCGCTTCGACGGCGCGGCCCGACATCGCGAGGATGTTGTGCTTGAGGACGCGGTCCATGCCGGCGATTCCGATGGCCGAGAGGAGACCTCCGATCGTCGTCGGAATGAGGCAGACGAGGAGGGCGATGAGCACCGTCACCGAGACGCTCCCACCCGAGTAGACCGCGAACGGGCGCAGGGTCACCGTTGCGAAGAGGAAGACGATGGTCAGGCCCGCGAGGAGGATGTCGAGCGCGATCTCGTTCGGGGTCTTCTGCCGCTCGGCGCCTTCGACGAGGCGGATCATCCGGTCGAGAAACGTCTGTCCAGGCTCCGAGGTGATCTCGACGATGATCCGGTCCGAGAGGACGGTCGTCCCGCCCGTGACCGCAGAGCGGTCGCCGCCCGCCTCGCGAATCACGGGGGCGGACTCGCCGGTGATCGCCGACTCGTTCACGGAGGCGATGCCTTCGACGACCGTCCCGTCGCCCGGAATCGTCCCGCCCGTCTCCACGACGACGCGGTCCCCTTTGCGCAGGAGCGTCGACGCGACCGCTTCCTCCACCTGGAATTTCCCCGTTCCCGTGATCCGGCGCGCCACGGTGTCCGTCTTCGCGCGCCTGAGGGAGTCGGCCTGCGCCTTGCCGCGGCCCTCGGCGACGGCCTCCGCGAAGTTCGCGAAGAGGACGGTCGCCCAGAGCCAGAAGACGATCTGGACCTGGAAGCCGAGGAGGCCTTTCGAGGCGAGGCCCGGAACGAGGAAGAGCGTCGTCGCGAGCGCCCCGACCTCCACGATGAACATGACGGGGTTCCTGAGCATCGGCCTCGGATGGAGCTTCGCGAATGCGTCGAGGGCGGCCCGGGAGAGGATCGCCCGATCGAAGAGCGAGGTCGGTTTCGTTCGCGTCACGGTTGCATCTCCCTCAGAACAGCTTTCCGGCACCCATCTGGAGGTGCTCCACGATGGGTCCGAGGGCGAGAGCGGGGAAGAACGTGAGGGCGCCGACGATCAGGGTCACGCCGATGAGGAGTACGACGAACACGGGCCCGTCCACCGGGAAGGTGCCGATCGACTCGGCCACCTTCTTCTTCGCCGCGAGCGAGCCGGCGATGGCGAGCAGCGGGATGATCATCAGGAAGCGGCCGAAGAACATCGCGATGGCGAGCGCCACGTTATAGAAGTCCGTGTTCGCGTTCAGCCCTGCGAACGCGCTCCCGTTGTTCCCGGCGGCGCTCGTGAATGCGTAGAGGATCTCGGAGAGTCCGTGGGGCCCCTGGTTGTTCACGCTCGAGAGGCCCGCCTTCGAGGCGACGCCAAGGGCAGTTCCGACGAGGATCGAAAACGTGAGGATCAGGACGGACAGCATCGCGAGCTTCACTTCGTGAGCCTCGATCTTCTTGCCGAGGTACTCGGGCGTGCGGCCGACCATGAGCCCGGCGATGAAGACGGAGAGGACGACGAAGAGCAGAATCCCGTAGAGGCCCGCGCCGACGCCTCCGAAGATGATCTCGCCGAGCTGGATGTTCAGAAGCGGGACGAGACCGCCGAGCGGTGTGAAGGAGTCGTGCATCGAGTTGACGGCGCCGCACGAGGCGTCCGTCGTGATCGTCGCGAAGAGGGCCGAGTCGACGGGTCCGAACCGGACCTCCTTGCCTTCCATGTTTCCCATCGCGGGCGAGACGCCGACGCCGTGGTGAATCGGATTGCCGCGTACCTCGAAACTGCCCGTGGTCAGCGCGCCGACGAGAAAGAGGATCGCCATCGACCAGAAGACGGCCCAGCCGTGGCGCGTCTTGCCGGTCATCGAGCCGAGCGTATATGTCAGTCCCGCGCCCACTGAGAAGATCAGGAGCATCTCGAAGAGGTTCGTGAAGGGTGTCGGGTTCTCGTAGGGATGGGCCGAGTTCGCGCTGAAGAAGCCGCCGCCGTTCGTCCCGAGCTCCTTGATCGCCTCCTGCGACGCAACGGGCCCCTGCGGGATTCTCTGCGTCGCGCCCTCGAGCGTCGTGACGGTTTCGGAGGCCTTGAAGTTCTGGATCACGCCCTGTGACATGAGGACCACCGCCCCCGCGAGGCTGATGGGCAGGAGGATCCAAAGGGTCGCACGCACGAGATCGGACCAGAAGTTGCCGATACCCTTCGCCTCGACGCGCGCGACGCCCCGCACGAAGGCGATCGCGATGGCGATGCCCGTGGCCGCGGAGGCGAAGTTGTGGACGGCGAGGCCCGCCATCTGGGTGAAGAGCGACATCGTCGACTCGCCCGAGTAGGCCTGCCAGTTCGTGTTCGTCGTGAACGAGACGGCCGTGTTCCAGGCGAGCGCGGCCGGGACGGCCGGCATCCGGCCGGGGTTCAGCGGCAGGAGGTGCTGCAACCGCTCCATCGCGTGCAGCACGACGAGGCTGACGACGCTGAACATCATCATCGAGCCCGCGTACGCGACGAACGCCTGCTCTTTCGAGGCGTCGACGCCGCCGGCCCGGTAAAGCAGGCGCTCCAGCGGAACGAGCACGGGATCCAGGAACGTCTTCTCCTTCGAGAAGACCTTCTTCATGTACATGCCGAGCGGCTTGACGACCGCGAGGACCAGGACGAAGTAGGCCCCGGTTTTCAGGAACACGTCGAACATGGTGGGGTCACAGCTTCTCGGGCTTCAGGAGCGCATACAGGAGGTAGAGGAGGGCCGCAGCCGACAGGACGAGGCCGAGGGCGGTTTCGAAGGACATGTTCAGATCTCGTCGCAGCGCTTCACGTACCAGAGTGAGAGCGCGAGGAGGGCGAGGGTGAGGACGAGGAAGAGCGCGTCGAGCATCGAGTCTCCTTCCGGAACGTCGCGACGGCGCCGAGGACGAGCAGGAACTCGTCCCGCTTCGTGAGCGGCTGATCAGCGGCGCGAACGGGAGTGGAGTCGGGCGGTACGCCGATCTCAACCGCGAGCCTGCCGGGGGCTCGTGTGGTCTTCGGCACGACCGCAACATGGCCCGGCGCCGCCAAGGAAGTCCGGAGAGAATCCTAAGGATGTCCTAAAGGCCGTGTGCTGCGGGCATCAGATCGGCTCGGCCACGAACCGGTAGCCCACCCAGGGCTCCGTGATGATGTAGCGCGGGCGGGCGGGGTCGGGTTCGATCTTCTTTCGTAGCGAGCCGACGTGAACGCGCACGGCGTCGGGCGTCGTACCCGGCGCCCCGTGCCAGACGCGGCCGATGATCTGCCGGATTGTGACGGGCTTGCCCGCGTGCGCCGCGAGGAGATCGAGGATCGCGAGCTCGGTTGGCGTGAGCCGGACCTCCTTGCCCTCGACCATGACCCGCCGTCTCTCGCGGTCCAGCGTGAGGCCGGGGAACTCGAGGACACTCGCCGTGCTCTCGTCCGCGTGCCGGCGTAGCTGGGCCCTCACGCGCGCGAGGAGCTCGGGCACCGAAAACGGCTTCACGACGTAGTCGTCGGCCCCAAGATCGAGCGCGCGGATCTTGTCGTCGTCGCCGCCGCGCACGGACAGCACGAGGATCGGCATCCGACCTGCCTTGCGGAGGCGCGCGATGAGTTCGAAACCGTCCACGACGGGCATCGCGATGTCCGTGACGACGAGATCGGGATCGAGTTCAGCCGCGAGGCGGGCACCCTCTTCGCCGTCCGCCGCCTCGAGCGTCTCGTAGCCCGCCGCCGCAAGCTCCGCCGCGACGCCCCGGCGGATGGACGGGTCGTCGTCGACGACGAGGATCGTCCCGAGCGCACGCGTCACGCGACGGCCTCCGCCGCAGCGGGAACATCGAGGCGAGCGATCGTTCCCCCGCCGGGCCTGTCGAGGAGTGCGATAGAGCCGCCCATCGCGCGAGCGAGCGAGGCGCAGATCACGAGGCCGAGGCCCGCGCGACCGGCCTCGGCCGGAGAACCGCCCGACGAGGCCGCACGCTTTACGTCGGCGGGGACGCCGGCGCCCCGGTCGAGTACGTCCAGCCGAACTCGCCCGGCGTCCGTCGGATGCGGCGCGGCGTCGAGCTCGAGCGCGGCCGGAGCCGGGGCGGCACGCGCCGCGTTCTCGACGAGGTTCGCGAGGATCTCGACTGCGAGAGCGGGATCGACAACGGCGTCGGGCATGTCGGGCGTGACCCTGACGTCGACCGTCCGGGCGGAGAGAACGAGCGGCAGCGCCTCGAGCGCCGCCCGGAAGAGGTCTGCGGCGGGCGTCGGCTCCGGGCGCGGGACATATGTACCGGCGTCGAGACGTGCCATCACGAGGAGGTTGTCGATCCGACGCGAGAGGCGTTCGGTCTCTGCGGAGACTGCGTGGACGTCCGCCGGGGCCGCCGCTGTCCGGCGGAGGCGTTCGAGACCGAGCTGGATTGCGGTGATCGGCGTCCTCAGGTCGTGGGACACCGCCCTCAGGAGCGAGGTCTTCAGGGCGTCGCTTTCGCGCAGGGCTTCGAGGTGGGCGCGCTCCTCCAGAAACTTCTCGCGCTCGACCGCGAGGGCGACGAGCTTGCCGACCGAGGCAAGGGCGTGGCGGTCGGCACGCGTGCCGCGGACGAGGAGAATGCCGCTCGAGCGTCCTCCGAGCGAGAGCGGGAGATAAGCGTCCCGCGCGCCGTCGGCCGCAGGCACCTCGGCTGCCTCTACGCTCCGGACGACGCTCTCGAGAAGCGGGTCCGAGGGATCGAATCTGTGGTCGCCTGTCGCGACGACGACGTCCCCGCGGCCCGACGCGCCGGGAAACAGGACCAGAGCGCCACCTCGCGCATCGATCGACCGCAGGGCGCGCCCGGCGGCGTCGCCGAGCGCACCGACCCGGTTCGTAGCCGCGAAGAGGTCGACGGAAAGGTCGTATAGGGCCTCCATCTCGTTCCGACGCGCCTCGGCCTCTTCCGCGCGGCGCTGCTCGCTCGCGACGAGACGGCTCACGAGAACCGACGCGAGAAGGAAGGCGGTGAGGGCGACCCAGTTTGCCGGGGCCGCGATCGTCCACGTCCCGACGGGAGGGAGGAAGAAGTAGTTGTAGCAGGCCGTCGCCGCGAGTGAGGCCGTGGCCGACGCCGCAAATCCGAGGCGCGCCGCGGTGAAGAGAACGACGACGAGGTAGACGAAACCCACCGTCGTCGCGTTCGCCCCGAAGGCCCGGCCGAGGGCCGTCGCCCCGGCCACGCCCAGAAGCGCGAGGCCGAGCCGCGCGGCCGCCTGGGCGAAGGCCCTAGCCGTGGATGTTCTGGCCGTGGACGGCCTCCGCCGCCTCGTGCATGGCTTCCGACAGCGTCGGATGCGCGTGGATCGTGCGAATCATCTCTTCGGTCGTCGCCTCGAGCCGAAGGAGCGCGCCGCCCTCGGCAATGAGCTCGGTCGCGTGCGGGCCGACGATGTGGACGCCGAGGATCTCGTCGTACTTCGCGTCGGAGACGATCTTCACGAAGCCTTCCTGAGTGTTTTCCATCATCGTCTTGGAGAGGACCGAGAAGTTGAACTTACCCGTCTTCACGACGTAGCCGCGCTCTTTCGCCTTCGCCTCGCTGAGGCCGATCGAGGCGACTTCGGGGTCGCAGTACGTGCAGCCCGGCACCTGGTCGCGGTTCACCGGCACGGTCGGATGGCCAGCCATCGTCTCGGCCGCGACGATGCCCTCAGCCGACGCGACGTGCGCGAGCCAGATCGTGGGAGTGACGTCGCCGATTGCGTAGACCCCCGGCACGTTCGTGCGCTGGTTCGCGTCCACCTTCACGTACCCGCGGTCCGTCGTGACCCCCGCGGCCTCGAGGCCGAGCCCTTCGGACACGGGCTTCCTGCCAACGGCGAGGAGCACCTTCTCGACGGACCACGACAGCGGCCCGCCGTCCGGCCCCTTCGCCTTCACCGTGACCGTCCCGTCCCCGTTCGGCGCCACGGACTCGACGCCCGTCTTTGTGCGCACTTCGATGCCGCGCTTGCGAAAGACGCGCTCGACCTCCTTCGAGATCTCCTCGTCCTCCACGGGCAGGACGCGCGGCAGGACTTCGACGAGGACGGTCTTCGTGCCGTAGCGCGAGAAGCAGGAGGCGAACTCGGCGCCGACGGCCCCCGAGCCGATCACGAGGAGCGACTTCGGGATCGACTGCGACTTCAGGATGTGGTCGGAGTTCAAAACGCTCTCGCCGTCCGCCTTCAGGAACGGCAGGTCGCGGGGCACGGACCCCGTCGCGATGAGGACGTTCTTCGTCTCCAGCACCGTCTCGCCCGTCTCGCCCTTAACGGCGACCCCGTGCGGCGAGACGAGCCGCCCGAGCCCCGCGTGGACGTCGATCTTGTGTTTTTTCATGAGGTATTCGACGCCCTTGGCGCCCCGGAGGACGACTTTGTCGCGGAACTTCACAACGCCTGGAAAGTCGAGCTCGACGCCAGAAGCCCTCACGCCGAAATCCGCGGCGTGGTTCTTCGCCTCGTCGTACAGAGAGGCCGACTTCAGCATCGCCTTCGTGGGAATGCAGCCGCGATGCAGGCACGAGCCGCCGAGGCCGACGTTCGGAACTTTCGCGTCCTTCTCGACGATCGCGGTCTTGAGGCCGAGCTGGGAGGCCCGGATGGCAGCGACGTAGCCGCCCGGTCCCGAGCCGATCACGACCAGGTCGTACATTCCAATCTCCTTCAATGCGGTCGGCGCGCGTGCGCAAAGGCGGGCGCCGGAGCGAACGGAATTATAGGGGGAGTCGTTCACCCGAAGAGGAGACCGAGGATCCCGCCTGCGAGGACCAGCCACGCGGCGTTGATTCTCACGGTCGAGAGGATCGCCACGCTCGCGAGGAAGAGGGCGACCGTCGGGCCGTTCGTCAGCGCGGGTCGCGCGAACTGGAGCGTGACGTAACCCATCAGCGCGAGCGCCGCGACGTTCACGCCGTCGAGAAAAGCGCCCAGGAAGAGCGACTGGCGCAGCCGGGGCACGAACGGCCCCATGACGGCGACGAGCGCGAAGGCGGGAAGGAAAATGCCGAGAGTCGCCACGGCCGCGCCCGGCAGACCTCCGAGCACGTAGCCGATGAACGTCGCGGTGGACGAGAGCGGCCCCGGCGTGAACTGGCCTACGGCGACCGCATCGAGAAGCTGGGCGCTCGTGAGCCAGTGCCAGCGCTCGACGAGATCCGCCTTCAGGTAGGCGAGCAGGACGTAGCCGCTGCCGAACAGCACCGCGCCGGTCTTCAGGAAGAAGAGGAAAAGGCTGCTGAGGGAGAAGGACGAAAGGGGGACGCCGAGGGAGAAGAGGGGGAGGAAGAGAAGAGAAGATTTCTTAGAAGGAGGAAGAGAAGAAGAATTCAGAAGAGATTTCTTAGAAGGTGCATGGGGCTCTGCACCTTCAGCGCGCTCCGGCAGCGGTGGCGCAGCGACGCCGCTGGCCGGACCGTTGGGGCTGGCGTTACCCGTGCGCGCAGCCGGGCCCTCCTGCGCGCTTCCCCCTCTTCCCTTTCTAAGCAAGTCTTCAAACTCCATTGCCCCAGCCGAGACGCAACCGGCAACGAGCAGCAGCACGAGCTCATGGACGAAGAAGCTCGCCGCCAGAGCGGCGAGGCCGAGCGCGAGAAGGAACCTGTTCTTCACGGCCGTGCGGCCGAGCCCGACGAGCGCGTGCGCGATGAGCGCGAGGACGATGGGCTTGATGCCTTCGAAAAAATGCGGGAACGCGGGCAGCGAGCCGAAACGCACATAGGCCCACGCGAAGACGGTCACGAGGAGCGTCGCGGGCAGGACGAAACCGATGCCGGCGAGGAGAAAGCCCGCCCAGCCCGCGCGCGCGTGGCCGATGAAGAGCGCCATCTTCGTGGAGTTCGGGCCCGGCGCGAGGTTCGTCGCACCCAGGAGGTCGAGAAACTCCTCGCGGGTCATCCAGCCGCGCCGCGTCACGACCTCGTGCTCCATCATCGAGACGTGGGCCGCGGGCCCGCCGAAAGCCGTGGCGCCGAGGCGCAGGAAGAGCGCCGCCAGGTCCTTCAGGTCCGCGCGGTTCGCTCTCGCCATGGCCCCCGATTATGGGTGGGCGGCGGACGGGCACCGGCGCGCGAACGCTCTAAGATGCCCCCGTGGTCGGAGAAGTCCTCGCGCATTACCGTATCGCGGAGCGCCTCGGGGAAGGCGGGATGGGAGAGGTCTTTCGCGCCGAGGACCTCAAGCTGCGGCGGCCCGTCGCCTTGAAAGTGCTGCGCGGCGCAGAGGACCAGGAAGGCCGCCTGCTGCGCGAAGCGCGCTTCGCGTCGCAGCTCAACCATCCGAACATCGCCGTCGTCTACGACGTCGACACTGTCGAGCGGGACGGGCGAAAGCAGAGCTTCATCGCGATGGAGTACGTCGAAGGACGCACGCTGTCCGCGATTCTCAAGGAGCGCGCGCCGGATGTGCCCGAGACCGTGGACATCGTCCTGCAGGTCGCCGACGCCCTCGCCTCGGCGCATGCCCGCGGGGTGGTCCACCGCGACGTCAAGCCCGGCAACGTCATGTTGGACGGAAGGGGACGCGTGAAGGTCCTGGACTTCGGCCTCGCGGCGTTCCGGCCCGTGCCGGGAGACGGAAGCGAGACCTGGAGCCCGATCGGCGCGGATCCGACGCGCTCGGCGCCGGGCTCCGTGCTCGGGACCGTCGCCTACATGTCGCCGGAGCAGGCCCTGGGCCGCGACGTCGACACGCGCACCGACGTCTTCTCGCTGGGCGTGCTGCTCTGGGAGCTTCTCGCGGGCCGGCGGCCCTTCGAAGGCGCGAACACGGTCGCCGTCATCGACGCGATGCTCCACGCGGAGCCGCCCTCGCTGACGCGGCTCAATCCGGCCGTCCCGCGGGAGCTCGAGGCTCTCGCCCTGAAGATGCTCGCGAAGGACCGCGATCGGCGCGCGACGATGCGGGACGTCGCACGCGAGCTCTCGGCTCTTGCGGGCGGCTCGTCACGGCCGGGCGCGTCCCCGGTTTCCGCCTCCCCGGCGGAGAACGCGATCGCCGTCCTCGCCTTCACGAACATCACGCAAAGCCCCGAGGACAACTGGCTCGGGACCGGGATCATGGAGACCGTCACGGCCGACCTGAAGAACGTTCCCGGGCTCACGGTGATCGGCTGCGAGCGGGTGTGCGAGGTGGAGAAGCGCCTGACGGGTCAGACGACGCACGGAGCGAGCGAGCTCGCGATCCGGCTCGGCCGCGAGGTGGGCGCGCGGCGCGTCGTGACGGGCGGCTTCCAGGGCGTCGGCGACGTCATGCGGATCACGGCGCGCGTGACGGACGTGGAGTCCGGCGAGGTCGTCACGACGGTGAAGGTGGACGGCAGCCGGAGCGATCTCTTCGCCCTCCAGGACCGCGTCGTCACGGAGCTCGCCGGGGCCCTGCACCTCGCGGGGAAACCCGTCGCGCGCGAGCCCGAGGAGACGCACGTGATCGACGCGTACGAGGCGTATTCCAAGGGCCTCATCAACCTGCGAGCCGAGAGCCGCCAGTCCGTCGACCTCGCGATCCTCTTCTTCGAGCGCGCCGTGGCCCTGGACCCTCTCTATGCCCGCGCCTGGCTCGCGCTCGGCGAAGCGTACGAGGTGAAAGCGACGTATCTCGCGATGCCGGAGCTTCTCGAGAAGGCCATGACGAGCTTCGGAAAGAGCCTCGCGCTCCAGCCGCGCCTCGCGCGCGCCTGGAAGGAGCTCGGGTCCGCGCTCGTGGACCTCGGCCGCGAGGACAAGGGGCTCGAGGCCATCCGCCGGTCGCTCGAGCTCGACCCGGGCGACGCCGCGGCGCACGCGTCGCTGGCGCGCGCCCACTTCATCGGCACCGGCCGGTTTCAGGACGCGGCGGAGGCCTTCGAGCGGGCCCTCGCCCTGAACCCGCAGGGAGGCTGGTTCGCGCTGCAGCTCGCGCACGTCTCCGCGCTGCTGAGGGATTTCCCGCGCGCCGAGCGCGCGGCCCGGCAGGCGATCGAGCTCCAGGAGAGGGGCCTCTCCGGGCGCGAAGGGGTGCTCATCGTGGGCGCCTACATGAAGCTCGGACAGATCCGCGCGCTTCAGGGCCGGCCCGCGGAGGCGCTCGAGGCCTACGAGAAGGAGCTCTCGTTCCTCAGGCGCGTCGACCACGCGCTCAAGGATCGGGCGATCATCGAGCTGCACACGCGAATCGGCAGCGCGCATCTCGCCCTCGGGCACTCCGAGGACGCCCGCCAGGCGCTGACGCTCGCGATCGGAGCCTTCGAGGACCGCCTGCGGGTCGGCGCGGACGAGCCGTTCACGCGGTACTACGTCGCCGCGGCGTGGGCCCTCCTCGGCGAGCCGGAGCGCGCCCTGGACGTCCTCGAAGCAGCGGCGGCCATGCGCCGCGTCTTCATCGTGGAACGCGCCCGCATCGACCCGGACTTCGAGAGCCTGCGTTCCGAGCCGCGGTTTGCGCGGCTCCTGGGCTCCTCGGGTTCCGCCGGGATCGCGCGCGCGGGATGACCTCCAGCCCCGCCCGGAACCTATACTGAATTCGTGACGAGACGGGTTCTGAGCGCGGCCACGCTCGCCCTCACGCTCTCGGCCGCTGCCGAGAGGCCGCCCGCGCCCGCGATCTCGCTCCCGGACACGGACGGGAAGACGGTCACGCTCGACGAGTACCGAGGGCGCCTCGTCCTCCTCGCCTTCACGCGTGGCGCCTGGTGACCCGCCTGTCTGGAGCAGTTGCTCCAGCTCGAACGCCTGAAGGCCACGGCGCTGAAGGATGTCTCCGTTCTCGTCATCACCCCGGACCCTCCCGAGGATTCCCGCGCTCTCGTCGCGGTGGTCGAGGAGCAGCGGCGCGTGCGGCTCACGCACAGGTTCCTGTCCGCTCCCCGCGTGAGGACGCTCAACCGGCCGCCGGCCGCGGTCGACGCACGGGCGCCGCGCCTTCCGCCCTCCCTCGTCCTCGTGGACCGCGAGGGGCGCGAGGCCTGGCGTTTCCTGGAAAGCGACCACCGGAAGAGACCGCACGACGGAGAGCTCGCGCGCGCCGTCGCGACCGCCAAGTCCCGCGCGCGATAGGCGCCCAGGGGAAAGAGAGAGTTTCGAGGAAGGCCGTCAGATGACGACGCTCGGCCGAAGGGAATAGCCCTGGCGCCTCGCGCGATATCCTCGGCGAGGCGGGTCTGATGTCGTCCTTCTTGTCTTCTCTTTCTCGGAAGATCTCTTTGATGACGTTGCTCGGACTCACCGCCGGCTCGACGAGCGCCGAGGGACCCTCTCGAGTGGGTGTTCCCGTCCTCGTCGAGCTGTTCACCTCCGAAGGCTGCTCGAGCTGTCCGCCCGCGGACCTCGCGCTGGCGCGCCTCGAGCGGACTCAGCCGGTCGCCGGCGCCCAAATCGTGCCGCTTTCGCTGCACGTCGATTACTGGAACCGGCTCGGTTGGGCAGATCCCTTTTCGTCCGAGTCGTTCAGCGCGCGCCAGAGCGATTACAGCCGCGCGTGGGGCAAAAACCGCGTCTACACGCCGCAGGTCGTCGTGGACGGGTACGTCGAGCTCCTCGGGAGCGACGAGACGAAGGCCCGGCGCGCCGTCGAGGAGGCTGCGCGCCGACCGAAGACCGCGATCGAACTCTCGCGGACCGCATCGGGATCCGGACCGGCGCTCCGGATCCGGGTGCGCGTGATGCCGCCGGTTGCGCCGGGCGACACCGCGGAGCTTCTCCTCGCGCTCACGGAGGACGGGCTCGCGAGCGACGTTTCGCGGGGGGAAAACGCAGGACGTCAGCTCGTGCACATCGCCGTCGTCCGAGACCTCGCGGTCGTCGGCGCGCTCCGGCCGGGCGCTTCCTTCGAGACGGAGAGGCCGCTGCATCTGAACGCGGACTGGAAGCGGAACGCGCTCCACGCCGTCGCGTTCATCCAGGAGAGGAAGAGCCGGAAGGTCCTCGGCGTCGCGCGAATCTCGATTTAGGGGAGGGGACCGTGGCCTCCGGTGCTCGGGCGTAAAGAGTGCTCGCCTTCGGCGACTCGCTTCGCTCGCTCTTGACGCCCTGCGCTCCTCGGCCTGGGATTCTTCTATCGAGGGTTTTTCAAACCCTCGTTTCCCAAGGAAACAACGGATGGGAATCCGCTAGTCTCCCCCGTATGCGCATCGGCTTCGTTCTCTCTTTTCTAAGCAGAATATTCTTCTTTCTCTTTCTTTCCTTTTCCCTTTCCGCCGCCGACCGCGTCGTGCCGTCGCGCCTTCCGGCCGGCGAGATCCAGCTCCCGAACGGCCGCCTCCTGACCCCCACGGGCGCGCAGATCGAGGTGTCGCCCTACCCGTTCGCGCTCGCGATGACGCCGGATGGAAGCCGCGTCGTGGTCGCGTGCACCGGCGCGGACGACCAGTCTCTCCACCTTCTGGACGCCGTCTCGGGGAAGCATCTCTTCAAGCACCCTCTTCCGCATTCCTGGCTCGGCCTCGCGCTGTCGCCGGACGGGACGCGGGCGTTCGTCGCGGGCGCCAGGGGGAAGAACGTGCTCGTCTATCGGCTCGAACGGGATCGCCTCGTCGCGGAGGAGCCGATCTCGCTGAAACGCAAGGAGGACGGGCCGAGGCTCGACGCGACGCCAGGAGGCCTGGCGATCTCGCCGGACGGCGCGGCGCTCTGGGTCGCCCGCATTCTCGCGAACGACGTCGTGAAGATCGATCTCCCCTCGAAGAAGATCGTCGCGACGGTTTCGGTGGGCGCCCATCCCTATCGGCCGGTCTTCTCTTCGGACGGGAAGGTCCTCGCCGTCGCGGCGTGGGGCGGCGCCTCCGTGAGGTTCGTCGATTCGGAGAGGGCGAGTGCGGCCGGCTCCGTCAGGACGGCGGACCATCCCGGAGATCTCGTCTTTTCATCCGACTCGAGGACGCTTTTCGTCGCCCAGGCGAACCGGAATCTCGTCGCGGCCGTGGACGTCGCGTCGCGGGCCGTCGTCCGGCAGATCTCGGTTGCGCTCGGGCCGGACGGCCCGGGGACGCCTTCCGCGGACTCGATGCCCGACGGCTCGACGCCGAACGCGCTGGCCCTCTCGCCCGACGGGAAGACTCTCTTCGTCGCGAACGCCGACGACGACTCGGTCGCGGTCGTGGACCTTTCCGCGGGGCCCGTAAAGGCCCGCGCGAAGGGATTCATTCCCTCCGGCTGGTACCCCGACGCGCTTGCCCTGTCGCGAGACGGGCGTACGCTGTGGGTGGCGAACGCCAAGGGCGGCGGCTCGTGGGAGAACTCGAAGGGCGGGCCGGATCCGACGAAGCCGAAGCTTGGAGACCCGACGCGCCTGACGCGAACGATCCCGGGCAGCGTCTCGCGCATCCCGGTCCCCTCCGCCGGGAAGCTCGCGGCGCTCACGATCCGTGCCTATGCGAACCGCCGGCCCGCGGCGCGCGGAGCGCTTCCGGCGCGCGCGTCTTCCGTCGTCCCGGCCATGCCCGGCGGCACGTCGCCGATCAAGCACGTCGTGTACGTCATCCGCGAGAACCGCACGTACGACCAGGTCTTCGGCGACCTTCCGAAAGGGAACGGCGACCCCTCGCTCGTGCTCTTCGGACGCGACGTCACGCCGAACGCACACGCGCTCGCCGAGGAATACGTCACGCTGGACAACTTCTACTGCGACGCCGAAGTCTCCGCCGACGGCCACAACTGGTCGATGGGTGCGTACGCCACGGACTTCGTGGAGAAGGTCTGGCCGCCGGTCTACGGCGAACACGGCTTCAGCTATCTCTTCGAGGGCAACGATCCCACGGCGTATCCGACGAACGGCTATCTGTGGGACGCGGCGGCGCGCGCGGGGCTCTCGGTGCGCAACTACGGCGAGTTCACCGGCGTCTCGTCCGAGGCGGATGCGCCGCAGGAGTCGGGCCTCATGCACGGGCAGGAGGGTGCGCTCAAGGGCAACACGAGCCCGTATTACCCCGGTTTCGACACGGAGATCCTCGACAACGCGCGCGTGGACATCTGGCTGAAGGAGTTCGCCGTCTTCGTGAAGAAGAGGGAGATGCCGCGGCTCATGATCGTGCGGCTCGGCAACGACCACACCGTGGGAACGAAGAAAGGCGGGAAGACGCCGCGCGCGATGGTGGCCGAGAACGACGTCGCCCTCGGCCGGCTGGTCGAGGCGCTCTCGCACTCGCCCTTCTGGGGCGAGACGGCGGTCTTCGTGGTCGAGGACGACGCCCAGAACGGCCCCGACCACGTGGACGCTCACCGCACGGTCGCGCTCGTGGTGTCGCCGTACACGCGGCGCGGGACCGTGGACTCGACGATGTACTCCACGACGTCCATGCTCCGCACGATTGAGCTCATCCTCGGGCTTCCCCCCATGTCGCAGCACGACGCGAGCGCGACGCCGATGACGGCCGCGTTCGCGGACGTGCCGGACCCGGTGCCCTTCGTCCACCGCGAAACGGCGATCCCGTTCTACGAGATGAACCCCCGCGGCGCGCCGATGCAGGCGCTCGTCGACACGTGGGACTTCTCGAGGGAGGACGCCGCCCCCGACGTGCCGCTCAACGAAGCGATCTGGAAGAGCGTCAAGGGCGCGGATTCCCGGATGCCGGCTCCGGTCAACGCCGCATTCCTGACCCCGCAATGATTCCGGAGGCTGCTGGAAGGCGCGAAGGTGCGGTTGCGCAGGTGTCGTCACCGCGCCAGGTGACGATCAATCGACCACCTCCCGATGCCGGTCGATCCAGACGGCCCACGGAATCAGGATCACCCCCGCGAGTCCGGTCCATGCGACGGTCGCGATGTTCGGTGGCGGAGGCCCGAAGGCGGCGCCTCCATAGGCGGCCAACAGGAACGTGACGAGCGCGGCGAGGGCCCAGCGGCCGACCGCGTCCTTCGGGCGGGTCATGCGGACGTAAATCCAGGCGCCGAGCGCGAAGAGCGGCAGCTCGACGGCGAGGGTCGCGGCCCTCGAGTTCCAGAGCCCCATGCCGACGAAGACCGTTCCGCCGGGCGTCAGTGGAAGGTCCGGGCGGTGGACGACGGCGTCGCAGATCCAGTGGCTCACGACGCCGAGAGCGACGACGGCTCCGGCGGCGGCGCTGCGCAGAGCGAGATGGACGAAGAAGCCGAGGAGTGCGCCCCACAGAACGGCCAGCAGGAGGCTGTGGGACCAGGGATAGCTGTCGAAGGCGATCGGCGTGAACGCCGTGTTCCCGGGGTCGATGCGGGCACTCTCGATCCCGGTGAGCACGAAGACGGGCCAGAGGAGGTCCAGGAGGAAGGGAGCGGCAAGGAGGACTCCGAGCGAAGCGCGCGGAGCCGCCGCCTTCGACGCGAATCCGACCGCGGCATGTCCGATGAACACGTCGGCTCCTTCCCTCGCGCTCAGGCGAGGAGCTTCTTCACGAGCTCTTCGGTATCGGCAGAGCCGAGGCCCGTCGTCGGGTCCCAGCCTTTCGTCGCCGGATAGCCCGAGACGCCGGCGTACGAGTTGTCGCCTTGCGTGACGTCCCGGAACGGCGAGGCTCCCCGGGCCGCCTCGTAGAGGACCGCGTTCGCGGCGCCGAGACGGGGTCGGCCGGCCGCGGCGCGTGCGGCATTGACGTGCGCGAGGATGCCGGACCAGATCGGCGCCGCGACGCTGGTTCCGCCTGCCGCGGTCCACCTCCTCCTCACGAAGATGGAGAGGCCCGGATCGGACGACGCGACGGCTGCGACATCGGGAATGCCGCGCCCGGTCACGCCGCGGCGAACGCCGAGCGCCGCCTTTTGCCACGCGGGGACGGCCACGAACCTCGAGAACCCCCCGCCCGAGGCTCCGCGATTCGGTCCGTCGTTCCACGCGCTCTCCGAAAAGAGGCGGCCCTTCGGGACGAGCTTCGTTCCCCCGACCGAGGTCACCTCCGGGACGACGCTCGGAAAATCCACGTGACGCTGGCCGTCGAAGGCGGCGTCCTCCGGCAGGATGTCGCCCGCACCGGCGTCGCCCGAGGCGCAGACGAACGTGATGCCGAGGAGAGCGCAGGAGAGGAAGAGCTGGCGGGTCTGGTCGTACCTCCGGGACGTGGCGAAGCCATCCTCGGGCATCCCCCACGAGATCGAGACGATCGAGGGACGGCGCGCGTCGGGCGCGTCGAGGAGCGCGTTCAGGAAATCGACCCAGCCCGTATCCGTGTTGGGCGCCCACCAGAGGTCGATGTCCGCGCGGGGTGCGGCGCCCCGCACCCAGTCCATGTCGAGCGCGACCTCCACGTCGGCGTCGCCGGTTTTCCCCTGATAGTCGTTCCTCGCGCCCGAGACCGAGACGTCCGTGACGTCACCGGCGGGCAGGCCGTAGTGCGTACAGAAAGCCGCGAAGTCGTCGCTCGAGAACCCACCCCCGAACTCGAGGATGGCCACCCGCTCGCCGCGCCCGCCGGTCGTGACCGGGTCGGGGAGCCTGTAGGCGGCGCGAATCTCATCGGGCGTGTAGCCGCCCCCGGGCCCTCGCGCGGCGGCGGCGCCACGCCGCGGCACCTTGGAGCGAGGCGGGGCGAAGATCGGCGGGAAACGCCGGGCCGCCGGGAGCGTGTTGAGTCCCGCGACGCCGCGGATCACGGACGCCAGCGACGCCGGAATCGAGGGATCCCGTTCGGCCGCGATGGCGCGCCGCGCACGAGGCGCCAGGGCGCGCGGCAGGTCATAGGTGCCGAGAGGGACGTCGAACGCGCGCGAGACTTTCTCCGACGGGCCGTGGCCCTGGACCGCCGTGCGCGCCCCGGCGACGCCGTCCACCGTGAGCCCGGCGTCCCTCAGGAACGCGAGCACCGCGTCGAGGTCCTGGTACCCGGGCGCGACGAGCGTCCGCACTTCGTCGGGCGAGAGATGGCGCCCGTAGACGGAGCTCCTCGGGTCCGCGACCGCGGCCGCGGCTTCGCGCAGCATCCGGATGTCCTTGGCGTGGAGGAGGACCGTGAAGCGGATGTCCTCGTCTGGCGGGCACGGCCCCGTACGGCGCGCGAGCGGCAGTCGCCGGGAGACGTGGCGGGGCAGGATGAACCGCTGCACGCTCTTCAGGCTCCTGCAATGGGAGCGAGCCGCTCCCACACGAGCATCACGTCCATGAGGTGGCCGCCCACCTGCTGTGTCGGAGCGCCCACGATGAGCCGGTCGCCGGAGATCCGATAGAAGCGGACCTGATCGGTGCCGACCCAGTTCGGGAAGAGGGACTCCGAAACGTGATGCACGACGACGCCGTGCGTTTCGTCCGCCACGTAGGTGCCCGAGTAGGCGAGATAGCCGAAGAAGGCGGCTCCGACTTCGGCGGGCGTGCCCAGCTGCTGGTCGCGGTCGCTCGCGGCGAATCGGGGACGGTCCCCACGCA
>DATIFW010000258.1:0-8146 GCA_035455045.1 Thermoanaerobaculia bacterium | reverse complement strand
TGGTCGTGGCCGTCGCCGAACTGCCGCTCGCGCAGCGTGCGCCTCTTCCAGGTCTGGACGCTGCCGACGACGTGCGGGAGGAGCCGGAGGCTGTAATACGGCGGCATCACCGGCACCCCGAGCATGTCGCCGAACGTGATGAGCATGAAGAGCGACTCCATGGAGGAGCGGATCTCGAGCGCCTGCTGCGCGTGCTCGTAGCCGAACATCCCGTAGAGGAATTCCCGGATCGCTTTTCCCCGGCCGCTACGCGTCTCCACGACGTTCCCCTCCGCGGCGAGTGTATACACTGGTTCAGCGACGACCTCACCTCATGACCGGTTGTTAGGTATCGAACCGCGGGACCATTTCAAGTTGGGATTCTCGCCATGTGTCCCCTAGGCTCCCCGCGCCGCGCCAGGCTCGCCGCTTTCGCCGCCGCGCTTTGCGCCGTCGCGGCGCCCGCCCTTGCAGGCGTCAGGTTCACGCCGGTCCCCGCGCCCCCGGACGCCCTCGTGATCTCGAGCGCGGCGGTCTCGACCTACAGCCTGCCTCACACGCTGAACATTCCGTACGGTCTCTTCGCGGTTCCCGGGCGCGGGATGTTCGAGCTGGGGTCGACGGAGTACGCGGCTGCTCCTTGCGCGGACGCGCAAGTCGCGGGCGCCCTCGCATATCGCACTTACTCCGTCTCGACGAGCTGCGGCCTTTTCGCCGTGGCTCTTTCCGTTGTCACGCCGGCCGGAGCCAGCCTTCCTGCCGGCTCGCAGGTGACCGCGATGCTGGGTGGCCTCGTCGGCACATCGAGCGCGGGTGTCTACTCCTTTGGAAGCGCCTCCATTGGAAGCCCTTCCTTTGCCAGCGTTCTCACACCGTCGAGCGACGGGCTCCCGGCGAACGCGCCGGTTCGGAGCCTCGGCTTCGCGGCAGGGCGAACTTATGTTTCTCTCTCCGGCGGAGGTGTATACGACAGGTCGACCGGCGATCGATGGGAAGACGCCTCGAATGGCCTCCCGACCGGAGCGACTGTAGCCGCCATTGGAGGATCCTCGAGTGCCTTCGCTGCCGTTGACGCGCACGGAATCTGGCGACGGAAGGGAGTCGGAAACTGGCAGCGCGATTCCAATGGTGTGAACTCTGCGGCCGTGAGCGGCTTCGCCCTCTCGTTTGCGGCCGCCGGAACCGCTGGAGTGCTGCGCCACGTGGACGGCGTGTGGGTGCCCGAGACGTCTGGTCTTCCGCCGCGCGCGGACGCGCGAACGATCGCCTCCGCCCTGAACGGCGCCTTTGAGGATTTGGTCCTGGGCACGAATGGGCAGGGGCTCTTCCACGCGTTCGCGACGCCCGTCGCCCGCACCTTGCCCGCGATCGTGGATACCGTTGGTGTGACGGGACAGCGGTTCCGAACGGAGATCACGGTCGGAAACTTCGGGGTCGTTCGTTCCGCCGTGACGCTCTCCCTCCCTGCTCCTGGGGTCTCCACGAACCTCGATCTCGAGCTCGGCACGGAGCTGAGAGCGCCCGATGCCATCACGTGGCTTCGCTCGCAGGGACTCGACGTTCCGGCCGGAACGGCGGTGACAAGCCTGACAGCGGGCGTTTCCCATCCCGACGTCGGCGTCTCGCCGGAGGGCGTCTACATGCTCGCCCGCGTCTATTCGACCGATTCCTCAGGGGGGACGTACGGCGTGATGCTCGAGGCGCCGACGGATATCGATGCGGCTGAAGAGGAGGCGAGCGTCTACGGCCTGAGAAGCGCGGCAGGAGTCGAGCGTTCGAACCTCGCCGTGGTTCACGTGCCGGGCCGCGGCTCGGACCCGATCACGCTTTCGGTCCAGGCCTTCTCGGCGGACGGGACTCCCGCGCCGAACGTCCTCACCCGGACGCTCGCGCCCGGCGAGTTCTACCAGTGGAACGACGTGCTTCTCCTCGCGGGTCTGCCGGAGGGGTCGTCGGGTTACGCCCGGATCTCGCGTGTCGCAGGCTTCGGCGCGTGGACCGGTTACGGCGTGGTCAACGACGCCGTGACTTCGGACGGGGCGCTCCTTCCGCTCTATCGGCCGGGAGGCCTTTCCGCGACGCGGCGCCTGCTCGTCCCGATTGTCCTCGACACGTTCGGCGCCGCCGGGTCGCACTACACGACCGAATTGACGCTGGCGAACGATTCGACGCGGCCGTCGACGGCCTCGCTCCTCTACCACGCCGCTCCGGGCTCCGGTGCCCCGATCGCCGCGTCCGCAGTGGCGCTTCCCGTCGGCGCTGGACGACAGGTCACGCTCCCGGACGTCGTCGCCTTCTTGCGGGCTGAGGGGGTGGCGATCCCGGATTCCCTGTCAGCAGGCTCTCAGGCCGGGACTCTCGAGATCGCCTTTCAAGGCCTCGACGGCGACGATGCGGCGAGGACGGTGGCGCTCGCGCGCACGACCACGCCGAACCCGAATCGCGGGACGGGAGGCCGCTTCGGCGTCTCGTACGCCGCGATCGCATGGGGAGGCGGGGCGCGGCAGACGGCACTGGTCCCCGCGCTCTCGCAGGACGCGGCGAGCCGCTCGAATCTCGCCGTCGTCAATGCCGGCGGCGGCTCCGAAGGCCCGATCACGCTCACCATCCAGCTCCGGGACGCGGACACGGGCGTCGACGTGGGAAGCCCGCTCGTCCTCTCCCTGAGGCCAGGGGAGTGGTTCCAATGGAACCGGGTGATCGAGAGCGCCGGAGCCGCGACCTCGAAGGCGATCGCGACCGTCACGCGCATCTCCGGAGACGACACGTTCTTCGCGTATGGCGTCGTGAACGACGCGAAGACGTCCGACGGCAGCTACATACGCATGATCCGGCTCGACGGGGACTGAGCCGCCCCCGCATTCGAAGCGCTCTGCTATCGTCTCGCCCCGGCGAGGCGATCGCCGGGAGGTCCCACCTGTCCGCTCCGCTCATGTTCCTGGTCGCTCTCGTCATGGTGTGGTTCGCGGCCGGGAGCATCTGGAACGTGCGGAAGGGAAAGTCCACGATGCGTTGGATGCAGGGAGGGCTCCATCACCTCTGCGAGCGGACGACCGTCCGCTGGCTCGGAACGACGGCAGTCGAGCTCTCTCTCGTGAAGCCTAAAGCGCCGTTCGAGAACGTGACGCTCGTGATCTTCCTGGAGCCGCGGGACGTCCCGTGGCTCTGGGGTTTTTCGAGGAGCCGGGGGCGCAGGGACGCGCTCATCCTCCGTTCGAAGCTGCGCCGGACCCCGCACGCCGATCTGGAGGCTCTGGACCGTTCGAGCTTCGCCGGCCGCGATGCCCTGCGCCGCATGGCGTCAGAGCGCTGGTCCGTCCGCGAGCCGGGGGCGCCGGGCGCATTGCCGGCCTTCTACAAGGTGGAAAGCGCTCTTCCACTCGCGGACGCCCTTCTCGAGCTGGCCCGGAGCGCGGCGATGACGGTCCGGCGCCTTTCCGTGCGCCGGGCCGAGCCCCACCTGCAGCTCCACGTCGACCTGCCCCGCGAGTCCGCGCCCGCCGAGGGTTTCTTCGAGGCTGTGCGGGCGATCGGCGAGCGTGCGCTTCGGGCCTAGGAAGGTCCTCGCACCGGGGACCGGCCAGACGAACCGGTGAAAGAAAGTCCGGGGGACCCGAACGGATCCCCCGGAACAATCCACCAGGACCCGAGAGCCGACCGGCTTCCTAGGCGGTCACCGCCGCCGGCTTCACCGGCGTCGAAACGAGCGGCGTCGCGCTGTACCTCCGGTAGGCCTTCAGGCCGTCCCACCCGATGAAGAGCGCCGCGACGATCAGAAGCGCCGCGAGGACGATCATCGCCCAGGCGCCCGCGACCGGCAGCCCGCTCATCGACGGGTTCGCGGCGATCGTCACGTAGAGGTTGCGCGCCGTGACGGCCGTGGCGAAGAGGGTCGTGACGTACATGAAGAGCATCGGGTAGAGGGCGTAGCTCGGGTTCTTCTTCTCCGACTTGAGCCAGACCGTCACGACGAGGAGGCTCAACGCGGCCATCAGCTGGTTCGACGCTCCGAACATCTGCCACAGGTAGACCCACGTGCCCGTCAGGACGAGCGCAAGCGTCAGCAGCATGGAGATGATGCTCGAGACGTGCATGTTGCGCACGAGCGGAATCGACTCGCCCGCCCACTCGGTGAGCGTGATGCGCATGACGCGGAAGACGAGCTGCGTCACCGTCAGGACGATGACGACGAAGGCGCCGAACCCGAGCGCGGTGCCGAAGACCTCGGGGATCGCCTTGAACGTGCCGGCGTAGATGAGCTTGCCGACGCCCGCCGCGAACCTTCCGCCGCCGCCCCCGACGCCCGCGATCGAGACGGCCACGAGCGAGAGGAGAGCGAGCGTGTACTCGCCGAACATCGAGCCGCCGCCGACCGGGAGGCCGTCCGTCTCGTACTCGAGCTGCCGCGCGGTCCCGACGGAGCCGATGAGGGCGTGCCAGCCGGAGATCGCGCCGCAGGCGATCGTCACGAAGAGCATCGGCCAGAGCGGCTGCCACGCCGTGAACGGCTTGACCGGAGCCGCGAAGCCGAGATCCTTGACCGCCGTCAGCGCGAAGGCGCCGATGGCCTTGCCACCCGCGTCCAGAACGCCCGTCAGGGGCGCGACGACCGCGCCGATCGCCGAGAGGACGATCGTGATGAGCATGATCCAGAAGCCGATGTAGTTGACGGGCTGGGCGAACCGCCAGATGGGCATGTTCGCGCCGCAATAGGAGAAGGCGAAGAGGAAGACCATCCAGAGGAGGTAGTTCGGAAGCGTCCGGATCTGCTTCGTGGCCGCGTCGTAGGCCGCGGTCGTCGGGCGCTTGCCGTCCGGACCCGGAGCCGGGATGCGCGGGTCGGCGTTCGTGGGATCTTCGAGGGAGAGGATCGGCTGCTTCGCGTTGAGGTTGTCGACGGCGGCGTTCACCGAGACGATCGCCGCGCCGACCGGCCCCTGCACGAGCGCTCCCTTCTCGTTCCTCGTCTGGCCCCACGGCCCGAGCGCCATGGCCAGGAGCGTCACGAACACCACGATCGCCGTCACGAGCATCAAGTTCATCTTCCAGCGATACATCATCTGGCCCGCCAGAAGGCCCATGAGCGCCAGCATGATGATGCCGACCGGCACGTCGGGGCGGGCGGAGAGAATCGCCGCGAGGATTCCGATGAATGCCCCGGCGAGGAGCATCAGGTAGAAGAAGATGAAGATGAAGAGGATCGTCCGCGTGCGCGGGGCGATGAGCTTGTGCGAGATCGCGCTGAGGCTGTTCCCGTCGTTCCTCACCGAGACCATGATCGCGGAGTAATCGCTGACCCATCCGATGAAGCTGACCCCGATGACGAGCCACAGGAGGGACGGGAACCAGCCCCACAGGTTCGCCGCGGTGATCGGGCCGACGATCGGGCCCGCCGCGGCGATCGACTTGAAGTGGTAGCCGTACAGCACGTTCTTGCTCGTCGGCATGAAGTCCACGCCGTCCATGTACATCGTGGCCGGCGTCGCCTTTTTCGCGTCGGACTTGATGACGTTCCTGTCGATCCTCCGCGCGTAAAAGTTGTAGGCCATGTAGATGACGACCGTCGCGATCACGACGATCCAAAGCGTGTTCATCAGGGGGCTCCTTTCGCGGGCGACGGGTCCCCTTCACGGCGCGGACCTGCCCACCCTCAAAATAGGGCAGGCACGGGCCCACGCCGTCGATGCAAATGCATCATCGGCGGCTCGAAAGCCGCAATCGGGTTCAGATCTTCTCGAGCTCGACCGGGACTACGGTCGCAATGCGGCGGAAGTCCGAGTCCCGGGTCAGGAGAGCATGGCTGGCCTCGGCGGCCGTCAGCGCGATGAGGACATCGACGAGGGCGGCCTGTGTCCCGCGGCGCGCGAGCGCGAAGCGCGCCTCGCCGACGCGCGGCCACGCGTCCACGGGATCCGGCAGGAGCGCGAGCCCCTCGAAGGCGGCCTTCACACGGGCGAAATCGGCGTGCGTCCTCGTCCCGGAAAGCACCTCGGCGACGATCGGTCCGCAGACGGCGACGCGGTCCTGCTCGAGCGCCGCGTCCAGGCGGCGAACGACATTCGGCGCACCATGAAAGAAGTCGATCCAGATCGAGGAATCGACGAGGAGGTCGCTCACGAAGGGCGCTGGCGCGCCTTCCTGAGGTCGATTCTCAGATCGATGCGGCCGGCGAGCCGGCGGAGGTCTTCCCGCTTCGCCTTTCGCAAGAGCTCGTTGAGGCCGGCCACGACCGTCTCGCGCTTCGTCGAGAGCCGGGCGGCCTTCCGGGCGTCCTCGAGAAGCGTGTCCGGGATGTCGAGCGTCGTTCTCATGCATAAAGCATATGAAATCGATGCATCATATGCAACCTCCCCAATCGCGCCAGAACGAATGGCCCGAGCGGCTTTCTGCGAATGGCAATAGGGCCGGCCAGAGGCCGTCGCTTCGACGTCGGCCGAGCTCGTCCTACCTTTTCTAAGAAATCTCTCTCGGCCTCAGACCGGGATGGGGACCAGGCCGCCGGGCGCGGGCGCCGCTCCTTCGTCCTTCTTCGTGACGGTGGCGGGCGCGGTGGGCTTCGGAGGCTCGGGCTTGACCGGCGGGCGCTTCGCGACCTCGTGTCCCGTGACGCGCTTGATGATCGCGTAGATCTCCTCGCCGTCCAGAGACTCGCGTTCGAGGAGCTGCTTGGCGATCTCCTCGAGCGCGGCGCGGTGCTCGACGATGATCTTCTTCCCGCGCGTGTAGGAGCTCGTCACGATGCGGTTCACTTCCGCGTCGATCTTCCGCGCCGTGTCCTCGGAATAGTCGGGCTGCCGCGCGAAATCGCGGCCGAGGAAGACCTCTCCCTCGGGGCGGCCGAACGAGAGCGGGCCGAGCTCGCTCATGCCCCACTCGCAGACCATGCGGCGCGCCATCTCCGTGGCCTTCTCGAAATCGTTCGAGGCGCCGGTCGTGACGCGGCCGATGCAGACTTCCTCGGCGAGGCGGCCTCCCATCATGACGGTGAGCTCGGCTTCGATGTATTCCTTCGAGTACGTGTACTTGTCCTCGAGCGGGAGCTGCTGCGTGAGGCCCAGGGCGCGCCCGCGCGGGATGATCGTGACCTTGTGGAGCGGGTCCGTGTGCTCCTCGAAGGAGGCGATGAGCGCGTGGCCCCCCTCGTGGTAGGCCGTCACGCGCTTCTCCTCGTCCGACATGACCATCGACTTCCGCTCGGCGCCCATGAGGACCTTGTCCTTGGCGTAATTGAAATCGACCATGTCGACTTTCTTCTTGTCGACGCGGGCGGCTGCGAGCGCAGCCTCGTTCACGAGGTTCGCGAGGTCGGCTCCGGCGAACCCCGGCGTGCCGCGGGCGACGACCGAGAGGTCGACGTCGTCCGACATCGGGATCGTGCGGGTGTGGACCTTGAGGATGCCTTCGCGGCCTTTCACGTCCGGACGGTCGACGACGACGCGGCGGTCGAAACGGCCGGGCCTGAGCAGGGCCGGGTCGAGGACGTCGGGCCGGTTCGTGGCCGCCACGAGGATGACGCCGTCGTTCCCTTCGAAGCCGTCCATCTCGACGAGGAGCGCGTTCAGCGTCTGCTCCCTCTCGTCGTGCCCGCCCCCGAGGCCCGCGCCGCGGTGGCGCCCGACGGCGTCGATCTCGTCGATGAAGATGATGCAGGGGGCGTTCTTCTTGCCCTGCTCGAAGAGGTCGCGCACGCGGCTCGCGCCGACGCCCACGAACATCTCGACGAAGTCCGAGCCGGAGATCGAGAAGAACGGCACGTTCGCCTCGCCCGCGACGGCCCGCGCGAGCAGCGTCTTGCCCGTGCCCGGGGGGCCCATCATGATGACGCCCTTCGGGATCTTGCCGCCCAGCTTCTGGAACTTCGCCGGCTCCTTCAGGAAGTCGATGATCTCGGAGAGCTCTTCCTTGGCCTCCTCGCAGCCGGCGACGTCCTTGAACGTGACCTTCTTCTGGTTCGGCGTCAGGAGCTTCGCGCGGGACTTCCCGAACGCGAGCGCCCGGTTCCCGCCCGTCTGCATCTGCCTCATGATGAAGATCCAGAGGCCGACGAGGAACAGGATCGGCGCCCACTGGAGGATCACGACGAGGAGCGAGCCCTCTCGAGGCTCCTCCGCGGTGATCTTCACGTTCGACCTGCGGAGCTCCGAGATCAGGTCGTTGTAGGGCGGCG
>DATIFW010000257.1:0-30657 GCA_035455045.1 Thermoanaerobaculia bacterium | reverse complement strand
CGCACGGAGGTTCTCGGGCCGCGAGAGCGCGCCGCGGCGTCGAGAGAGGGCGGCATCGGACCGAAGACCACCCTTCCCGAGGCCCCGGTGCTCAGCCTGCCGGAGGACAACCTGGAGATCGACTTCAAGAAGCGTGATCCTCTGCGCCTGCGCTGGTCGTCGATCAAGGACGCGACGACGTACGAAGTCGAGATCGCGCGGAGCCGGTTCTTCGTCAAGGATTCGATCCTCGACATCGGCGCGAGCGAGCGCACCAAGGCCGAGGTCCTCATCGACATCTCCCAGATCCAGCCGGGCTCGTACTTCTGGCACGTGCGTTCCCTGCGCAAGGGCAATCCGCCCGCCCTGTCGGAGTGGTCGGCATCCCGCCGCTTCAAGGTCTCCTCCGGCGAGCTCTCCCAGGCGAGGATGGACACGCTGCCCCCCGATCTCGTCATCACGCAACGGCCGAACGTCGTCGGTTCGTCCGTCGTGCTCGTCGGGCGGACGGCTCCCGGCGCCACCGTCACCGTCAACGGCGAGATCGCGGACGTCGGGGCGGACGGCACGTTCCGGAAGGTCATCTCCATGGGCGGCGAAGGTCTGCAGACGATCGTCATCAAGGCGCGCACGGCCGGCGGCGAGACGATCAAAAAGGAATCGGTGCTCATCAGCAATTGACGTAAGGGGGCGGCTGCCCGGGCTGCCGGACCCGTGAAAGGACCCGACTTGGCTTTTCGTTCCTTCTTCTCGATCTTCTCCTCCGATCTCGCGATCGACCTCGGCACCGCGAACACGCTCGTCTTCGCCGAAGGCCGCGGAATCGTCGTGCGCGAGCCCTCCATCGTGGCCGTGAACAAGATCACGAACAAGGTGGAGGCCGTGGGAAGCGCCGCCAAGGACATGCTCGGGCGGACGCCGGGCAACATCGTGGCCATCCGCCCGATGAAGGACGGCGTCATCGCCGATTTCGAGGTCACCGAGAGGATGCTCGACTACTTCATCAAGAAGGCGCACGGGCGTTCGCTCTTCGTGCGCCCGAAGATCGTCATCTCCGTGCCGTCCGACATCACGCAGGTCGAGAAGCGCGCCGTGAAGGACTCGGCCCTGCAGGCCGGGGCGAGCGAGGTCTTCATCGTCGAGCAGGCGATGGCGGCCGCGATCGGCGCCGGCCTCCCGATCACGGAGCCCACCGGCAACATGATCGTCGACATCGGCGGCGGCACGACGGACGTCGCCGTGATCTCGCTCGCGGGGATCGTCTACTCGAAGTCCGTGCGCGTGGCCTCGAACGAGATGGACGAGGCGATCATCCAGTACATCAAGAGGAAGTACAACCTCCTGATCGGCGAGCGCACCGCCGAGGCCATCAAGATCGAGATCGGTTCGGCGTACCCGCTCGACGAGCCCATCTCGATGGAGATCAAGGGGCGCGACCTCGTCGAGGGCGTGCCGAAGACGCTGAACCTCACGGACGCGGAAGTCCGCGAGGCTCTCGCCGAGACCGTCGGCATCATCCTCGACGCCGTGCGCGTGGCCCTCGAGAAGACGCCGCCCGAGCTCTCGGCCGACATCATGGACAAGGGCATCGTCCTGACGGGCGGCGGCTCGATGCTCAAGAACCTCGACCGCCGTCTGCGCGAGGAGACGGGGCTCCCGATCGCCACGGCCGAGGAGCCGCTCTCCTCCGTCGCGCTCGGCACCGGCGCGATGCTGGCCGACGTCGATCTCCTGCGGAAGATCAGTCTCGACTGACGCCCGTGGCCGCCCCGACCCTCACCGAACGCCGCCCGGAGATCTTCCTCGCGGTGCTCCTGTCCGTGTGCCTCGTCACGCTGTCGCTTCAGGTGCGCCGTCCCGGCGGCCGCACCGTCGGCGAGGGCTGGCTCCTGACGGCCGTCTCCCCTTTCGTGGACCTCGTCACGTCCGTGCGCTCGGGCGTCCACGAGGTCGGGACCTGGGCGGCGTCGCGGCGCGCGCTCCGCGTCGAGAATCGCGCGCTCACCGACGAGGTCGCCCGGCTCCGCGGGGAGCTCCTGCGCCTTCGTGACGCCGAGGAGGACAAGGGGCGCCTCCTCGAGCTCTTCGGCGCGCAGCCCTCGCCCCCGGGCGGGACGATTCCGGCGCGCCTCATCGCCGTGGAGTCGAGCGGACCCTTCCGCACTGCGCTTCTCGACCGGGGAGCGTCCGACGGCCTTCGGGTCGACGGCGTCGTCGTCGCGCGGGGAGGCCTGCTGGGACGCGTCATCGCCCTCGGCCCCAAGACGGCGCGCATCCAGCTCCTCTCCGACAACACGGCCGCGGTGGGCGTGCTCCTGATGCACGGGACGCGCGGACGCATGGCCGTGGCGAAGGGCGACGGAAAGGGCGGCGTGTCGATCGAGTACGTCCCGACGATCGAACCCGTCGAGCCGAACGACACCCTCGTCTCCTCGGGCACGGACGGCCTCTACCCCGGCAGCCTTCCGGTCGGCCGGATCGCTTCGGTGCACCGCAACAAGACGCTGTTCTGGGAGATCCAGGTGGCCGCGGCAGCGGATCCCCACGGCGAATCCCTCGTGTTCGTCCTGCCCCCGGTGAGGAAGTCGGACGTGACGTCGGGCCCCTCCGTCGTGGAACGCCGCTGAGCGGAAGGCGGGCGGGATGAAGTCGCTTCGCGTCGCGGTCGGTCTTTCTCTCGCGGTTCTCGCGACGCTCGCGCTCGGCGCCCTTCACGTGCCCGCGCCTCCGGACTTCTTCCTCCTCGTCGTCGCCGACATGGCGCGCGGCGGAGCCGCCGTTCCGGCGATGCTGACCGCCCTTCCCGCGGGCCTCCTTCAGGACGGCCTCTTCGGGCCCGGACGCCTCCTCGGGCTCCACGCGTTCTCGAAGATCCTGATCGGATACCTCCTTGCGACGGTGGGCGCGCGCACGGTCGTCGAGAAGCCCCTGGCCGTGGGCGGCCTCCTCTCGGGCGCCGTTCTCGTGGAGGCGACGACGCTCACGTTCCTGATCTGGGTGCTGACGGGCGAGTTCCTTCCGCCCGCGCCGTTGCCGCTCGCCGCGCGCGCCCTGACGACGGGAGTGCTCGGCGGCTTGCTCTATGCGGCGTCCCGGGTGCCCTGGAAAGAGAGGCGCCAGGCGCGCCGCCGTGTGAGACTGAACTGATGCCCGCCAGCGCCCGCGAAGACCGCCGACCCGTTCTCTCGCGCATCGACCTCGTCGCGCGTGGCACGTGGATCCTCATCGGCCTCCTGGCCGGGGTCTACTGGGTGCACCAGATCCTTCGGGGCGAGGCGTACGAGCGCCAGGCCGAGAACAACCGCCTCCGCCGCGTGCCCGTGACGGCGCCCCGGGGCTTCATCCTCGACCGCAACGGCATCGTCCTCGCCGAGAACGAACCCTCTTTTACCCTCCTCCTCTACCGCCGCGAGACGAAGGATCTCGACGCTTCCCTTCGCTTCGTGGCCGAGCTGTTCAACCGCTCGTTCGACGACCTGAAGCGCCGCGTCGAGCGCGACCGCTCGTACTACGACTTCGTGCCGGTCGTGCTCCAGGAGAACCTCACGATCTCCGAGGTCGGTGCCGTCCAGGCGCGGTCGCTCGAGCATCCGGAGCTCGTCGTCCAGAAGACCGAGCGCCGCGTTTACACGCAGGGCACCGCGGCGGCTCATCTCCTCGGCCATCTCGGCGAGGCGACGGCCGAGCAGGTCGCCGCCCGCGCGAAGGCGCGCCCTCTCGACCCGAACCCCCCGCGTCCCGGCGAGGCCATCGGGCAGCAGGGCGTCGAGGCGACCTATCAGGACCTCCTCTCCGGGCTCTCGGGCTGGCGCAGCTACGTCATCGACTCGTTCGGGCGCGAAGTCGGAAAGATCGGGGAAGAGTCGCCGTCGCCCGGAAACACGCTGCGCCTGACGATCGACCTCTCGCTCCAGAAGATCGCCGAGGACTATTTCGCCGAGAGGGTCGGGTCGGCCGTGGCGCTCGACCCGAAGACAGGAGAGATCCTCGCGCTGTTGTCCGCTCCCGCGTACGACCCGAACTTCTTCACGAAGCGCGTGAGCCGCCCGGAATGGGAAGACATCGTGTCGGACCCGGACCACCCGCTCAACAACCGCCCTCTCCAGAACGTGTACTCGCCGGGGTCCATCTGGAAGCCGTACATGGCGTACGCGATCCTCACGCACGGCATCGATCCCCGCGAACGGGTGTTCTGTCCGGGGGGCGCCACGTTCTACGGGCGCTTTTTCCGCTGCCACGGCCGTCACGGCTCGGTGGACCTCACGACGGCCCTCCAGGTCTCGTGCGACACGTACTTCTACACGATGGGCAAGAGACTGGGGATCGACGCGATCGCCGAATCGGCGGGGCGCTTCGGGTTCGGGCGGCCGACCGGCATCGACCTCTCCAACGAGAAGGGCGGCATCGTTCCCTCCCCGGCCTGGAGCCTCGCGGCGCGCAAGCACCCGTGGTACCTCGGCGAGACGATCTCCGTCGCGATCGGCCAGGGACCCGTTCTCGTGACCGCGCTGCAGATCGCGCGCGGCATGTCGGGAATCGCGAACGCGGACGGAGCCCTTCCGACGCCGCACCTCTTCCACATCGGCGAGAACGTGCACACGGGCGAGCGCTTCGTCTACCGTCCCGAGTCGAAGGAGTCCATCCCCTATCCTCCCGGCGCGCACGAGACGATCGTCGAAGGCCTCTGGCGCGTCGTGAACATGCCCGGCGGAACCGCGTACGCCTCACGCGTCCCCGGCCTCGATCTCTGCGGCAAGACCGGTTCCGTGCAGGTCGTCGGACAGAAGGAGGCGAAGAAGGGCCACCTCCTGCCCGAGGAACTGCGCGATCACGGCTGGTTCGCGAGCTTCGCCCCGAAGGACGACCCGAAGATCGTCGTCGTCGTCTTCGTGGAGCACGGCGAGCACGGCGCGTCTGCCGCCGCGCCTCTCGCCGCGCGCATGGCGGAGTACTGGGTCGCCAAGAGCCGCGGAGGAACCCCCGAGGTCCTCGCGGCGCTCGCCGCGCGCCCGGTGGGGTCGCGGCCGCGGGTGAACTGAGCGATGTCGCGGCTCGCCGAGATCCTCCCTCGGCGGATCGACCTGCGAATTCTCTTTCTCGCGTTCGCCCTGACGGCGATCGGCATCGCGATGGTGGTCTCGACGACCGCGGGAACTCCGCGCGCGGATCTCGCCGGGAAGCAGATTCTCTTCGCAGTCCTCGGCCTCGTCGCCGCGGGCGTCTTCCTCGCGATCGACTACCGCATCCTCCTGCAGTACTCGCCCGGCCTTTACGGGTTCACCCTCTTCGTGCTGCTTCTCCTCCCGATCTTCGGGAAGCGGATCGCCGGAGCAAAGTCGTGGATCAAGATGGGCGGCTTCCAGATCCAGCCTTCCGAGTTCGCGCGCATCTCGATCGTGCTCCTTCTCGCGTGGATCCTCGAGAACGACGACCGCGCGCTCCTGAGGACACGGTCGATCGCCGCCGTCGCGGCGGCCGTCGCCGTGCCGACCCTCCTCGTCCTCCTCCAGCCCGACCTCGGCCTCGCGCTCACGTACCTTCCGTTTCTCGCCGCGGCCCTCTTCTTCGGCGGCATTCCGGGGCGCTGGTGGGCGATCCTGATCATCGGCGGGACGCTCGCGATCGGCGGCTCGTGGTTCTTCCTGAAGGACTACCAGAAGGACCGGATCCGCACGTTTCTCGATCCGAACCTCGCGGCGCGCGGCGCCGGCTACCAGGTGCGGCAGGCCCGGATCGCGATCGGCTCCGGCGGCATCTTCGGCAAGGGCTGGAAGCGCGGCACGCAGAGCCGGCTCGGCTTCCTCCCCGTGCGGCACACGGACTTCATCTTCGCGGCGCTCGCCGAGGAATGGGGGTTCGCGGGCGTCTCGATCTTCCTCGCGCTCTACGGGTTTCTCGTCGCGCGGGCGCTCGCGCTCGCGCGCGACGCGCGGGACCGCGGCGGGGCGATGCTCGTCCTGCTCCTCATCATCAACATCGCGGCCCAGGCGCTCGTGAACGTCGCGATGAACGTCGGCGTCCTGCCCACGACCGGCATCACGCTGCCGTTCGTCTCGTACGGCGGGTCCTCCCTCGTCGCGACGTGGTGCATGGTGGGGCTCATGCTCTCCGTCGCGTATCGGCGCTACGTCAACGTGTGAGGGGGGAGCTGTTGGCCCCGGAGGTTAGACTCGCCGCGTGCCGAAAGAGCTTCTCGTCTCGTCGTCCGACCGCGAGACGCGCATCGCCGTCCTCGAGGAAGGGCGCGTCGCCGAGGTGCAGATCGAGCGCCGGAAGCAGCGCGGCACGGTCGGGAACATCTACAAGGGACGCGTGACGCGCGTCCTGCCGGGGATGCAGTCGGCGTTCGTGGACATCGGGCTCGAGAAGGACGCCTTTCTCTACGTGGCCGACGTCGGCGAGGAAGTGGACGACTTCGACTCCTTCGGAAGCGGCGGCGCCGCGTCGACGCTCGAGACGCTCCCTCTCCCCGAGGAGGGCGCGCCGGGAGCCGCCGAAGGCGAGGCGCCCCCGAAGCCGATCCTCCCGTCGATCGACGAGCTTCTCCGGGAAGGCCAGGAGCTCGTCGTGCAGGTCACGAAGGACCAGATCGCGCACAAGGGGGTGCGCGTCACGACGCACGTCACGCTCCCGGGCCGCACGCTCGTCTACATGCCCACGATCGACCACGTCGGCGTCTCGAGGCGCATCGAGAACGAGGACGAGCGGAATCGTCTCAAGGACATCCTCACGAACCTGAAGAAGGGGCCCGGCGGGTACATCGTGCGCACGGCGGGCGAAGGGCGCGCGCCGGAGGAGTTCGCGGCCGACCGCAGATACCTCACGAAGCTCTGGGAGCAGATCCGCAAGAAGGGCGAGCGCGCGGGGGCTCCGACGCTTCTCCACCGCGACCTCGACCTCACGCTCCGCGCCGCGCGAGACGTCTTCGGCTCGGACTTTGCGACGCTCTGGGTGGACGACGACGAAGAATACCAGCGCATCGTCGAGTTCCTCGACCAGGTGCAGCCGGTGCTCGTCTCGAAGGTCAAGCTCTTCCGCAAGTCGGCGCCGCTCTTCGAGGAGTACGGCGTCGAGGCCGAGATCGAGAACGCGCTCAAGTCGAAGGTCTGGCTGAAGTCCGGCGGCTACATCGTCATCAACCAGACCGAAGCGCTCGTGGCGATCGACGTGAACACGGGCAAGTTCGTCGGCAAGAAGCGCCTCGAGGACACGGTCGTGAAGACGAACCTCGAAGCGGTCCAGGAAATCGTCCGGCAGATCCGGCTGCGCGACCTCGGCGGCCTCCTCGTGGTGGACTTCATCGACATGGAGGAGGAGGAGCACCGCAAGGAGCTCGTCAGCGCGCTCGAGGCCGAGCTGAAGAAGGACCGCTCTAAGAACCGGATGCTCCCGGTGTCGGAGTTCGGCCTCGTCGAGATCACGCGGAAGAGGCAGCGCCAGAGCCTCGAGCGAGCGCTCACGATGCCGTGCCCCTATTGCGCGGGTTCGGGCCGCACGAAGAGCGTTCCGACGATCGTCCTCGAGATCCGCCGCGAGGTCCTGAAGCGCGTCGAGGTCGGCGAGGCACACTCGCTCGTCCTGCGGGTCCACCCCGAGGTCTACCGCGCGCTCGTGGGCGAGGAGCGTCGTCTCGTGGAAGAGCTCGAGGAGCAGATCGGCATGCCCGTCCACGTCCAGAGCGACGAGCACCTGCACCACGAGCGGTTCGACATCGTGCTCGAGGCTTAGCCCTGCCGCCTTTTCGGCGCGGCGAGGCTGGCATGAGGCGTGCGAAGAGAGGCGAAGCGCACTCTCCTCCTCCGGCCGCCATGGGGCGGCCCCTTTTTTGCGAGCCCAACCTCAGTCCGCGCGCGCGACCATCGGCACGTAGGCGCCGTCGCCCGTGCGCTCGCCGGGTTGTCCCCCGTCGTTCACGACGCCGTAGGCGAGCCACGGCGCCGTGCCCGAGAGGCGGACGACACGCACCCAGCCGTTCGTGACGCCCGCTCCCGCGAGGATGCCGTCCGCCTGGAACCACTGCCCGGGTCCCAGCGTTCGATTCACGGGCGTCCCTTTCACGCGTCCCCCGTCGTCTCCGTCGTGGACCTCGAGCGAGAGCTCGATGGGACCCTCGCCGGTGACGCCGACGTTCACGACTGCGACGTTCGTGCGGTTCTCCGAATCCGCGCGCAGGCCGTAGAGAAACCCTTCGTCCCGCGTTCCTGACACCGGAGCCAGGGCCGGCGTGAAGAGGCCGAACTGGCCGCCGACCGGGGTCGGCGACGCGGTCCGCGCGCCGGCGTAAACGGGCGCGGACGGAGGGTCCACGACGATGCGTACGGAGCCGGCATGGCTCGCGGCGCCCGCGGCGCCGAGCGGAACGCCGCCCTTCCGAAGAAAGTCGATCGCGCCCGGGAGGATCCGCTGTTCGCCGGGCGCGAGCATCACGCTCACCGTGCCCGATACCGCCTCGGACAGGCTTTCCGTGTAGCTCAGGTCGAGGCGCGCGTGCGAAGAGCCGCCGTTCGCGAGGAGGAGCTCGCTCGAAAAGCGTGGCGTCTCGACGAGCACCGGAAGCTGGAGAGTCCCCGCGGAGAGCGGCCCCACCGGCACGGCGCCGAAGATCGAGCCGTCGTTCGTCACGTTGTCGTCCACGACGCCGTACGCCCCGAACGTTCCAAGGCCTCCGATCTTCTCGACGAGGACGCTCCCGTTCACGAGACCGGTCGAGTTGAACGACCATTGGAACCAGCCGTACGGGGAGAGCGACCGCGCGGGATCGATCTCGACGCGGGCGCCATCACCCGTACCCGAGAGAGCCGTGACCCGGAGCGTGACGGCATTCGCGGACGTGTTGTAGACGGCGATGTTCGAGCGGTCGGCCGGGTTCGCGCGAAGGCCGTAAACCATGAGAGCCGTCGAGGAGCCGTCGGCGGGCCTCTCTCCCGTGAACGCGAGTCCGGCGCGGCCGGCCGGCAGCGGGCTGGACGTCGGGGACGTCACGCGCACCGTGAGGCCGACGTTCTCCGCCGCCGCCACGCAGCCGAAGGTCGCGAACAGCGTGCCCGCCTGGCCGCCCGCGCTCCCCGGAGGAATCGCGAGGCCCTTCTGCCGGAGGAGCTCGAGGAGATCCGGAATCACGCGCTGCTGGCCCGCCTCGACGCGCTCGGAGACCGTTCCGGAGCCGCTGCCGAGCGACGCCGTGTACGCGAGCGCCACGTCGACGGGCGACGTCTCCCGGTTCGTGAGCGACATCTCGGTTAGGAAATGCGCTCCGCCGACGCCGAAGGCGTCGAGCACGATCGGGGCGAGGAGCTCGCCCGGGACGGTCGCCCGCCGCTCCCACGTGTCGGAGAGGAACGTCTGCCCCCGCGCGCCCCCGAAGACGACGAGGCGTCCGCGGAGCGCGTCCCAGGCCGCCCCGGCTCCTGTCCGAGGGTCCGCCCCAGCGCTCTCGCGGGACTGCCAGCCGCTCGCGACGAGCTCCCAGACGACGGCGTCCACGAGCCGTCCCATGTCCTCGTTTCCCCCGGTGAGGACGAGCGTCCGGCGCCGGTCGTCCCAGACGAGCGTTCCTCCCGAGCGCGCGGGCGGCAGGGGACCCGAGACGTCGCGCGCGCGCCACGTCGTGCCGTCCCACTCCCAGGTGTCGTTCCGGAATCCCGCCTCCGAGAAGCCGCCGAAGAGGACCACGCGCTGGCGGGCGCGGTCGTAAGCGAGCGCGCCGCCTCCGCCGGGGAGCGGGCCGGACGTGGAGGCGAGCGTCCAGGAGCTCCCGTCCCACTCCCACGTGTCGGAGAGAAACACGTGATCGCGCGAGCCGCCGAAGAGGACGACGCGGCCGCGCCGCGCGTCGTACGCCATCACGTGCCCGGAGCGGACCGAGGGACCGGGCACCGATCGCCGGATCCACGTCGACCCGTCCCACTCCCACGTGTCGGAAAAGTAATGGTTGCCCGTGATCAGCTCCGTGTCCTTCCCGCCGAAGAGGACGCCTCGGCCTCGGACCTCGTCGAAAGCGAGCGCCGCGCCCTCGCGCCCTTCGGGCGAAGCGGACGGCGACAGCCTCGTCCACTCTGTCCCGTCCCAGGTCCACGTGTCGGAATAGAACGACACGCTCGCGCCGCCCGGGGTCTGGAACGTGCCTCCGAAGAGGAGGACGCGCTGCCGCGCGGCGTCGAACGTCATCGCCGGGATCCAGCGCGGCGACGGGCCGGAGGCCGAAGGAGAGCTCCACGTCGCGACGCAATCGGCGGATGCCGGTGGTGCGAGGGAAGCGGCGAGGATCGCAAGAGCGACGAGGACGAGGAAGGCGGCCGTTCTGCGCATGAGAAATCCTGGAGCCTCGCGCGCGTGCACGTGACGAAGATGTGACGACCCGCAGCCGGAGGGGACGAGCCGCAGCCCGCAGACCGCTGCGCGGTCTGAACCGGGATGTGCGGGCTGCAGCTGCGAGTCATGGGGGAAACAGAAGGACGTCTTAGCGGAGGAGCGATTCGCGGTACGAGCGGCTCATCCGGAGCGTCTTCCCCGTGCGCAAAAGGACGTCGAAGTCGCCGTGGATACCGGGCCGGACCTCACGCACGGCGTCGAGGTTCACGAGCGCCCGGCGATGGATTCGCGCGAACTGCTTCGGGTCGAGCCTCGAGAGGAGGGCCGCGAGGGTCGAACGCATCCGAAATCGCCCGTCCTTCGTGTTCAGGCAGACGTAATTCCCTTCCGACTCGACGAACGCGATTTCGGCCGTCCGAACGAGGAGGAAACGCTCCCCGTCCTTCACGGTGAGACGCGCCGGATACCGCGTCCCGCGCCCGCGGAGGCCGTCGAGAAGCTCCGCGACGCGGGCAGCCATCGGGCCCGGGCCGACCGCGAGGTGCGCGCGTGCCTTGTCGAGCGCCCGGCGAAAGCGCTCCTGGGTCGGCGGCTTGAGGAGGTAATCCACGGCGTGCGCGTCGAACGCCTGCAGGGCGTAGCGGTCGAACGCCGTGACGAAGACGACGACCGGAAGGTGGACCGAAGCGACGGCGTCGAGCACCTCGAACCCGTCCCGGCCGGGCATCTGGACGTCGAGAAAGACGAGGTCGGGCTTCAGGCGCGCGATCGCCTCGACGGCTTCGTCGCCGTCCGAGACCTCGGCGACGACGGCGACGTCCGGCTCCGCGGCGAGACGCAGGCGCAGGCCTTCCCGCGCGAGCGGCTCGTCGTCGGCGATCACGGTGCGGATTCGCCCGGCCCCGCTCACGACGCCCCCGCGAGCGCAGCGGCCCGGTACGGCAGGTACACCGTGACGACCGCGCCTCCCTCCGGCGCGTTCGCGCAGAGCAGCGACGCGTCGGCTCCGTAGTGGCGCTCGAGGCGCTCGCGGGTGTTCGAGAGCCCGATGCCTTCGGCGACGGGCACGGCGTCGAAGCCCGGCCCGCTGTCGGAGACGCGAATGACGACGACGTCCCCTTCCCGGCGCGCCGAGACCTCGACGCGGCCGGGACCGGGCTGCACCGCGATGCCGTGGTGCACGGCGTTCTCGACGAGCGGCTGCGTCACGAGCGCCGGGACGAGCGCATCGTCGGCGCCGGGCGCGAGGGCGAGCGCCACGGACAGCCGGTCGCCGTAGCGCATCTCCTGGATGTCCACGTACGCCCGGACGAGCTCGATCTCGTCGGCGAGCGGCACGAGCGCGCCGCGACGCGTGTCCAGCGAGGCCCGGAGGATCTCCGAGAGCCGGCCGATCGCCTGCGCGACGGCCGCGCCGTCCCCGCGCAGGGCGAGCACGGCGATCGCGTTGAGCGTGTTGAAGAGGAAATGGGGATTGAGCTGCGCCCGGAGGGCCTCGACGCGCGCCTGAGAGAGGCTCGCCTCGAGGAGCGCCTTCTCCTCGGCCCGCGCGCGCGCCTCGCGGTGATAGCGCACGGCGAACGTCAACCCGAGAATGAAGAAATAGAACGTGAGCTGACCCTGGCCGTACGCGCTGACCGAAAACAGCACGCCCCTCCAAAGCGGGAAGGGCATGCGGCCGAGCACGCGCCCCATCACGTTCAGAACCGTCGCGAAGACGAAACAATAGGCGACGGCGCACGGCACGTGGACGGCGAGCGGGGCGAGAACGTCCATGAGAGAGCCGCCGCGCAGCGGAAGCCGCATCGAGAGCGATGCGATCGGCAGCGTGAACGCCGCGGCCACGAGGAAGGGCAGCGCGCGCTCGTAGAGGGCGTCCGGGACCGTCACGGGGCGGCCGCCAAAGAGCTGGCGGTGCCACCAGAAGAACGCCGCGGAGGTGAGGCCGAAGAGAAGACCGACCCCGAAGACGTACGTCGGCCGGAACGGACGCAAAGCCAGGCGTTCGACGCGCAACATTCCGCCATTCTAGGGAGGACGACCGCGTTTTCGATTCGTCCCCCGAAGCTGCGTCTCGTCCCCTCCTCACGCGTCTCGTCCCCGCCCGCGCCCGTAGACTGCGGCCGTGAACGGAAGCGAACGCCTCTTCTCCCGCCCGTTCTTCCTCATGTGCGCTTTCACGTTCTCGGTCTTCCTGTCGCTGTTCCAGCTCCTGCCGACCGCGCCGTTCCGCATTCTCGAGCTGGGCGGCTCGACGGTCGCCGCCGGGCTCTTCCTCGGCCTCCTCACGTACGCCTCGGCGCTGTCGGCGCCGTTCACCGGCGCGCTCGCGGACCGGTTCGGCCGGCGCCGGATGCTCCTCGTCTCGAGCCTCGTGATCGCAGGCTTCTCGACCGCCTACGCGTTCTCGAAGAGCTGGCAGCTCCTGGTCGGTCTCGTCTTCTTTCACGGATTCTTCTGGTCCGGGCTCCTCTCGGCCTCGGCGGCTTACATCACCGGTCTCATCCCGCCGGAGCGCCGCGCAGAGGGCATCGGCTACTGGGGCATGGCCACGGTTCTCGCCACGGCTTTCGCGCCGGCGCTCGGCCTCGAGATCTACCGCCACGGCTGGGCCGCGCTCTGCGCGTCCGTCGGGATGCTCAACCTCGTCATGGCGGCGATCGCCTGGCGCCTGCCCGAATCCGAGGCCCCCGCGCGGGCGGCCGGCAGGCCGTTCTTCACGCGCGACTTCATCGAATGGCCGGTCCTCGCCGTGTCGATGAGCCTCTTCCTCTGCAGCTTCGGCTACGGCGGCGTGACGAGCTTCGTGGCGATGTGGACGGAGAGGAGCGGCATTTCTCCGAAGGGGCTCTTCTTCACGGTGTTCTCGCTCACCGTCCTCTGCCTGCGCCCCTTCGTCGGCCGGTTCGCGGATCGCGTGGGCCCGCGCCGCGTCATCCTCCCGCTGCTCGGCCTCGTCTCCGTTTCCTTCGCCGTCCTCTCCGCCGCCACGTCGGGGACTCTCCTCGCCGTCTCGGCCGTCCTCTTCGGCGTGAGCTTCGGAAACGTCTACCCCGTCTACGTCGCCCACGTCACGCGTCACGTCGACTCGGCGCGCCGCGGCGCGGCGTTCGGCGCGATCCTCGCGGCCTTCGACACGGGGATCGGAACCGGGTCCGTCGCGCTCGGCGCCGTGATCGGCAGCGCCGGCTTTCCCGCCGCCTACGGCACGGCGGCGGTTCTCGCGGCCTTTTCGATCCCGGCCTTCGTGCTCCTCGAGCGGCGGTTCCTGGGGGACGGCGTCCGTGAGAAACTCCCGGTATGAAAACCCCGATCCGGTTCTCCCGCTTCGCCTGGAAGGAATTTCTACGCGGGCCGCTCGGCACGCCGGTCGTCCTGGCGCGTGGCATCCGACCCGTGGGCCGCCTGATGCCCGTGAGGACCGCGAGCCTCCGCCTCTGGAGCCGCATCTCCGCGCTGCCGCTCCCCGCGGGCGCGAAGAAGGCCCTCTACCGCGCGCTCTGGGTGATGCCGTTCGGCCCCGGTGACCCGGCCACTCTGCCGCGCGTGGTGAAGCGGCACCGCGACTTCTTCCGCTCTCGCGCCGCGCACGCCTGACGGCGCGCCGGCTCAGTGCGAGACGGCGCCCGCCTCCGGAGTCGGGCCGTTCCCGTGTAGGAGAAGGAGCCCGCCCGCGAGCTTCGCGCCGCGCAGCGTGACGGCGAGCGCGGAGCCGAGATCGTCGACCGGGTGCACCTCGAGCTGCTCGCGGACCTCCTTCGGCAGATCGGCGAGATCCGGTTCGTTGTCTTTCGGCAGGACGATCGTGCGAATCCCCGCGCGCACGGCGCCCAGGACTTTCTCCTTGAGGCCGCCGATCGGAAGGACGCGGCCGGAAAGCGTGATTTCGCCCGTCATCGCGAGGTCATGCCGGGCGGGAACGCCCGAGAGCGCCGACACGATTGCCGTCGCCATCGCGATGCCCGCCGAAGGGCCGTCCTTCGGGATCGCGCCCGCGGGCACGTGGACGTGCAAGTCGCGCTCGAATGCGTTTTCGGGGATGCCGAGCACCGGGGCATGCGAGCGGGCGTACGTCCAGGCGGCGCGCGCCGACTCCTTCATGACGTCGCCTAGCTGTCCCGTCAGGACGACCTCGCCCTTGCCCCTCATGAGCATCGCCTCGACGAACATGATGTCGCCGCCGGCGGGGGTGTAGTACATACCCGTCGCGAGGCCGACCTGGTCGGCCACGACCTTTTTCTCGGGGTGAACGCGCTTCTTGCCGAGAATCGGGAAGACGTCCGCCTCGGCGACGGCGAGGCCCGTGATCTCGCCGGCCGCGATCCGCCGCGCGACCTTGCGCGCGAGCTTTCCGAGCTCGCGCTCGAGCTGCCGCACGCCCGCTTCCCGCGTGTAGCTCGTGATGACCTCGGCGATCGCGCCGTCGGTAAGCGTGAGCTGGCCCGCCGCGAGGCCGTTCTCGGAGAGCTGGCGCGGAACCAGGTACTGCCGCGCGATCGCGAGCTTCTCCTTCTCGGTGTAGCCCGAGAATTCCACGACCTCGAGCCGGTCGAGAAGCGGTCCCGGAATGCCCTGCAGGAAGTTCGCGGTCGCGATGAAGAGGACTTCGGAGAGGTCGAACGGAACTCCCAGGTAGTGGTCCGTGAACGAGTCGTTCTGCGCCGGATCGAGCACCTCGAGAAGCGCGCTCGCCGGGTCGCCCTGGAAGGACACTCCCAGCTTGTCGACCTCGTCGAGGAGGAAGACGGGGTTCTTCGTCCCGGCCTGCTTCAGGCCCTGGATGATGCGGCCGGGCATCGCGCCGACGTAGGTGCGTCGGTGGCCGCGGATGTCGGCCTCGTCGCGAGCGCCGCCGAGCGAGATGCGCACGTACTTGCGTCCCATCGCGCGCGCGATGGATTTCGCGATCGAGGTTTTGCCGACGCCGGGCGGCCCGACGAAGAGCAGGATGCGGCCCTTCGCTGCGGTGACCTCCTTACGCGCGGCGGGCTCTGCGGCTTCGCCCATCGGGACCGTCGGTTCGAGGCTTCCGGTGGTCGCGGCCTTCTCGGGCGAAAGCGCTTCCGCTTTCGCGCGCATCTGGCGCACCGCGAGGAACTCCAGGATTCTGTCCTTCACGTCCGAGAGCGCGTAGTGATCCTCGTCGAGGATGCGCGCGGCTTCGTTCACGTCGAGCTTGTCGTCCGAGCGCTTCCCCCACGGCAGCTCCGCGACGTTCTCGAGGAACGTCCGGATGACCTGCGACTCCATCGACTCCCGCCCGATGCGCTCGAGCCGCGACATCTCGCGGTCGACTTCCTTGCGCACGTCCTCGGGCAGCGGGTGCGCCGCGAGCTTTTTCTTCAGCTCCTCGAGGTCCGCGGCGTCCTTGCCTTCCCCCTCTCCGAGCTCCTTCTGGATCGCCCGGAGCTGCTCGCGCAGCAGCATCTCGCGCTGGCGGTCGCCGATCTGCTCTTTCACCTTCGACTGGATGTCCTCCTGGGCCGAGAGGACGCTGATCTGCCTCTGGATGTGCACGAGCACGCGGCGGAGTCGGTCCTCGACGGAGAGCGTCTCGAGAAGCTGCTGCCGTTCGGGCGTCGGGATGTCGATGTACCCCGCGACGAGGTCCGCGAGCCGGCCGGGCTCGTCGACCTGCGCGAGAAACTGCTCGACGGCCTCCTCGGGCAGCCCCATCTTCGTGCCCAGCTCCGCGGCACGCTCGCGCGCTTCCTTGTGGAGGGCGGCGAACAGGGGATCCTTCGGATCGGCCGGCGCCAGTTCGTGCGCCTCGACGACGACGGCCTCGAGCATTCCGTTCTTCTTCTCGAGGATGCGCATCGCGATACCGCGCCGCTTGCCCTCGAGCAGAAGCCGCATGCCGCCCGGTCCACGCTGGATCGAGCTGACGCTCGCGACCGTGCCGATCGTGAAGAGGCCTTCGGGCGTGGCACGCTCGACGTCCGAGCGCTGGGCCACGGCGAAGATCGCGGAGTCGGGCTGCTTCAGGGCCTGCTCGATGGCGCGGAGCGTGCCGGCGCGCCCCGCGGAGATCGGGAAGCTGACGCCGGGGAAGAGGACGGCGTTCCGAAGAGGGAGTACGGGGAGAGTCAGAGTTTCCGACATGCCCCGATAACGCGCGCGTGCCAAACCCTATTCCCTGATATGAGTCAGCGCAACGCAGATTGCAGGAAGTTATTTTCTTAGAATGAAATAGGGGCGATTTGCGCATCGGAAGGTCGACGAGTACGAAGGCCGCTCGTTTGGTCTCGGCCCCATCCACCTTCTAAGAAAAAACCAGCTAACCCTCGCCGGGGCGTGACACGTAGCGGCGGGCTCAGCGTCCCAGCTTTCTCGCCAGGATGTCCACGCCCCGAAGCGCTTTCTCCGGCGGAACGGCCGTGAAGCAGATTCTGACGTACGTCGGGAACGGGCCGAAGCTCGGCCCGGGAGCGAGGAAGAGACCCTCCTCGGAACAATCCTCGAGAAAACCCGCGAGGCCGCGAGCATCGAGCGCCTGCGCGACATCCACGAAGAGGAACGAGCCCCCTTCGGGCGCCGGGACGCCGAGCCGGCGGGCGGCTTCCGCTCCCGTTGCCGCGTATTCCGCGCGCGCTTCTTCGACCCACGCGTCGCCCGCGCCAGCGAGGATCCGGAGCGCCGCGTGCTGCGACGCCGTCGGAGCGCTGTAGACCGTGTGGGCGGAGAGCTTCACGATCTCGTCCAGCGCCCTCTCCGGCGCGGTGAGCCAGCCGCACCGCGCGCCCGCGAGGCCGTACGCCTTCGACAGGGAATGTGCGGAGACGGTCCGCCCGGACGCGAGCGCGAGCGTCGAGACGTGCTCGCCCGCGTAGGCGTAGTCCTCGTAGACGTCGTCCTCGAGGATCCACACATCGCGACGTTCCGCCCAGGCCAGGAGAGAGACGAGCGACGTGCGGGGAATCACGCGGCCCGTCGGATTGCTCGGCGTGTTGACGTAGAGCGCGACCGTCTTCACCGTGACGTTCTCTTCGAGGGCCTCCACGACTCGTCCCGGCGAGAGGTCGCCGAGGAGGAGCGGCACCTCGACCGGCGTCGCGCCCGCCATGCGCACGTGTCCCTCGATGAGCGGCCAGCGCGGCGAGAGGAGGAGCACCTCCTCGCCGGGCGACACGAGCGCCCCGACCGCGGCCATGAGACCCGCGGTCGCCCCGCCCGTCACGAGCACGTTTCCCCGCGTGAGGGTCGCGCCCGTCCGGGCTCGCATGCGCTCGGCGATCGCGTCGCGCAATTCCGGCAGGCCGCGAACGTCCGTGTAACGGTTGACCCCGGGGATGTCCCGAGGCAGCTCCTCGGGCCGCCCGCCCTCGGGCGCCGTCTTCCAGGTGTCGCCCACGTGCAGCGGGAAGATCTCGCCGGGATGCGCCGCCATCCTCGCGAGCAGGCTCGAGTACGGCGAGCCGCGCAGGGTTGCGGCGATGACGGAGCGTCCGGGCGGGCGGGGCATTTCGCGGATCGTACTCGCGCGCAGGGAGAAGAGCTCCCGGCCCTCGTGGCGGAATCGGTCGTCAGGAATGCAGCTCGGCCCGGGCGGCCTTCACGATCGCCGCGGGAATGAGCCCGAGGGGAAGGACGTCGGCCGCGGCTCCGCGCGCGATCGCCTCTTTCGGCATGCCGAAGACGACGCACGTCGCCTCGTCCTGGGCCAGCGTCCGCGCGCCGGCGCGTTTCATCTCGAGGAGCCCCTCGGCGCCGTCGTCACCCATTCCGGTCAGGATGACGCCGACGGCGTTGATGCCCGCGGCCTGGGCCGCGGACCGGAAGAGCACGTCGACGCTCGGCCGGTGGCGCGAGACGAGCGGGCCGTCCGCGACCTCGATCACGTAGCGGGCGCCCGAGCGCCGGACGAGCGTGTGCCGATTCCCGGGCGCGATCAGGGCGCGGCCCTCGGCCACGTGGTCTCCATCCACGGCCTCCCGGACCTCGATTCGGCAGGTCTCGTTGAGACGTCGCGCGAACGCGGCCGTGAAGACCTCGGGCATGTGCTGGACGATCACGAGACCCGGGCTGTCGGGCGGCATCTCCTGGAGGAGCCGCCGCAGGGCCTCCGTGCCGCCGGTCGACGCCCCGATCACGACGATCCGCTCCGTCGTCATGGCGAACGGCCCGGCGCGTGGAGGGAGGATCGCGTCCGCCGTGAGCCTGGGCTGAGCGGCCAGGGCCCGCGGCGCCCGAAGCCGCGCCCGGGCGGCGCCCCGGATCGCGTCCACGAGCTGCGCCGCCGAATCGACGAGGAACCCGTGGACCCCGACGCGAGGCTTCGTGATGATCTCGACGGCGCCTTCCTCGAGGGCCCGCATCGCCGCCTCGGTCCCCGCGCCCGTCAGTCCGGAGCAGACGACGACCGGAATGGGGTCCTCGTTCATCAGCTTGCGAAGAAACGTGAGCCCGTCCATCCGCGGCATCTCGAGATCGAGAACGATCACGTCGGGTCTCGCCTTCTTCATCTTCTCCAGGGCGATGAGGGGGTCGGCGGCGACCTCCACCATGAAGCCGCCCTTCCTCAGGACGGCGGTCATCGCCTGGCGGACCACGGCCGAGTCGTCGACGACGAGAATCCGGGAGGGGTGGGAGCTCTTGTCGGCGGGGGCCGTCGCCTGCGGAAGGAAGCCCGTCATGGCACCCCGAGCCCTTCACGCCGGGATGGAACACCGCGCACCCGCGCAGGAGCGGGTCCCGCGGTGTAGACCGACGGCATCACGGCGCGGACGCGTTCCGTGATCCCGTTCAGGCTCTCGGCGTGGCCGACGAGAAAGAATCCCGTCGGCGCGAGGTGAGAGAGAAGCCTCTCGATCACGCGGCGCTTTCCCTCGGAATCGAAGTAGATGAGAACGTTCCGGCAAAGGATCACGTCGAACGGACCCGGAACCTGGTAGAGAGCGTCGTTCAGGTTCAAGCGCTCGAACCTCACGAGCGCGCGGATCTCGGGGCCCGCCTTCATTTTCCCGTCCTCCGGCCCCGTGCCGCGCAGCATGTAGGTCTTGAGAAAACCGGCGGGAATCTCCCTGGATTTCGCGAGCGGATAGACGGCGGTTCGGGCCCGCTCCAGCGCGCGCGTCGAAAGATCGGTCGCGAGGATCTCCAAATCCCAGTCTTTCGGGTAGTGAGAGAGGAGGAGCATGGCGAGCGAGTACGGCTCCTCGCCCGTCGAGCAGCCCGCACTCCACACGCGGAGGCGGCGCGGCCTCTTCCCCTCGGCCGCCTCGGCGGCCCACCGCGGCAGAACCTCCGAGTCCAGCAGCTCGAACTGCTTGCTTTCCCGGAAGAACCGCGTCTCGTTCGTGGCGATCAGGTCGAGCATCCGGATCTTCTCCGGCTCGTCCGCCTCGACCCGCCCGAGGTAATCGCCGAAGGACGTCAGGCCGAGCTCCCGCAGCCGGCGGCTGAGGCGTCCCGTCAGGAGCGCCTTCTTCACGTCGGCGAGCCGGATGCCCGCTTCCCCGAGGATGAGGCTCTGAAACCGGCGGAAGACATGCAGCTCGATCGGCGCAATCGCCGAGTCCCACGGCGAGGCCGCCGGGGAGATTTCCTGGGTCGAGGTGTTCCGGGTTCGCACGGCGGGTTCTCTTCGAGCGAGCCTCAGTCGACGTGTCCGGCGGCCGGCCGGAACTCCCCGATTCGCGACGTGGCTTCGTGGGCTCCCGACAGATGCTTTCTTTCGCGCGTCGGCGCGAGAGGGCGCGGGTCCAGGATCGGGATGAGCGTCCGCTCGCCGAGCTGCGGGGCGTCGATGTGGAAGAACGCCATCGTCTGCCTCAGCGCCTCCGCCTGGGACGAGACCTCCTCCGCGGTCGACGCCAGCTCTTCGGAAGCCGACGCGTTCCGCTGGGTCACCTGCTCGACCTGACCCATCGCCCGGCTGATCTGCGTGACGCCCGAGGCCTGCTCGTTCGAGGCGGCGGCCACCTCCTGCACGAGGTCGGCGGTCTTTCGGATGGCCGGCGTGAGCTGGCTCAGCAGCGAGCCCGCCGTCTCCGCCACCTTGACGCTCGACGCGGCGAGAGAGCTGATCTCCCGGGCGGCCGCCTGGCTTCTCTCGGCGAGCTTCCTCACTTCGCTCGCCACGACCGCGAACCCCCGGCCGTGCTCCCCCGCCCGCGCCGCTTCGATCGCAGCGTTGAGCGCGAGGAGGTTCGTCTGGTACGCGATCTCCTCGATGATCGAGACCTTGCCGGCGATGTCGTTCATGGCGATGGCCGTTTCCTTCACGGCCTTCTCGCTCGCTTCGGCGTCGCGCGCCCCCTGGACGGCCATCTGCTCCGTCTGGCGGCTGTTCTCGGCGTTCTGCGTGATCGAGGCGGTCATCTGCTCGAGGCTCGCCGTCGTCTCCTGGACGCTCGAGGCCTGCTCGCTCGTGCCCTGCGAGACGGTCTGCGACGTGGCCGAGAGCTGCGCGGAGGCGGACGTCAGCGCATCGGCGCCGGCGCGCACCTCGGAAATGACCTGCGAGAGGCTGCGGGACATCTCTTGCATGCCCCGGAGCATCTGACCGACCTCGTCGCGCCCGTACGCGCCGATCGACGGGCGGAAGTCGCCGCGCGCGATCTCGCCGACGGCGGCGGCGGCCGTCTTCAGGGGCGCCGTGACGGTCCGGGTGAAGGCGAATGCGATCCCGACGCTGAGGGCGACCGCGAGGATCACCATGATCAGGACGCCGGTGACCACGCGGCGGACGTCGGCGCTCACGTTCTTCTCGAGGCCGGCGAGCTCCTCGGTGTAAAGGCCGGCGAGGTCGGCGGCCGTCATCTCGAGCCGGTCGGCATCGTCCTTGAACGGTGCGACGGCGGCGGTTCCCGCCTGGGACGACCGGAGCGGACTCTCCTTGATCCTGTCGAGGAATCCGGTGATCCCCGCTTCGTAGGCCGCCGCACCGGCGCGCATGGCCTTCAACATGTCCTTGTCGCGCTCGAGGTTGATGCTCTTCTGGACGGCGAGCGCTTTCTCGAGCTCGTCGAGGCGCGTGCCGAGCTGGTGCGCCTGCTCCTTCCACTTCTTCGCGTAGTCCGAGGATCTGCCGGGGGAATCGAAGTTCAGGATCAGGTCCTTTTCGAACCGCCTGAGCTCGAGGACCGAGACCTGGATTCGCTGGGCTTGCTCGATGACGGGGCTGACCGTCGGCACGAGGCGCGTCAGGTCGGCGACGTGTCTCACGCCGCGGTATCCCAGGACTCCGATGGCGGCCGCCAGGGTCAGAACGAGGCCGAACGCGAGCGCGAGGCGCTGGCCGATCTTGAGGTTCTTGAGCATCTGGGACTCCGCTTCGGCCCTGTCTCTCAGGCGATCACGCCTGTCGTCGAGTCCGCCGCTCCGCGGGTCTTCGTGGTGGTTTTCGTTGCGGAGGCAGCGGGGATTCCGTCGCGCGCCGGCTCCGCGTCCTGCGTCTCGAGGGAAGCCGCCTTCAGGAGCTCTGCGGCCGAGAGGACGCGGTCGATGTCGAGCAGAAGGACGAAGCGGTCGCCGAACGTGCCCAGGCCGAGCAGATAGTCGGCCCTCACCGACGTTCCGAAGGGCGGAGGCGGCTCGATGTCGGCCGGTGAAAGCTCGAGAACCTGGCTGACGGCGTCGACCACGACGCCCATCACGGCCGGCTCGCCGTCGAGCGCCACCTCCACGATGACGATGCAGGTCCGTCTCGTGACCGGACTTTCGGGAAGGCCGAATTTCACCGTCAGGTCGATCACGGGCACGACGCCTCCGCGGAGGTTCATCACGCCGCGAACCCAGGGCGGCATGGCCGGGACCTTCGTCACCGCGTCGTACTCGAGGATCTCCCGGACCCTCAGGATCCCGATCGCGCACTCCTCGCCCGCGAGGCGGAAGCAGAGGTACTGGGCCGACGTCGTCTTCTGTTCCTGCGCGTGTGCCATTGGCTTCTCCTTCAGAACCGCCGGAAGTGCGAATCGGCCTCGACTGTCGACCGCGCGGCGGTCCGGGATGCGATGACGAGGGCCGGCTGCAGCCCGGCCGGGTGCGGGAGAGCGCGGCGGACGCCGCCCTCGGCCGCGGGACGGGACGGCGCCTCCTGGCGCGACGGGACTCTTCCCGGATCGCCCGATCGGAAGAAAGCCACGAGCTTCTGGAGGTTCTCGGCCTGCGTCGCCATCTCCTCCGCCGTCGAGGCGAACTCTTCCGCCGCCGCGGCGTTCCGCTGCGTGACCTGATCGACCTGCGTCATCGCCTTGTTCACCTGGGCGACCCCGCTCGCCTGCTCGAGGGAAGCCGCGGCCACCTCCTGGACGAGCTCGGCCGTCTTGCGAACCGCCGGCACGAGCTCGGCCAGCGATTGGCTCGCTCGCTCGGCCACCTTGACGCTGGAGCCGCTCAGCGAGCTGATGTCCTTCGCGGCGGCCTGGCTGCGCTCGGCGAGCTTGCGCACTTCGGAGGCCACGACGGCAAACCCTCTTCCGTGCTCGCCGGCCCGGGCCGCCTCGATGGCCGCGTTGAGGGCGAGGAGGTTCGTCTGGTAGGCGATGTCCTCGACGAACGAGATCTTGTCGGCGATGGACTTCATCGCCTCGAGCGTCTCCTTCACGGCCTTGTCGCTGTCCTCGCCCTCCTGGGCGCCTTTCAGGGCCATCTCCTGCATCTGGCGGCTGTTGTCCGCGTTCTGCGTGATGGAAGCGCTCATCTCTTCCAGCGACGCGGACGTCTCCTCGATGGACGAAGCCTGCTCGCCGGCGCCGCTGGACAGCTGCTCGGAGCCCTTGGCGAGCTGCCGGGAGGCGTCCGCGGTCTGCGTGGTCGATTGCTGGACCTGGACGATGACGTTCTGGAAGCTCTCGAGCATCCGGTTCAGCGCGAGGCCCATCTGGCCGATCTCGTCCCGGCTGTTCACGGCGATCCGCACGCTCAGATCGCCGTCCGCGGCGCGCCCGGCCTGCGCGGCGACGTTCCTCAGGGACGTGGCGATGAGGCGGGCGAACAGGAGCCCTATGGCGACTCCGCAGCCGAGCAGGGCCAGGAGGACGACGAGGCTGAACACCGTCGTTCGCACCGCCGTCCCCTGGACCTTTCCCGCAAAGACCTCGGCGGCCGTCCGCCGGGTCTCCGCGAGGCGCGAGAGAACGCTCTGCGCTTTCGCGAATTTTTCCTCGCCCGCACTCAGGGAGAGGTCGATGGCGTCCTTTCGGGCGTCCCCCATGTCCTGCGCGAGGAGCGCCTGAACCTCGAGCGTGACCTTCTCCCATTCGGCGAAGAAGCCCTCGAAGTCCGGCCAGAGCTTCTTCTCTTCCTCGGTCGCGGGCAGGAGCTTGTATTTCGCCCAATGTTCCTTCGCCTGCCGGAGGTTCTCGGCGTGGTCCTTGCGCTTTTGCGCGGCCTCTTCCGAGGCCTGCCGGAGGAACATGAGCGTGCGTTCGGCGACGAGAGCCTTCTGCATGTCGCGATCGACCTCGTTGACGAATTCGAGGGCGGGAAGGCTTTCCCGGGTCGCCACGTGAAACGCGTTCGCCGCCCAGCGGAAGTTCGACAGGTTCCACGCGACCGCCCCGGCTCCCAGAAGGCTGCCGATCACGAAGGCTCCGATGAGCTTCGTCTGCAGCGAGGCGTTCAGGATCTTGTTCATGACTCGAATCTCCCTTCCACGCTGGTGGGCGAGATCGCGAAGCGCTCTACTTCTTCGTGAGCTTCTCGAGCTTCGTCAGGCTGACGCCCACGACCAGGACCCCCACGGGCTTCCCCGCGCTCACGACGGGTACCGAGATCTGGATCTGATGGGTCTGGCTGCTCTCGTCGAACTCCGGCGGTCCCTGCCAGGATTTTCCGGACGAGAACGGCACGTCGAATTTGGGCGTTCCCTTGTGCAGGTAGCTCGTCGTCTTCTCGAAGAACGCGACTTTCTCGCCCTGCGCGGCGCTGAGAAACGCCTCGGCATAGGTTCCCTTGGAATCCGCGATCTTCTGCCTGAGATACTGGCCTGCCGCGTTGCTCTGGAATTCCTTCACGAGAGCGTCGCTGCGGCGGAGAGTCTTCCACTTCGGATTGTCCAGGCCCGCGATCGGCCCCTTCTCGTTCTGGGCGGTCACGGCCTTGACGATCACCGGATCGGCCGCCCAGGTCTTGACCATCTCGACGTGCTTGTCGAGCTCTTTCTGGACGGCCGGTGTGATCTCGAACCCGGCCCAGGTCGGGTTCGAGAGAAGCCCCGCGAGGACGATGACGGACGATGCCTTGGAAAACTTCATGTGATTCTCCTTCAGGATTGGTAGGACAGTTCACGGTCGAGGGCGGTTTTCACGAGTCTCGGCACGTCGAGGATCAGCGCAACTCTCCCGTCTCCCACGATCGCCGAGCCCGCGACCCCGGGAAGAGAGCGGAAGAGCCGGCCGAGCGGCTTGATCACGATCTGACTCCCGCCGAGCAGGGCGTCGACGACGAACCCCGCCTGGGAGGTCTGGTTCCGGACCACGACGACGTTCTCGCGAGGCGAGGCCTCGCCCGGCAGGTCGAAGAGCTCGCGCAGGCGGAGATAGGGAAGCGGAGATCCGCGGAGATTCATCACCCCGGAGAGGCCGGTCCCGCGCTCTCCCGCGGGGAGGTCGACGCACTCGATGACGGCTTCCACGGGGATGACGTACGTCTCGTCGGACGCCTTCACGACGAATCCGTCGATGATCGCGAGCGTGAGGGGGAGCCGAAGCGTGATCGTCGTGCCGCGCCCCGCCTCGGTCTGGACCTCGACCGAGCCCCGAAGCCCTTCGACTTCGCGGCGCACGACGTCCATTCCCACCCCGCGCCCCGAAAGCGCCGTGACCGCATCGGATGTGGAGATCCCGGGCTCGAAGATGAGCCGGTCGACCGCGACGTCGCTGAGCACCGCGGCCTCTTCGACGAGCCCCTTCGCGCGCGCGCGGTCGAGGAGACTCGTCCGGTCGAGACCGGACCCGTCGTCGACGATCTGAATCACGATCGAGCCGGTGTCGCGGAAGGCGCGGAGGCGGATGCATCCGCAGGGATCCTTTCCGGCCGCCGCCCGGACCTCGGGCGCCTCGATGCCGTGATCCACGGCGTTCCGGATCATGTGCGTGAGAGGGTCGCGGATCCGCTCGATGACCGTCATGTCGACTTCGACGTCTTCGCCCTCGGTCACGAACCGCACCTGCTTGTTCACGGCTCGCGCGAGGTCCCGGACCGTCCGCGCGAAGTGATGAAAGGTCGGCCCCACGGGGATCATCCGGATCTTCATGACGAGCTCCTGAAGATCCATGTCGAGACGATCGGCTTCCCGGTGGACCTCCAGGGCCTCTTCGAGGTCGGCGCCGCGCTTCTTTTCCAGGAGCTGCTTGAGGCGGCCGCGGGAAACCGCGATCTCGCCGACGAGGTCCAGCATCTGGTCCAGGCGGTCGAGGTCGACGCGAAGCGTTCTCGTCATGAGGTTGAGCCCGGGGATCTCGACGGCCTTTTCGGCGCGGCCTTCATCGGCGGTCTCCTCGGGAGCGCGCGCAGCCGTCGAGGCGTCTTTTCCGAGGGCGCCCGAGAGCCGCCCGAGGAAGGAGCGCTGCGCGACGCTCATCCCGTCGAGGCCTCTCGCCGCATCCGCAAGGAGCTGCCTCAGGACGTCCACCGAGCCCAGGAGCAGCGACACGAGGTCGCCCGTGACGGGAAGCGTCCGGCTTCTCACGCGCTCGAGAAGGTCCTCCAGCACGTGGGTGAACTCCGTCAAGGCGCCGAATCCGAGCGTCGCCGAGTTCCCCTTGAGGGTGTGCGCGGCGCGGAAGATGGCCTGGAGGAGCTCTTCGTCTCCGGGATGATCCTCGAGGAGCACGAGGCCGCCCTCCATCTGTGCGAGCCTCTCCTCGGCCTCGGCGAGGAACACCCGGATCAGGGCATCCCGGTCGAACTCCATCTCGAGGTCTTCGGGCGCGGTCACAGCGTTTTCACGAAGACGTCGCCCGTTTCCGTGTGGAAAACGAGCTTGCGCCCCCGCGCCCCCCCGACTTCCTGGGCGACGATCGGGATCCCCTCGTCTTCGAGGAAGCGCGTCGCCACGTGAACGTTCTGCAGTCCGATCGAGATGCGGCCTGACGAGACCTCGAACTGCGAGGCCCCGCCGAAGATCCGGGCCGTCAGGTTCCTCTTCTGGCAGCCGAGAGAAAGCATCCGGGAGATGAGCGCCTCCATCGCGGTTCCCCCGAAACGGCAGGAAGAGCCGTCTCCTCTCGTGAGATGCGGAAGGAGGAAGTGGTTCGCTCCGCCGCTTCGCGTCACCGGATCCAGGAGGCAGACGCAGACGCACGATCCGAGAACCGTCGAGATCACCGAAGGGTCCGACGTGGCGATGAGCTCGCCCGGATAGAGATAGACGCTCGGCACCTGCCGGCCCCCCGCCGCCAGCTTGGGGACCTTCCCGTTTCTCGGGGCGGTCAAGGGCTCGGCCATCAACTCTCCTGGTGCTCCACCACGAGGGAATCCGACTGCGAGAGGAGCGATGCGGCGACGAGAGCCGTACCGGCTTCGGCCGCGAGGAGGTTCAGAAGATCGTGGTCGACCGGTTCGAGCCGTCCGGCCTTCTGGGGGAGGAGACGGAAGAGCGTGATCACGTGGTGGACCGCGTCCCGGAACTTCACGGGGATGCAGGCCGTCAGCCCGTCCTCGTCGCCGCTCCCGTTCACGGTCAGGTAAGGCTGCCCCGTGAGGGCCGTCCGTCCGATCGCCCCCTCGCCCATCGAGATCTCCGCGTAACGGCTCTCGTCCAACCCCTTCGAGGCGACCAGCCGCAGCTTTCCGCCCTTCGCCTCGAAGACGCCGATCTGCTCGCAGCCCACGAGGAACTCGATGATGTCGATGATCACGGCGAGAACCTCGCGGCGGTCGAGTGTCGAGTGGAGCCGCACGCTCGCCACGTAGAGGTTCGCCAGGTTGGAGTTCTGCTGCTCGACGAGAACGTACTCTTCGGAGAAGCGCCGGTTCTCCGCGGCGATCTCCGCCAGCCGACGCTCGAGCTTCAGCTCCTCGAGCCTTTGCCGGTCCAGCTTTTCGTGCGTCGTGAAGATCTCTTCCTGAAGGCGCGCTTTCTCGCTCTGCAAGGTCGCGGCGGCGACCCGGAGCTTCTCGTTCTCCCCCAGGAGGTCGTGGACGTAGCGGTGGGTGTCCGCCTGGACCCTGCGGACGTAGGACTCGAGGGGATCGGTCTCGCTCACGGCCGCCATCTCAGTCTCCGAGGATGTTCCGGACCTTCGTCAGGAGCTCCAGCCCGTTCACGGGCTTCGTGATGTAGTCGGTGGCTCCCGCCTTGAAGCCGGTCTCGACGCTCGCTCCCTCGCCGCGCGTCGTCACCATGATGATGGGAATTGCCTCGGTCTCCCGCCGGGCCCTCATCGCCGTGCAGGCGTCGAAACCGTTCATCTTCGGCATGACGACGTCGAGAAGGACCAGGTCGGGGCGCTCCGCAACGGCCCTGTCGACGCCGTCCGCGCCGTTCTTTGCGACCACGATGTCGTAGTTCGCCTTGCTGAGGATCATCCGCGACATCAGCAGGCTCGTTTCGGAGTCGTCGACGAGCAGGATCTTCTTTCGCACCATCTGTTGGCCTCCTCGAAATCCTTTTCGGCCGGACTTCAGCGCACGGCCCGTGCCAGGTGGGGAGGAGAGCCGCAGCGGCGAGACAGGTCCTCTGGAATCAAGGGATTGGCCGCTTCATGGACGCGCGAGACGCGGCGTGAAGCCCGCTCTCGCCTCGAGAACGTGCTGTCGGAAAAACCACCTGTCGGGGAATCAGACAGTGCTGGCGCGCCAGCTAACTCTTCAGGAGGTCGAGGAACCCCTGGACCGTCTTCAGCTTCCGGTCGACCGACACGAAACACTGGGACGAGACGATCGCGAGCGCCGCCTGGTCTCCGAGGAGGTCGAACAGCTCGCGATCGAGAGAGGAGAAACTCTTCTTGTGCGAGAGCAGGGCGTAAACCGTCAGGACTCCCACGAGCCGATCCCGGAAGACGAGCGGCGTGCAGCAGATGGGAGCCTTCTCCTCGTCGGTTGGGGCCGCGTCGGGCTCGGCAAAGACGGTCCGGCGCCCCCGGATCGCTTCCCGCTCGAGCGCGTGCCTCAGAGCCGGCAGCCGCGCCACGTTCGGCGAGAGCTCGCCCTCGCGGGCGGCCGTGACGAAGTCTCCCTTCGCGTCGTCGGTGAGGTAGAGGATGAAGTCGGCCGCGCCGATCAGATTGATCGCGATCTCCGTAATCGTCTTCACGACCTCCGCCGGATCGAGCGTCGCGTGAAGCTGGAACGTCGCGGCGTAGAGGTTCGCGAGACCGGTCGCGTGCTCCTCGAGCTCGACGTAGCGCCGCGCAAAGTCCTGGTTCTCCACCACGAGCTTGTCGGTCTCCCGGCTCAGACGTTCTTGCTCGCCCCTCGCGCCCTCGAACTCCCTGGCGAGAATGCCTTCGGCCTTCACGAGGTCGGTTTCCAGGAGCTGGACGCGGCCTCGAAGCCGCTCGTTCTCACGAATCAGGTCATCCCGCAGCTCCCGGCTTCGCTCCGCGAGGTTGCGGAACATGGCCCGCAGCGACTCGGCCTTATCGGCGGCCGTCATGCAGGCATTCCTCGAGAACGGCGCTCGTGGCGGAGGGCTTTGAGCACGTCACGATCACGCGATGATCTTAGACCACGGCGGCCGGCGACATCGTGCGCTTGGCGGCCTCGCGCAGCGCCGCGTTCTCGAGAGTGATCGACACCTGTCGCGCGAGCGCGATGAGCGCGCGGGCATCCGGCGCGCTCGCCACCGCCGTCCGACAGAAGAGAATCAGCGAGACGTCTCCGAGCACGAGCAGCGGGATCGCGAGCGCCACGCGGGCACCCGGCGTCCGCGGGGACACGGGAGCGAGGCCGCCCGTCCCCGTCATGGCGACGAAACCCGCATACGGCCGCCTCTCGGCGGCGATCGTGTCGAAGAGCGGGCTCTCGCCCGCCGCGAAAAAGGCCTTCGGGCTGCTGGCCTCGCCCCACGAGAACGCGTTTCCGAACTGGCCCAGCACCTGGAACCCCTCTCTCGTCCTCATCAGGAGGCCGCCGTCGGAGTAGAGCTCGCTCGCATACCGCAGGAACAGGAGGCCGATCTCGCCCTTTCCCGTTGCCACGAACAGCTCCTCGCTGATCGAGAGATAGGACGCGGCGGTGCGCGCCCCGGAAAGGTCCTCGAGCTCCGAGGGCCGGGCGGGCGCTCCCTCGTTGAACCACCGGAGGATCTTCTCGGCTTCCTCGTCCGGGGCCTCCGGCTCTTCGGCTTTGGTCCCGGCCTTCTGCGGCGGCGCGGAGATCTCCTCTCCCGGCGTTCCGGGGTGGTGCCGGGCTCGCTTGTCCTTGAGGAGGCTCGCCTCGAGCAGCAGGCGCCGGGGCTCGACGCCCTTTTCGTGGAGCAGATCGAGCGCGAGCGCGGGCAGGCCTCGCGGGAGCGCGACGAACCCCACCTGGAACTCGAACTCCGCGTCCGTCCAGGTCATGAGCCGCTCGATCGTCTCGGCCATCTGCGCCGCCACCTCGTCCTCGATCCTCCCGCGGCTGATCGTGCCGAGCTCGACGAGGGCGTCGCCGACTCGCATGCCGGGGAAGCGGGTCATGTAATCGAGGGCTCCCTGGAGATCGGCCTTCTTGATGGCCTCGCTCGCGACGAGCCGGTCCCCGAGCGACTTGTAGGACTCGGTGCTCATCGCCTGGATCACGGATCCGCCCCGGAAGGCGAGGACCGCCGTCTGCCCGTCGCCGCGGCGCAGGACCAGGGCGCCGCTCTTGGCGCCGACCTGGAGCACCTGGACGATGTCGGCCAGCGGGACGTCCTCGAGCTTTCCTTCGAGGACGCTGTTCTTCTCGCGTTGAGCCGATTTCATCTCGTCCCCCGGGCCAGGCTTTCCGCCGAGGTCTCGAGAGCCCGAGCCCGCTCCAGGAAGTCGCGCTCGCGGTTCCGCTCGTCCTGTAGGGCGCTCGCCTCGAGAAGGAGCTTGAAAGGCGAAACCCCTTTCTCGTGGACGAGGTCGACGGAGAGCCCGCGTGCAAGCGACACGAGTCCGACCCGGAACTCGAACTCGGTATCGGTCCAGCCGATGAGCTTCTCGATCGTCTCGGCCATCTGCGCCTTCACTTCCTCCTCGATCCGTACCCTCGTGATGCTGCCGAGCTCGACCAGGGCGTCCCCAACCTGCATGCCCGGAAAACGGGTCATGTGGGCGAGGGCATCCTGGAGATCGATCGGACTGACGGCTCCGCCTCCGACGAGCCGGTCTCCGAGCGTCTGGTAGGACTCGCGATGGACCGCCTGGATGACGGCGCCGTCGCGGAAGGCGATGACCGCGGTCTGCCCGTCATCGCGCCTGAGAAACAGGACGCCGCTCTTCGCCCCGACCTGGAGCATCTGGATGA
>DATIFW010000256.1:0-2730 GCA_035455045.1 Thermoanaerobaculia bacterium | reverse complement strand
CGACATGCAAGCGCAGAGCGTCAAGGCTTATCGGCTGGCCTCCGATTCCGGGCGGCCGGAGATCCACCCCGTCGCGGTTTCCGTCTCGCGCGAGGAGCCGCTCGCCCGGGAGCTCGCGGACTTCCGCCGCGCGATCGTCGACGGCTCGACGCCCCTCGTCTCGGGAGAGGACGGACGGGACGCCCTCGCCCTTGCCGAGCGCGTGCTCGACGCGGTCGAGGAGCATCGGGCCACGCTGGAAGAGGCGCCGGTCTGAGGGGCCGCATCGGGCTCGTCGGTGGAAGCGGGATTTCCGATTTCTCCGCCATAGAGGCGCTCACCGAGGAGACCCTCGAGACCCCGTTCGGGACTCCCTCCGGCCCGTATTTCGCCGGGACCCTCGGCGGCGTACCCGTCGCGTTTCTTTCCCGGCACGGGGAAGGCCACCGCATCGCGCCCACGGAAATCAACTACCGCGCAAACGTGTGGGGCTTCAAGGCCCTCGGGTGCGACGCGCTCCTCTCGGCGTCCGCGGTCGGCAGCCTGAAAGAGGACCTTCCTCCTCGCCACGCCCTCATCCCCGATCAGTTCATCGACCGCACCCGGCACCGCCCCGACACCTTTTTCGGTGAAGGGCTCGTCGCGCACGTCTCCTTCGCCGAGCCCGTGTGTCCGGTCCTTTCCCGCACGCTCGAAGAGGCGGCGGCCGCAGCCGGTCTGCCGGCGCGCCGGGGCGGCACCTACGTCTGCATGGAGGGCCCGCAGTTCTCCACCCGGGCGGAATCGCGCCTGTACCGTTCCTGGGGCGCCGACGTCATCGGCATGACGAACCTGACGGAGGCGAAGCTCGCCCGCGAGGCGGAGATCTGCTACGCCACTCTCGCCCTCGTGACCGACTGGGACGCCTGGCGCGAGGCGGAGGAGGCCGTCTCGGTCGAGACCGTGGTGGCGATCCTCGGCGAAAACGCGGCGGCCGCCCGGAAAACGATGCGGGAGGCGGTTGCCCGTCTCGCGCCGGACCGCGACTGCGCCTGCCGGCGCGCGCTCCAGTTCGGGATCCTCACCAATCCGGCCATGATCGCTCCCGAGACGCGCCGGAGGCTCGAGCCGCTCGTCGGGAAATACCTGGACCGTGAACGGTGACACGTCGGGCATGAGCTCCGCTCCGCTTCCGCTTCCCGACTCGGGCCGCATCGTGGTCACGGGCTCGGTCGCCTTCGACTACCTCATGCGGTTTCCGGGGCGCTTCGTCGAGCACCTCGTTCCCGACCGGATGGATCGACTCTCGGTGTCTTTCCTCGTCGACGAGATGCGCCGGGTGCCCGGCGGCTGCGCGTCGAACATCGCGTACGGCCTCGCGCTCCTCGGAGAGCGCCCGCTCCTCGTCGCAACCGCCGGCCGTGACGCGGGAGAGTACCGGGATTGGCTCGCCCGCGAAGGCGTCGACGTGTCCGGTCTGGTCCTGCACCCGGACGTCTTCACGGCCTCCTTTTTCGTGTCGACCGATCGCGATCAGAACCAGCTCGCTTCGTTCTATACGGGCGCGATGGCGCGGGCGCGCGATCTCACGCTGCGGGACGCGGCGCCGCCGGACGTCGCCCTCGTCGTCATCTCTCCGAACGACCCCGACGCCATGTCGCAATACGCGGCGGAGTGCCGCGAGCTCGGCATCCCTTTCCTGTACGACCCGAGCCAGCAGGTCGCGCGGCTTACCGGGGAGGAGCTGCTCGCGGGCGCCGATGGGGCGTTCCTCCTCATCAGCAACGACTACGAGTTCGGAATCCTTCAGCAGAAGGCCGGGCTCTCGCGAGACGAGATCGAGGAGCGCGTCCCCGTCCTCGTCACGACGCACGGCGCGGAGGGTTCGACGATCTCCGTCGTCGGACCGCGTGGTCGGGAACGCCACGATGTACCGGCGGCGAAACTCGTGGGGCCAGCCGTCGATCCGACCGGGGTGGGAGACGCCTACCGCGCCGGCCTCGTGCGTGGCATCCGAATCGGCGTGCCCTGGGAGGTGGCGGGAAGGATCGGCAGCGTCGCCGCGGCGTTCGTCCTCGAGACCCTCGGACCGCAGGCGGAACGTTACGGGCCCGAGGAGTTCCTCTCGCGCTACGTCGAGAGCTTCGGCGACGAACCGACTCTCGAGCGACTCTTCTCCACCGACGACACGACGAGGTAAAATCCTTCCTCTCGAAGAGGATTGGTCCTTGAGCAATCGAGCCATGCGTCGCATCGTCCACTCCTTCGCTCCCCGCGAGCGATCGGGGAGCCTGGACGCACGCGGCTCGAAGATCGGGATCGTCTGCGCTCGCTGGAACCCGACTGTGACCGACGCGATGCTCGCCGGCGCTCTCGAGTCGCTCGAGCACCACGGCGCGCGGCCGGCCGACGTTCTTCTCGTGCGCGTGCCCGGAGCCTTCGAGCTTCCCGCCGCGGCGCGCGCGCTCATCACGAACGGTCGGCCGGACGCGTTGATCGTTCTGGGCGCGATCGTCCGAGGGCAGACGATGCACCACGAGGTGCTCGCCCACGCCGTAGCAACGGCCCTCGCCAATCTGTCTGCGGACTCAGGCGTGCCCATCGGGTTCGGGCTGTTAACGTGCGAGACGATGGAGCAGGCGAGGAACCGCGTGTCGAAGGGCGGGGAGGCCGCCGAGGCCGCGATCGAGATGGCGACCCTGCGTCGGGCCCTCGCGCGGAAGGGCTGACGTGGGCGCCCGCCGCAAAGCGCGCGAGCTCGCTCTCCAGATG
>DATIFW010000255.1:0-17768 GCA_035455045.1 Thermoanaerobaculia bacterium | reverse complement strand
CACGCTCGGGCGGGTCCTGCTCAAGCTGCTCCCAGGGCCTTCGGCACGACCCCAACGCGAGAGCGACTTCGAACCCGAGCTCCCGCGCGAGCCACGCGAACGCCAGCGCGCGCTCCTCGCCGACGAGCCCCGTCTCCTCCTCGAGCCACTCCGCGAAGAAGCGCTCGGCGTCGAACGTCTCCGGATCCCCCGCAGTACGGGTGAGCGTCTCGCACGCGACCCTCCGCGAGAACCGCAGAAAGAGATCTTCGAAGGACCGGGCCTCGGGTCGCCGCCTCTCGAAAGAGAGCGCCTCGAGGACTGCGTCGAGGCTCGCCGCGTCCATGGCGTCGGTGAATCGAGGCGCCCGGGTCAGGAACGGCGATCGAGGAGGGCGGCGAGGCCGCGCTGGCCGGTCTCGGAGAACCAGGAGTCGACGAAGGCCTTTCGCCCCTCGGGGAGGACGTTCTGGGCCCTCTCATACGCCGCGCCCCTCATGTCGCGCTTGATGGCCGTGTAGACCTCGCTCGAGGCGCCGCCGAGCTGCTCCGCGAAGCTCACGGCCTCCTCGAGGAGACGATCCTGGGGAACGATCCGGTCGATCGCGCCGAACTCGCGCGCCTCCTGGAAGGACATCGTGTCTCCGACGAGCGCCCAGCGCGTGAGCGTCTGCTCACCGACCGTGCTGCGGATCGCTTCCATGCAGTGGCGCGGCAGGTGGATCCCGAGCCGCACCCCCGGCAGGCCGATCGTGCCGGGTCCTTCGGCCGCGAAACGAAAGTCCGCCGTGGCCGCGAGGAGGGCGCCGCCGGCGACGGCATGCCCCGTCAGCGCCGCGACGAGCGGCTTGCCGAGCAGGAACAGGTCGAAAAAAAGCGCGTCGAACACGCGGGCGAACCGGCCGAAATCCTCCGCGCTGGCCCGCGACAGCCTCAGGTCGAACCCCCCGCAGAAGATCTTCGGCGAGCGGGACGTGAGGACGACGCCGCGGACGGCCGGGTCCTCCTGTGCCTTCAGCGCGGCCTCCTGCAGCGCGGCGGCGAACTCCGTCGAAATCGCGTTCGCCTTGCCCCGGCCCATCGCGAGGATCCTCACGCCGCCCCGGTCCTCCACGAGGAGGTCGGTGGGCGAGTCGATCGTCAGGGCGTGCGCGCTCAAGGGCGCAATATTCTCACGCGGCCGTCCGGCCCGAGAGAAAGAGGCCGAGGACGCGGCGGTCGTCCGTCAGCTCCGGATGGAACGTGGCGGCCGTGACGTTCCCTTTGCGCACGAGCACGGGATCTCCGTCGCGTCTGGCGAGGACCTCGACGGACGGGTCGACCGTGGAGATCCTCGGCGCACGGATGAAGACCGCCTCGAGCGGCTCCTCGCCGAGGGCCCCGGGCTCGACGTCCGTGAGTCTCACGATGGACGAGTCGAGCTGACGTCCGTAGGCGTTGCGCACCACCGTCATGGGAAGGAGTCCGAGCCCCTGGGCGGGCGGCGCCTCCACGTCGCGCGCGAGGAGGATGGCTCCCGCGCACGTGCCCAGGATGGGATCGCCGCGGCGCGCGACGGTCCGGATCGCCTCTTCGATTCCCGTCCCCTCCATCAGCTTTCGAAACGTCGTCGACTCGCCGCCGGGCAGGACGAGGCCCTCGGATTCCAGGATCTCGTCCGCCGAGCGGACCTCCCGCGCGCCGACGCCCGCGCGCCGGAGCGCGTCCACGTGCGCCTCGAAATCGCCCTGAAGCGCGAGAACCCCGATCACCCTTTACCAGCCGCGGGTCTGAAGCTGCTCGGCCTCGGTGAGCTTCGCCGCCTCGATGCCCTTCATGCCCTCGCCGAGGTCCTCGGACGCCTTCGCGATCCGTGCGGGGTCCTGGAAATGCGTCGTCGCCTCGACGATGGCGCGCGCGCGCTTCTCCGGATCGGACGACTTGAAGATGCCGGAGCCGACGAACACCGCCTCGGCCCCGAGCATGCGGCACAGCGCCGCGTCCGCGGGCGTGGCGATGCCGCCGGCCGCGAAATTCGGGACGGGAAGGCGCCCGTAGGTGGCGACCCACGCGACGAGCTCGAAAGGAGCCGCGAGATTCTTCGCGGCGGCCATCCACTCGTCCTTCGTGAGGAGCGTGAGGGCCTTGATCTGCCGCGTGACTTCGCGAAGGTGCTTCACCGCGTGGACGATGTCGCCCGTCCCGGCCTCGCCCTTCGTCCGGATCATGGCCGCCCCTTCGCCGACGCGCCGGAGCGCCTCGCCGAGATTCCGGCACCCGCACACGAAGGGGACTTTGAAGTCGTGCTTGTAGACGTGGTTCTCCTCGTCCGCCGGCGTGAGCACCTCGGACTCGTCGACGAAATCCACCTCGAGGGACTCGAGGATCCTCGCTTCGGCGAGGTGGCCGATGCGGCATTTCGCCATCACGGGAATCGACACGGCGGCCTCGATCTCGCGGATCTTCGCGACAGGAGACATGCGCGCGACCCCGCCTTCTCGGCGGATGTCGGCCGGAACGCGCTCGAGCGCCATCACGGCGGAGGCGCCGGCGTTTTCGGCGATCTTCGCCTGCTCGGCATCGACGACGTCCATGATGACGCCGCCCTTGAGCATCTCGGCGAGGCCGACCTTCACGCGGAACTCGTCGGACGAGAAGGGTGAGGGAATCTGGAATCCGCTGATGGGTGTCATCTTGCAAACCCTTTCGAGGGTTTCTTAGAAGGACAAGATCGAAAGCGCTCGCCCGAAGACGGGGCCGCCGGGATCAGCGCCTCCTGAAGAAACCCATTCGAAGAAAATCCGAAAACGAACATTCTTCCTTCCAACTCAGATCTGGATGAGCGCCGCCTCGGCGGCCTGCGCCGCCTCGCGGACCTCGCGCGGGAGACTCTTCTGCCGGCGCGCGGCCTGCCGGGCGAGATCGCGCGCTGCCGCACCCGCGATCTCCAGCGCCTTCTCGAGGTCCGCGGCCGACCCCCGCGCGACGGAGATCCGGATCGCCGGCACATCGGACTGATCGGCCAGGAACTCCGCGCCCGCCGAGAGAAGGACTCCCTTCTCGCGAGCCGCAGCGGCCAGCGCGCGGCCCGACACACCCGGCGGAAGCTCGACCCAGAGCACGTAGCCTCCGGAGGGCCGCTCGACGCGCGTCCCGATCGGAAACCGGTTCACGAGCGTGCGGTGTGCGAGCGCGAGGCGGTTCTTCAGGCGGGTCCGCATCTTCGCGAGATGCCGGTCGTAGTCGCCCTTGACGAGAAAGAGATTCAGCGCGGCCTGCAAGACCGGCGGGGACGTCAGCTCTCCGACGCGCTTGAGCGCCGCGAGCCGATGCACGAATTCCTTCGGGCCGGAGACCCATCCCACCCGCACGCCCGGAAAGAGCGCCTTGGAGATCGTGCCGAGGTGGACCACGTGCGCGGGCGCCAGCGCCGCGAGCGGCTGCGGCAGCGCGCCTTCGACGAGAAGGTCGGCGTCGAACGCGTCCTCGACGAGGAGGATTCCCGCCGTGGCCGCGCGCTCGGCGATCTCCGCGCGGCGGGCCGGAGAAGACAGGAGGCCCGTGGGGTTCTGAAAATCCGGAATCGTGTAGACGAACTTCGGCTTTTCGAGGAGCGCGCGCTCGAACGCGGCGAGCGCGAGACCCGCACCGTCGAGCGGCACGCCCAGGAGCCGCGCCCGGTGCGCCCGGAAGAGCGAGAGCGCCCCCGCATACGACGGCGTCTCGACGACGACGGGGTCGCCCGGGTCCACGAGCGCACGCGTGATGAGGTCGAGCCCCTGCTGCGCCCCGTTCACGATGAGGAGCGCGTCCGGGTCGGCGGGGATGCCGCGCTTGGCGAGGCGCTCGGCGAGCGTCTCACGGAGGGGGCGGTAGCCGAACGGGGAGCCGTAAGCGAGAAGCGATCCGTCGCGCGCCACGTCGGCGAGAAGCGCCGCGAAGGCGGCCGCGGGGAATTCCCTCTCGTCCGGCGCGAGGCGTGAGAGGTCGTACGGCATCGAGGAGGGCTCCGTGGCCGGAGGCTCGGAGAGGATGCGCGTGAGGAGCGACGACGCGATGCGATCCCACGCGGGCGCCGGGCCGAGGACGGGGAAGGCGCTCGAGCGGCGCGAGACGCGCGTCCCCGCGCCCTTGTTCGTCTCGATCCAACCTTCGCGCTTGAGGAGCTGCAGGGCCTGGTGCACCGTCGCGCGGTTCACCTCGAGCGCGCGCGCGAGGTCGCGCGACGCGGGCAGGCGCTCCCCCTCGAGGTGCCGGCCGCGCCGGATGTCGCGGATGATGGCGTCCGCGATCGTCCGGTAGAGCGGCACGCGTGCGGGTCGTACGGGGTCGGACGCGTTCCTCACCATGCCGCGATGTTGCCCTTGGCCTAGACCAAGGTCAAACCAGCCATCAAGTAGGGCCAACCAAGATAGCGCGCGTTCCGACCACGCTCACTCGCCGCGGGAGAGGAGAGCCGCATAGGCGCGCTCCATCTCCTCGGCGAAGAGCAGATCCCACTCGCGCGAGCCCTCGACGACGCGACGCGCCCTCCCGAGGAGCTTCTTCTCCGTCTCGAGAGAGAGGCGCTCGTTCTCCTTGTCCCACGCGAGGATCGCCTGGAGGATGTGGTTCCTCAGATACTCGCGCTCGACGGCGAACGCGACGCCCGGTGTCTTCGACAGGCGCTCGACCATCCGGTGCGAGAGGTCCACGGCGCGCGGGTGGGAGATCAATGAATTCGCCTCGGGCCATCGGATTGCGGATTTCTCAGGGACGCGACGCCGCGCGCCGTCAGCGGATGCTCGAACAGCTTGTCGAGGACCGCGAAGGGCAGCGTCGCGACGTCGGCGCCGAGGGCGGCCGCGTCGAGGACGTGGATCGGGTTCTGGATGCCCTGCACGCAGATCTGGGTCTCGAGGCCGTAGTTGTCGAAGACGCGGACGATGGACTCGACGACGTCCATTCCGATCTGCCCGGCGTCGTCCAGCTCGCCGACGGAAGGGCTGACGTACGCGCCGCCCGCCCGCGCGGCCAGGAGGGCCTGCGTGGCGGTGAAGACGAGGCCTACGTCCGTGGCGATCTGCTCGTCCCCGAGGAGCCGCACGACGCGGAGGCCTTCGCGCGTCATCGGCACCCTCAGGACGACGTTCTTCCCGTGCTTGTGGAGCTCGCGGGCTTCCTTGTACATCGCCTTCGGGTCGCCGGCGGCGAGGGTCGCGATCACCGGCCCGTCCCCGACCTGCGCGAGGTCCGCGAGGACCCGCCGCGCGTCGCGTCCACTCATCTCGGCGGACTCCGGCCGGAGGAGGATCCCGTCCAGGAAGCCCCAGTCGCGGACACGGCGGGCCTCGTCGGGATCGGCGGTGTCGAGGAAGAAGCGCATGGAACCGCGGAGTGTACTCGTCCGAGGTTCGTCAGGCGGGCACGGGCGCCGTCGGGCCGGCAGTTCCGTTCTCGGAATCCTCGTCGCGCTCGGCCAGCTTCGCGACGGCGACGACCCGGTCCCCCTCGGCGAGGTCGATGAGCTTGACGCCCATTGCCGCTCGGCCCGTCTCCCGCACGTCGGAGACCGCGAGGCGGATGAGGATGCCCTGCTCCGTGATGACGAGGAGGTGGTCCCCTTCCGTCACGGACGAGATCCCGACGACCGGGCCGTTCTTTTCCGTGACCCTCACGTTGATGACGCCGGAGCCGCCGCGCACCTGGTGGCGATACTCGGCGACGTCCGTCCTCTTGCCGAAGCCCTTCTCGGTGACCGCGAGGAGCGTGCCCGTCTCCTCCACGAGGTCCATCTCGACGACGACGTCGTCCCCCTTCAGCTCGATCCCCTTGACGCCCGTCGTGTCGCGCCCCATGGGCCGCGCGTCGGTCTCGGAGAACTTGATTCCCATGCCGAGTCGCGTCCCGAGGAAGACCTGCCGCTTTCCGTCCGTGATCTGCGCCGAGAGAAGCTCGTCACCCTCGTCCAGCTTGATCGCGATGATGCCCTTCTCGCGGGGGTTTCCGTACGCCGAGAGCACGGTCTTCTTGACGAGGCCGCGCTTCGTCGCGAAAAGGAGATACAGGTCGTCGGGAAACGCCCGCGTCGTCGCCATGGCGGCCACGCGCTCTCCCTCCCCGAGCGCGAGGAGGTTCACGAGCGCCTTCCCGCGCGTCGCGGGGCCTCCGGAAGGCACGTCGTAGAGCTTCACCCAGTGGACCCGCCCTTTGTTCGTGAACGCGAGGAGGTAGTCGTGCGTGGAGCCGACGAACAGGTGCTCGACGACGTCCTCTTCCTTCGTCTGCGCCCCCATCCGGCCCTTTCCGCCGCGCTTCTGCGCGCGATAGACCGAGAGCGGGGTCCGTTTCGCGTAGCCGCCCCGGCTGATCGTGAGGACGACCTCCTCCTCGGCGATGAGGTCCTCGGCGGCGAGGTCGCCCGCCTCGGCGACGATCTCGGTGCGCCGCGGGCGGCCGTATGTCTCCCTGATCCCGGACAGCTCGGCGCGGATGATCGCCGAGACGCGCTCGCTCTTCGCGAGAATGTCCTTGAGGTCCGCGATGGCGGCGAGGACCTCCCGGAACTCCGCGACGATCTTGTCTCGCTCGAGACCCGTGAGGCGCTGGAGGCGCATGTCGAGAATCGCCTGCGCCTGTGTCGCGTCGAGGCGCAGCAGCCCGTCGTCGCTCTGCGCGGAGGCGGACGCGTCGAGGCTCGGGGCGCCGAGGAACTTCTCCAGCGCGGCCTTCGGGATCGAGACTTCCCGCGTGAGGCGCACCCTCGCCTCCTCGGGGTCCTTGCTCTTCCGGACGATCGCGATGACCTGGTCGAGGTTCGCGAGCGCGATCGCGAGCCCGAGGAGCAGATGCGCGCGCTCCTCGGCCTTCTTGAGGTCGTGGAGCGAGCGGCGCACGACGACCTGGCGGCGGTGGTCGAGGAAGTGCCGGAGCAGGTCCTTGAGCGGCAGCACCCGCGGCTGCCCGTCCACGATCGCGAGCGCGTTGATCCCGAACGAGGACTGCAGCGGAGTCGCCGCGAGGAGCTGGTTCAGGACCACCTGCGCGATCGCGTCGCGCTTCACGTCGACGACCATCCGCATGCCGTGCCGGTCGGACTCGTCTCGGATCGCCGAGATGCCTTCGATCCGCTTGTCGTTCACGAGGCCCGCGATCTGCTCGATGAGGCGCGCCTTGTTGACCTGGAACGGGAGTTCCGAGACGACGATCGACTCGCGGTCGCCCTTCTTCGTCTTCTCGATCTCCGCGCGCCCGCGCACCTGCAGGATGCCGCGGCCCGTCTTGTAAGCGTCCACGATGCCCTGCCGGCCGAGGATGATCCCGCCCGTCGGGAAGTCCGGGCCTGGCATCGCCTCGACGAGCCGGGCGAGCTCGGCCTGCGGGTCGTCCAGGAGGACGATCGCGGCGGCGCAGGCCTCGTCGAGGTTGTGCGGCGCGATCTTCGTCGCCATTCCGACGGCGATGCCCTCGGACCCGTTCACGAGGAGGTTCGGGAACTTCAAGGGCAGGACGGTCGGCTCCTGGAGCGAGCCGTCGTAGTTCAGCGTCCAGTCGACGGTCTCCTTGTCGATGTCGTCGCCGAGCATCTCCTCGGCGAGGCGCGTGAGCCGGATCTCGGTGTAGCGCATGGCCGCCGCCGAATCCCCGTCCACCGATCCGAAGTTGCCCTGCCCGTCCACGAGCGGCTCCGACATGGAGAAGTCCTGAGCCATCCGGACGATCGTGTCGTAGATCGCGGCGTCGCCGTGCGGGTGGTATTTGCCCATGATGTCGCCGACGAGGCGGGCCGACTTCTTGTAAGGCCGGTTGTGGCGGTTGCCCTGCTCCCACATGCCGAAGAGCACGCGGCGGTGAACCGGCTTGAGGCCGTCCCGGACGTCGGGCAGCGCGCGCCCGACGATGACGGACATCGCGTAATCGAGATAGCTCCGCTTGATCTCCTCCTCGATCGAGACGGGGATCTTTTCCGAGGGATCGGTGGTCGGCGGCTTTTCGGGCGAGTCGGTCATCGGGAAAGATGGCTTTCGCGGATATTCCCCGGACATCCGGAGTCAAGGGCGCGCTTCGCGCGCCGCGCAGCGGTCGAAGACCCTTGACACCGGACGTCCGGGAAAGGAATTCCATCTATCGGCGGCCGCAACAGCGGCCGCCGCATATAGGAAAAAACAAGGAACAACAAAAGGACCCTCTTTGCCTAAATATCCAGATTGCTGACGTTCAGCGCGTTCGTCTCGATGAACTCCCGGCGCGGCTCGACGGCGTCGCCCATGAGGATCGTGAAGATCGAGTCGGCCTCGACGGCGTCCTCCACGCGGACCTGGAGGAGCCGGCGCGTCGCCGGGTTCATCGTCGTTTCCCACAGCGTCTCGGGGTTCATCTCGCCGAGGCCTTTGTAGCGGTTGATCGTGAGGCCTTTCTTCGCGCTCTCGAGAACGGCGTCGACGGCCTCTCCGAGGGTTGAAAGGGCCCTTTCGTCGCCGTTCCCGTTCGTCCTCAGGCGGTAGGGGCCGTCGAGGAACCCGTCCAGCATGGCCGCGAGCTCGACGGCGCGCTTCATCTCGTATCCCGAGAGGAAGGCTGCGTCCACGATCCCCGTCTTCGTCACCCCGTTCACGGCCTGCGTCACGTGCACGGCGAAGCCGTCGTGCTCTTCGTCCTTCACGATCGCGAAGGACTCGACGACGGCCGAGAACTCGTACGCGGCGCGCTCGAGGCGCGCGCGGTCCTTCAGGGCGCCGGGCTCCGTGAGCTTCTGCCTGACGAGCGTCCTCACGAGCGCTTCCGGGAAGCCCCGGACCGCGAGGCGCGAGACGAGCGCGCGCCAGTCCTGCAGCCCCGTCACGAGGGCCATGAGCGCGCCTCCCGAAAGCGTGCGCTCGGACGGTTCGGCCGTGAGAGTGCGGTCGTCGCCGATGCGGGCGAGGAGGAAGCGGGCATATTCCTTCTCGTCCTTCAGGAAAACCTCCTTCTTTCCCTCGACGGCCCGGAAGAGCGGCGGCTGCGCGATGTAGAGGTAGCCCTTCTCGATCGCGGCCTTCATCTGCCGGAAGAAAAACGTGAGGAGGAGCGTGCGGATGTGGCTTCCGTCCACGTCGGCGTCCGTCATGAGGACGATCTTGTGGTACCGGATCTTGCCGGAGTCGAAGTCCTCTCCGATGCCCGCGCCAAGAGCGAGGATCAAGGAGCGGATCTCCGCGAAGGCGAGCATCTTGTCGAAGCGCGCCTTCTCGACGTTCAGGATCTTGCCCTTGAGCGGGAGGATCGCCTGCGTGCGCCGGTCGCGCCCCTGCTTGGCCGAGCCGCCGGCCGAGTCGCCCTCGACGATGAAGATCTCCGAGAGCGCGGGGTCGCCTTCCTGGCAGTCCGCGAGCTTCCCCGGGAGCCCGGCGCCGTCGAGCGCGCCCTTCCGCCTCACGAGCTCGCGGGCGCGGCGCGCGGCCTCGCGGGCCCGGGCGGCCTCGATGATCTTGTCGACGATCCGCCGGGCGACCTTCGGGTTCTCCTCGAAGAAGCTCGAGAGCTTTTCGTAGGTGACCGTCTGCGTCCAGGTCTTCGCCTCCTGCGAAACGAGCTTCTCCTTCGTCTGCGAGGAGAACTTCGGGTCGCGGACCTTGAGCGACACGACGGCCGTGAGCCCTTCGCGGCAGTCGTCGCCCGAGAGCGTCGTGTCCTTGAGATTCTTCGTGAGGCCCGCCCCTTCGGCGTATTTCTGGATCGCGCGGGTGAGTGCCGTCTTCAGGCCCTCGAGGTGCGTGCCGCCGTCCTTGTTCGCGATCGTGTTCGTGAAGCAGAAGATCTGCTCCGTGTAGCCCTCGTTCCACTGGAGCGCGACGTCCAGCCGCTCCTTCTTCGCGTCCAGGGCCGCGTTGCCGCTCGGGTCCTTCACGTCGGAGAACGTGATGACCGACTCGTGGAGCGGCTGCTTGTTCTTGTTGAGGTGCTCGACGAACGAGCGGATGCCGCCGTCGTACCGGAACAGGTGCTTTTTCTCGCCCTTCGGGTCGCGCTCGTCCAGGATGCCGATCGCGACGCCGGAATTCAGGAAGGCGAGCTCCCTCAGGCGCTGCGACAGCACGTCGAAGTTGTAGGTCGTGACGGAGAAGATATCGGGGTCGGCCTTGAACGTGATCTTCGTGCCGGTCTTCGCGGTCTTGCCGACCTCCTGGATCGGCTCGAGCGGGACGCCCTTGGCGTAGTTCTGCTGGAAGACCTTGCCTTCCCTCTTGACCTCGACCTCGAGCGACCCGGCCAGCGCGTTCACGACGGAGAGCCCCACGCCATGGAGACCGCCCGAGACCTTGTACGCGTTGTCGTCGAACTTTCCGCCCGAATGGAGGTCCGTCAGGATGATCTCCAGGGTCTCGCGCTTGTGCACCGGATGCGGCCCCACGGGGATTCCGCGCCCGTTGTCCTCGACGGTGACCGAGTCGTCGGCGTGCACGACGACGGAGATCGTGTCGCAGTACCCGGCCTGGGCCTCGTCGATCGCGTTGTCGACGAGCTCGGTGACCATGTGGTGAAGGCCGGAAATGTCGTCGGTGTTCCCGATGTACATCCCGGGCCGCTTGCGCACGGCCTCGAGCCCCTTGAGGAGCTTGATCGAGCTCGTGCCGTAGTCGTCCGAACCCGCGTGCGTGGGCGGGAGTGGGGAAAAAGTCTCGGCGACGGCCGGTCCCTCGCGGCGGTCGCTCACCTCGGCCCTCCGGCCACGGCCAGGTTTTCGGGGCTCCGTCCGGCCCCGAGGATTCCTTCGCGGGCGAGTCTCCCGGCGGACATTCGATAGATCGACCCCGCGGGCAGCGGCAGGCCCCGCACCGCCTCGGGCCGGGCCGACGTCAGGCAGACCTGGCCCTCCTCCGGGAGCGCTTCGGCAAATGCGCCGAGAACGCGCGGGTCCCATTCGGAATCGAAGTCGTCGAACCCGAGGAGCGGCGGCCTCCGGCCTCCGTGCGCGAGCAGGGACATTTCCGCGAGCGTCCACGCGAGCAGAAACGTCCGCGTCTCTCCCGAAGAAGCCCGGCTCGCGACGGCGACCCCGTCGGCTCGAAGCACGACGTCGTCCCGGTGCGGTCCGACGAGACACCGCTGGGCGCGCCGCTCTTCGCTCTTCCTCTCGCGCAGGAGGGATGCGAGGGCGAGCCCCATGGCGCGTGCGTCGCCGCTCGCCGGCAGGTCGCTCACGAGCTCGAGCGAGATGTTGCGAAACGGGCAGCCGAGATCCTCCGCGTGGCGGGCGATTTCTCTTTCGAGGCTCGCGCGGGCCTCGCGGCGCGCGACCGCCACGAGCCCGCCGGCCTCCGCGAGCGCGGCCTCGTAAACGGCGAGCTCGTCCGCGTCGAAGCGGGCGCCCAGGCAGAGCAGGCGCGTCTTGGCCGCGCGGGCTCGTTCGTAATCCAACAGCGCGCGCGCGTGCTCGGGCCGCAGGGCGAGCGCGGCTCTGTCCAGCGCCCGCCGGCGCTCCGCCGGCGGCCCCGAGAGGCGCGACAAATCGCGGGCCGTCAGAAACACGGCCGGGAGGCTGCGGGCGGCGGTCAGCCTCGAGACGCGCTTGCCGTCCCGATACTGTTCACGGGCGCCGCTCGCGTGGACGAATCCCAGGGTCGTGACGTTCCTCGGGTCGCCGCCCTCGTCCTTGAGGCGGACCGAGACGACGGTTCGGGCGGCGAGGTGCTGCCGCGTCTCGGTCAGGTCGTGCGTCCGGAACGAGGGCCGGCCCGAGACGAGCGCGAGCGCCTCGAGGAGGTTCGTCTTGCCCTGCCCGTTGTCCCCGACGATGAGGTTCACGCGCGGATGCAGCTCCACCCGGCCGTTTGCCAGGTTCCGGAACCCATCGGTAGAGAGCGAGAGAATCTCCACGCGGCCGACTACATCCTCATCGGCATCACGACATAAAGGTAGCTTCGGATGCCCCCAAGGGGTTCCGCGGGTCGGCCCTGGCACTGGGCCTGCTCGTCTTTCACGAAGAGGTTGACGTCTTTCGTTTCGGCCACTTCGAGAAACTGCTCGAGGTAGCGTGCGTTGAGACGAAGCGTGACCGGAGCGTGGTCGTAGGAGATGGCGATTTCCTGCGTCCCGTCCCCCACTTCCTGGCTCTCCGAAGAAACGACGAGCGCGTCTTTCTGAAAGGCGACGCTCACCGCCTTCATCCGGTCGCCCGACAGAAGGGCGATTCTTCGGACGGCGCCGAGGAGCTCCTCGCGGGGGACGACCGCTTTCTTGTCGTTTTCCTTGCTGATGACCTTCTCGTAGTCCGGGAAACGCCGCTCGTCGAGCTTCGAAAAGAGCCTCCGGGTGCCCACGGAAAAGCCGATGTGATTCGTGCCGCGTACGATCGTGACGGGAGCGTCGTCTCCGGCGTCGAGCTTTCCGAGCTCGTCGAGAATCTTCTTGGAGACGAGGACCGGCTCGAACCCCGCTTCGGCCTGCGCTCCCTCGACCTCCACGAGAGCAAGCCGGTGGCCGTCCGTCGCGACCATCTCGACGCTTCCCCCCTTGGTCTTGAGAAGCGCGCCCTGGAGTTGAAGCCTCATCTCCTCCGTGGAGACGGCAAACCGTACTTTGTCGACCATCCGGCGCAGCGCACCGAACGAAAGCGTGAGCGTGGGGCCTCCGGCGGGTTCGGGCCGGGTCGGATAGTCCCCGGCGGGAAGGCCGTTCAAGCGGATTCTGAGCTTCGGCTCCCTGCACTCGAGAGAAACGTGGTTGTTCTCGAGCACCTTGAGCTTCACATCCGCGTTCGGCGGCAGCTCGCGCACGACGTCGTACAGCCGCCGCGCGGGAGCCGTGACCGAGCCGGTACTCTTCACCGCCACGGGAGCGATCTCGGACACGAGTGTCGTGTCTAGGTCCGTTGCCGTCAGCGTGAGCGCCTCGCCCTTGGCCTCGAGTAGGACGTTCGTGAGGATCTGATGCGTCGTCCGCTTCTCGACGACTCCCTGAATCAGGCTCAATTCGCGGGCCAGGATCGAGGCCGGAAGTGTCAGCTCCACGACGTCTCCTTAGATCTTGAATCCTATCATTTACAGGCTCTCAAAAGTAGCAGAAGACGTAGGTGGGTCCAAAAAGTGCATTGTCATTTAAAACATTTGATTGCAGTTATTTATAATGCCACTATGCCTGTGAATCCCGGCCCGGCTCTTTGTGTAAAGAAGGTCCATTCAAAAGGCCTGCAGGGACTTTTCCGCGGGCGCTGGAACGGGCGGCGGGAGGCCGAGGAAAAAGAGGTGGAATTCTCAGCGAAACTGAGCCAGGAAACCGGCCAGAAGGCGGTCCAGCTCCGGATCCTCCTCGCGAAGGGCCGCGATCTTCCGGATGGCGTGAAGCGCCGTCGTGTGGTGCTTGTCGGAGAAGAGACGGCCGATCTCGGGCAAGGAAAGACCGGTCGTTTCCTTGAGGACGTACATCGCGACCTGGCGCGCGAACACGATGGGCCCGCGCTTCGTGCGCGCACGGAGCTCGGCGGGCTTGAGGCCGTAGTGCGCACCGACGAGCTTCAGAACGTCGGCGGGCGTCGTCGCATGCTCCTCCGCGCGGAAGACGTCCCGGAGCGCTTCCCGGGCGAGATCGAGGGAGATCGCCTCGCCCTTCAGGGAGGCGAATGCGACGACGCGATTGAAATACCCCTCCAGCTCGCGGATGGACGACTTGATCTTCCCGGCAAGGAAGAAGGCGACGTCGTCCTCCAGGACGACCTGGCTCGCCTCCGCCTTCTGGCGGAGGATGGCGACCTTCGTCTCGAAGTCGGGAAGCTGAATGTCCACGATGAGGCCGCCCTCGAACCGGCTCTTCAAACGGTCCGTCAGGCCGGGAATCTCCCGCGGCGGAACGTCGGAGGAAAAGACGATCTGGTTGCCTTCGTCGTAGAGCGCGTTGAACGTGTGGAAGAGCTCGTTCTCGGAGGCCTCTTTCCCGACGACGAACTGCACGTCGTCGAGGAGGAGAATGTCGGCGGCGCGAAAACGCTGCCTCAGGCTTTCCATCTTGTTGAACCTCACGCCGAGCACGACCTCGTTCACGAAGTTCTCGGAAGTCAGGTAGATCACCTTCTCGCCCGGCCGGCGCGAGAGGCGGCGGTGCCCGATGGCCTGCATGAGGTGGGTCTTCCCGAGCCCCGTACCGCCGCAGATGAAGAGGGGGTTGTACTGCCGCGACGTCTGGTCCGCCACGCGCAGGGCGGCGGCGTGCGCGAGGCGGTTGGACTCGCCCGTCACGAAATGCTCGAACGTGTACGCGGAATTCAGGCCGCCGGCCCGCCGGCGGGGCTCCGCGGGGACCTTCAGCGGGTTGACTGCGGACCGGTACTCGCCATCCGCCCCGAAGCGAATTTCGCGGTTCCCGGCCCCCGCGAGGCGGGCGGCCTCGGCGATCTGACGGGCGTACGCCTCGGGGATGTAGTCCACGAAGAGAGGGGTGCGAACCTGGACGAAGATGGCCTCGGCCGACTCGGACTTCTGCCGCGAGTCCCGGAACCACGAGTCGAACTCACGCTCGTCCACGCGGGTTTTCAGGTGCTCCAGGATCTTGGCCCAGGTCGTCTGCTTTTCCACAGGAACTCCACCGCTGTGCAAAACGGGCTGGCGGGGGGACGGCAATGGTATCAGCGCCCTTCCGGCCAGAAAAGGCCATTCGGTTGACAGGATCGGGAGAAGCCCGGAGAATCCCCATCCCCGTCGGAGGGCCCGCGCACCATGGCCAAGAGCAAACGCACGTTCCAGCCCAACAACCGTCACCGGAACAGGACCCACGGGTTCCTGGTCCGGATGAGGACCAAGTCGGGCAGGGCCGTTCTCGCCCGCCGGCGGGCGAAAGGGCGCAAGCGCCTCTCCGCCTGAGCGGAGGCGGCGCCCGGGAGTCCGCGGCTCGTCTCACCGAAAGAGGCGGACGCGGCGTCCGGCCGGAGCCATGCACGCACGGGCCAACATCGCCTCCCTCAGCCCGAAGGGCGAAGCGTTTCCGCGGTCGAGCCGCGTCCGGGCGCGCCGGGACTTCCGGGCGGCGTATGAGAACGGCGTCAAGCATCACGGCCGTCTCGTCGCGGTCTTCGCGAAGCCCCGGGCCGAGGGCGGCCTACGGCTGGGCCTCACGGCGACGCGCAAGGCGGGCGGTGCGGTCGTTCGCAACCGCGCCCGCCGCCGCGTGCGCGAGATCTTTCGGCGCTGGGCGGCCACGGCGGCCCACGTCGACGTGGATCTCGTCGTGAACATCTCGGAACGGGCCACTCGCTCACCGTTTGCGGCCCTCTCGTCCGAAGTGACGGCGCTCTTTTCGCGCGCCGCGGCGGACGCTCGGAAATGAACGCGCTTTCGATCGCGCCCTCCCGCGCCGTCGCGGGCATCTTCGGCGCCTACAAACGCTTCGTGTCGCCCCTGCTCCCGCCGGCATGCCGGTTCACGCCCACGTGCTCGGAGTACGCGCGCGAGGCGGTGACGCGCCACGGCGTCTGGCGGGGCCTCGCCCTGGCCGCGCGGCGTCTCGCCCGCTGCCACCCGTTCCACGCGGGCGGCCCCGACCCGGTTCCCTGAAACAGAGGAGATCCCTTGGAAACGAAGCGCCTCGTTCTCGCCTTTGCGCTCTCGGCCGCCGTCCTGATCGGCTGGACGATTCTGTTTCCTCCGCCGAAGCCGACGGCGCCCGCCGCGAAGCCCGCCGCAACCGCGCCGGCGACGGCCGCCACGGCGCCGAGCGCGACTGCCGCTCCTGCGGCGCAGACTGCCACCCCCGCGCCGGCGGCCCAAACCGCCCGCCCAAGCGCAGTTCCGATCTCCGCGGCCGCCGAGGAGCTGGTCGAGGTGCGGAGCCCGCTGTACACGGCGCGCCTTTCCAACGAGGGCGGAGCCCTGAAGTCGTTCGTCCTGACGCATCACCGGGACGGCGCCGGAAAAGCGCTCGACCTCGTACGGCAGAGCCCGCCGTTTCCCGGCGTGACGCTCACGCTCGATCCGGCGGACCCGTTCCTCCAACGGGCGCAGAAGGCGCACTTCGCCGTGGAGAGGGAAAGCGGGAACGGCGTGACCTCGGTGCGCTTCCGGTACCGCGAGGCGAGCGGAGAAGGGCTCCTCCGCACGTACGTCTTCCGGGATTCCTACGTCGTGAGCGTGAAGGCCGAGCGCGAAGGCGCCCCCGGCGCTCCGGTCGGGCTCGTCCTCGGGCCCGGGATCGGCAATCCCTCGCCGGAGGAGCTCGCGAGCCGCTACTCGAAGCCGGGGGAGACCGTCACGCTCTCCGCGTCCGCCTCGGTCGACCGCAAGGCGAAGGACTCTCTCAAGGAGCCTCTGCCGAAGGGAGCGGGGCTCGTCGCGGCGGGGATCGACGACAATTACTTTCTCACCGCGTTTCTGCCGTCGGGGAACGCGACCGTGACCCTGCGGCCCGTGGCGCTCGCGGCACCAGCCCCGCCGGAAGGCAAGCCCGCGCCCGAGGGCAAGCCCGCGGTGGCCGAGGCCGAAAGCGAGGTCGTCCTGTCGGCGCCGAACGCGCTCGCGACGGACGTCTTTCTCGGTCCGAAGGAGCTCGACGTTCTCGAGAAGACGCGCCCCGGCATGGACCGACTCATCGACTACGGGTGGTACGCGATCGTGGTGAAGCCGCTTCTCTGGGGCCTCAAGATGATCCAAAAGGTCGTCGGAAACTGGGGCGTCGCGATCCTCGTCATCACGGTCGTCATCAAGATCCTCCTCTACCCGCTCACGCACAAGCAGCTCGTCTCGATGAAGAAGATGAGCGTCCTGCAGCCGAAGGTGGAGACCATTCGCGCGAAGTGGGCGGGAAAGATCAAGGGGGACGCGCAGGCGCGCACGAAGATGAACGAGGAGATGATGGCCCTCTACAAGCAGGAGGGCGTCAACCCCGCCGGCGGCTGCCTGCCGCTTCTCCTGCAGATGCCGATCCTCATCGCGTTCTACAACCTTCTCGCGCACTCGATCGAGCTGCGCCACGCGCCGTTCATGCTCTGGATCACGGACCTTTCGGCGAAGGACCCGTACTACGTCACGCCGATTCTCATGACGGCAACCATGTGGATCCAGCAGCAGATGACGCCGACGGGAGGCGATCCCACGATGCGGAAGGTCCAGAACGTCATGCCGCTCGTCATGGGCTTCCTCTTCAAGGACGTGCCGTCCGGTCTCGTTCTCTACTGGCTCATGCAGAACGTCCTCACGATCGGGCAGCAGATGCTCCTCAATCGGTTCACCGATCTCGGGCCGGCCTCGATGAAGCCGAAGGCGCCCTGACGCCGCCCGGGCGGAGCTCAGGTCCATGGCGCGCCTCGTGGCCGACCCGGACCGCTGGGGCGACGTCGTCGCCGCCCCCGCGACGCCCCCGGGTGCTTCGGCTCTCGCGATCGTCAGGCTGACGGGCCCTCCCGGCCTGACGCTGGCGGTCGCGCGTCAGATCGCGCCGCGACTTCGGAAGAATCCCCGCCCGCGCGAGGCCGCGTTGCACCGCCTCGTGGGAGAGGACGGCCTCCCCCTGGACCGCGCCCTCGTGCTCTTCTTTCCAGCGCCGCACTCGGTCACCGGCGAGGAGGTCGTGGAGTTCCTCTGTCACGGGTCGCCCGCGATCGTGGCCGGGCTCCTCGCGGCGGCGCGCGCGGCGGGAGCGAGGCCGGCCTCGCGCGGCGAGTTCACGCGTCGCGCCCTCGCGAACGGCAAGCTGGATCTCGCGGAGGCCGAGGGCCTCGCCGCGCTCGCGCGGGCGGAGAGCCGGAACGCGGCGCGCCGGGCGCTCTCGCTCGTCGAGGGCGAGCTTTCCCGGCGCGTGACGCGTGCGCGCGAAACGACGCTCGACGTTCTTTCGGGACTCGAGGCCGCGCTGGACTTCGCCGAGGACGTC
>DATIFW010000254.1:0-5271 GCA_035455045.1 Thermoanaerobaculia bacterium | reverse complement strand
ATTTCCTTCTGCTATGCGGCGGCCGCTTTGCGGCCGCCGACGGAAGTCAATCTATGCCCGAATGACCGATGTCAAGGGCGCGCTCCGCGCGCCGCGCAGCGGTCCTTGACCCTTGACATCGGACATTCGGGAGCACGTTCGTCTCTTCGGTGGCCGCGTACGCGGCCACCGATAGCAGAAATCCCCTCTCTATACCCCTCTCCTTCTAGGCCAGCCACTACGCGGCTTCCTTTGCGTGATAGGTCAGGATCAAATCCGCGCCCGCGCGCTTCATGGACGTCAGGATCTCGAGCGTGACGCGCTTGCCGTCGATCCAGCCGTTCTGCGCGGCGGCCTTGACCATCGCGTACTCGCCGGACACGTTGTAGCAGGCCACGGGCACGTTCGTGGCCTCCTTGGCGGCGCGCACGACGTCGAGGTACGCGAGCGCGGGCTTGACCATCACGAGGTCCGCGCCCTCCTCGACGTCGGAGAGAACTTCCTTGATCGCCTCGCGGACGTTCGCCGAGTCCATCTGGTAGGCGCGGCGGTCCCCGAACGACGGCGTCGACTCGGCGGCCTCCCGGAACGGGCCGTAGAAGCCCGACGCGTACTTCGCCGCGTACGCGAGGAGCGCCACGTCGCGGTAGCCGGACTCGTCGAGGGCGGCCCGGATCGCCCCGACGCGCCCGTCCATCATGTCGGAGGGCGCGACCACGTCGGCGCCCGCCTTCGCGTGCGCGAGGGCCTCGGCCGCGAGGATCGGGAGCGTCGCGTCGTTGTCCACGGTATCGCCGGCGATCACGCCGCAGTGGCCGTGGTCCGTGTACTCGCAGAGGCAGACGTCCGTCATGACGACGGTCGTCGGGCTCTCGGCCTTGATCGCGCGCACGGCGCGGCAGACCGGACCGTCGGGGTCCGCGGATGACGTGCCCGTGGGGTCCTTGTCCTCAGGGATTCCGAACAGGATCACGGAGAGGATACCGAGCGAGGCGAGCGACTTCACGTCCTGCGCAGCCAGCTCGGCCGACACGCGGTCGACGCCCGGCATGGAAAGCACCGGCTGGCGGACGCCTTTGCCGGGCACGACGAAGAGCGGCGCGATGAAGTCGGAAGGGGCGAGCGACGTCTCGCGCACCATGGTTCGGAGGCTCTCGGAGCGGCGGAGCCGGCGATACCGGTGAAGGGGAAAGCTCATCGTGTTTCCTTCCGGAGGAGATCGAGGAGTTCCGAGAGGCGTGCGTGCGCGGGAATCGAAGGCGGTGGCAGTCCCCGGGCCGCGAGGGCTTTCGCGGTCTCGGGTCCCAGCACGCCCCATCTTACGTTCGGCGGCGGCGTGGCCGGTGACCCCAGGGCGGCGAGCAGGACGTCGAGTCCGGCCGTGGAGCCCACCGCGACGGCCGCGAACCGGCCGGCGTGGAAATCGGCGAGGATCGAAGGATTCAGCTCCGAGGGAGAGAGAGCACGCTTTTCGTAGACGACGGGAGCGACGAGCTGGATGCCGAGCGCACGAATCTCCTCCAGCGGCTCGGGCGCTGCGTCCGAACCGTGCGGCCAGAGGACGCGCAGGAGAGAAGGCGCGGAGGATTCCCTCAGAAAGTGAACGACTCCGGCGGCTCCGGGCACCTCGGGAACGACGATCGACCATGCCGCTTCCCCGCCGCCCTTCGACTCTCCTCCGGGCCGGCTCGCACCGGCGCCCTTCGAATCCGCCTTTCGAAGAAACCCCCCGGAGCCCCCGGTCTTCACCCTTCGTAGCAAATCCCCGGTCCCCTCGCCCACGGCCACCATCTCCACGAAGGGGGCGCGAAAGAGAGGAAGGAGGTAGGTGACGGTCTCCTTCGACGAAACCACGAGGGTCGCGCCGCGCGCGTCGAACGCGAGCGCTTCGGCAACGCCCTCCGGGCGGGGGACCACGGAGTGGGTGTAGAGGACCGTCACATCCCCGGGGAGGGCGTCGTCGGATGCGGGAGAGCCGGAGCGCAGGAGGAGGATCCTGGTCACGGAGTCGTGGCTCGCGCGGCGTCGATGAGCCGCGCTGCGCCGCGCGCGAGAAGGCGCTCGGCGAGGGCGCGGCCGAGAGAGAAAGAAGAGGAGGAGGAAAAAGGAGAATTCTTAGAAAGGGAAGAAGGAGAAAGAGAGGAAGAGGGAGATTTCTCAGAAGGGGAAGAGGACGAGGGGGAGAAAGACGAAGAGGGGAGTTTCTTAGAAGTGGAAGAGGGAGGTGGCGGAGTGTGGGGTTCGCTCATCTCATCTTCGAGGCACTCTCGCCCATCGAGCGAGAGGACGCGGCCCACGAGCTTCAGCCTCAGGTTCCTCTCTTCACCCTCTAAGAATCCTCGGGCGCCGACAGGCGCCCGACATCCCCCTCTCAGGAATTGGAGGAGTTCTCGTTCGGCTGTCGCGGCCGCTCGAGCGGCGGGGTCTTCCATCTTAAGCAGAATCTCCCGGGTCTCTTCGTCGTCCTCCCGGCAGCTGATTCCCAGAGCGCCTTGTGCCGGCGCGCCGAGCATCTCGTCCGGCTCGAGCCGGCGCGTGATGACGCCTCCCCTGCCGAGGCGGTCGAGGCCTGCGCACGCGAGGATGAGCGCGTCGGCGCGGCCCTCCTCGAGGCGCTGGAGGCGCGTGTCGACGTTCCCCGCCATCGCGACCATCACGAGGTCGGGTCGGATCCTGAGGAGCTGCGACACGCGGCGCGGCGACGACGTGGCGACGCGGGCCCCGTGCGGAAGCGCGCTCACCGTCGTCGCACCCGGGTGGCGCGAAGCGACGACGAAAGCATCGCGGGGATCCGCGCGCGTCGGCACGGCGGCGAGGACGATGCCGGACGTCACGACCGTCGGCACGTCCTTCAGGGAATGGACTGCGAAGTCGATCTCGTTCCTGAGGAGCGCCTCGTCCAGAGCCCGGACGAAGACTCCCGCGGCGTCGCCGCCGGGCGGGGCCTTCCCTTCGCTCGAGAGCTGGTCGCCGTGCGTGCGGATGATGACCGCCTCGACGGGGCGGCCCGAGAGCTGCGACAGCTCGTCGGCGAAAGCGCCCGACTGGGTGCGCGCCAGCGCGCTCGCCCGCGTGCCCATGCGAAGCGGGCGCGTGGCCGTGGCCGTCGTCACTTCGGCCTCTCGTCGAGGTGGAAGAGGGCGCGTACGGCCGCGGCGCGCTCGAGGCGATCGGATCCGTCCCCTTCCTTCAGGCCGACCGTCGGATCGTGGAGGATGTGGGCCACGAGGGTCTCCGTGAGCCGCTCGACGGCGGCCCTCGCGGAGGGGTCGAGCGCGGCGAGCTTGCCGGCGTGCTTCTCGAGCTCGGCGCGCCGGATGCTCTCGAGCTTGTCCCTCAGGCCGCGCACGACGTCGCCCTGAAGGAGGCCGCCCCACCACTCCTGGAATCTCCGGACGCACTCCTCCACGATCTCCTCCGCGTGCGGCACCTCGCCCGCGCGCGCCCGCGCGTTCACCGTCGCCATTTCCTGGAGGGAGTCGAGATCGTAGCGGTAGACGTCGGAGAGCTCACCGACCTCGGGCTCGACGTCACGCGGCACGGCGAGGTCGAGAACGAGCAGCGGGCCGCGGCGCGGCATGCCGTGAAGCGCGGTGCGGAGGCCCCCGGCGGTCAGAACGGGCTCCGTCGCGTTGGTCGCCGAAAGCACGAGATCGACGGTCGCGGCCGCCCGGGCCCGATCCTCCCACCGAACCGCCCGGCCGTGGACGGACGCGGCGAGCGCGTCGCCTTTTTCGAGCGAACGGTTCGCGACGAGGATTTCCGAGACGCCGTCGTCGGCCAGAAGACGGGCCGTGAGCTCGGCCGTCTCTCCCGCGCCGATCAGGAGGACTCTCCTGCCTTTGAGCGACTCGAAGATGCGGCCCGCGAGGAGGAGCGCGAGACCCGCGACGGACGTCGGTTTCTGGCCGAGCGCCGTCTCCGCGCGGACGCGCTTGCCGCACTCGAGCGCGCTCATGAACAGCCGGTTCGTCACGGTGCGCACCGTGCCGGCGGCCGTCGCGAGGCGGTGCGCCTCGCGGATCTGGCCGAGGATCTGCGCCTCGCCGAGGACCATCGAGTCGAGACCCGCGGCGACGCGGAAAAGGTGCCTCACCGTCGCGTCCCCATGGCCCGAGAGAGCCGTACCGCGCAGCAGCGCGTCATCGACGCGGTGGAACCGCGAGAAGAACCCGGCGAGCGCGTCGAGCCCGTCCTCGCGGTCGGTCATCCCGTAGATCTCCGCGCGGTTGCACGTGGACACGATCGCGCCCTCGGACAGGATGTGCTCCTGAAAGAGCCCGTCCAGCGCTTGACGGGCCTTCTCCGGCGTGAACGCGAGTCTCTCTCTCAGATCGAGAGGCGCCGCGCGATGGTCCCATCCGACGAAGAGCAGGTTCATGAGGTGAAGTCGTGCAGCTTGCTGACGAGGAGGTTGACGGCCGTGTAGGAGAGCAGGACGAGCACGAACCCGGCGATCGAGAGACGGGCCGTCGAGACGGGTGCGGCACCGCGGTGCGCCCGTACGAGCACGAACACGTAGAACGCGAGCGTCGCGAGCGCGAACCAGATCTTCGGGTCGAGCGCCCACAGGGGGTGCTCCCCTCTCCACATGCGGGACGCCCAGAAGAGGCCGAGGACGACCCCGACCGTCAGGGAGAGGATGCCGAGCGAGAGCGACGTCCGGTTCGCGCGCTCGAGGTACGAAAGGCTCGGGAGCCGCGAAGCCGGGCCCGTCATGGCGCGCTTCTTGAGTGAGTGTCCCACGACCACGTAGAGCAGCGACAGAGCGCAGGCGACCGCGAAGGCGGCGTACGCGAGCATGTTGAGCGTGACGTGAAGAGCGAAGACGGGGCCTTTCAGCTCCGGCGCGTCCTTGTGGACGGGCGTCGTCTGCACGACCGCGAGCAGCACAAACACGAGGGCCGCCGGCATGAGGAAGGGTCCGAGGGAGCGGTCCTTGTGGCGGAGCTCGAGCACGATGTTCAGCACGGCCAGGAAGAAGCCGAAGAGCTTCATGGAGCCGAGCAGGTCGCGGTACGGCACGGTGTGGAGCGCGAGAGAGCGCGCGTAGAGCGTGCCGAAGTTGCAGACGGCGCCGAGGACCGCGAAGGCCGTCGCCGACCGGCCGATCCACGCGGCCGTCCGGAAGAGCGACATCGTGTAGAGAATCGCCGAAAGAGCGTACGCGACGAGGGCCGCCCACCCGAGAGTCGAAGCGATCTGCGCGGCCCCGGTCACAGCGGCGATTATAGGAATCTCCGCCGGACGAGGGTCAGTGCGGATGCATCAGGGACGTGACGAACCGTCACA
>DATIFW010000253.1:0-54725 GCA_035455045.1 Thermoanaerobaculia bacterium | reverse complement strand
GCGTTCGCACGGAAACCCGCGGTCGCCGTGCGTGGCCCGCCCACGAGCTGCGGGTCGTTGTAGTCGATCTGGAAGTCGAGCTGCTGGATGCCGGCGATGCCCCAGGCGAACGCGACGACGACCGAGCCGGTGGTGGTCGCCACGGGCTCGGAAGACGGGAAGACGATCGTATTGCCGTTCGGGAAGCTGACACCCGCGCTGGGCGACGTGATCGTCGCGGTCGTGCCGGTCAGGGTCGTCGTACCGATGTTCTTGAGCGTCACGACGAGGTGGCCGTACTCGCCGCTGTCGAGGATCCCGTCCGCGACGCACCAGGCGAGGCCGTCGTCGACCGAGGCGCCCTGGAAGACGAGCTCGGGTCCGGTCTGGAAGCTCTCGACGACCGGGACGTTGTCGGTCGCGAAACGGTCGGGTGAGACCGCGCCGATTCCGGCGCCTCGTTTGGCGAAGGCCTGCTGCATCTCCACGTAGTCGACGACGTCGTTCGCCAGGGCGGCCGCGAGGACCGCGTCGCGGGCCTCCGTGAACGTCGGTGCGACCGGCGTCATCTTCAGGGAGGCGACGAGGTACCCCTTCATCCGGTCCTGCGCCTGCTGGAACGTCAGGCGCGGCGATCCGCCCTGGGTGTCGCGGAGGAGCGCCGCGTAGCACTCCCAGAGCATCGTCGTCCAGACCTCGCCCGTGTTGTGGACCTCGGCGTTGTTCGAGCCGCTCGCGCCGAACGCGACCGGGGGCCCGACGGGGAGCGGCACTCCGTTCTGGATGTGCGTGAAGGTGAGCGGGTTCTTCGTCATGTCCGTCGAGTACGGATATCGGCGGATGCCGAAGTAGTAGGAGTCGTTGACCGCGCCGTTGAAGGGGACGCCGCTCGTGGCATAGGTTGCCAGGGCGTACGCGCCGTTCCACGTCGCGTTGCTCGGCACCGACGTGTCGTCCTGGCGGACCGTCAGCATCATCGAATTGATATCTCCCCAACCCTCGCCCATTCCGCCGGACTGCTGGGTCGAGAGACCGCTGGCGTTTCCGACGAGGCGATTGCTGAGGTAATGGGCCCACTCGTGGAAGACGATCTGGTTGTCGAGCGTGCCGTCGCGGTCCGGTGCACGGAGCAGCCGGGTCGTGACCGTGGCGGGCATCGAGAGCTGACCCTTGATCGAAAGTCCGGTATTCCAGCTGATCGTCGCGATCGGCTTCGTGAACGTCGTGACGAAACCCGTGATGTTCGCGACGACCGTCGGAACCGCGGAGGTGTACACCATGAGCGCGGCGAGAGCGTTCGTGGACGTGATCCTCAGGATCCTCGTCGTGAACGAGCAGCCCGTGCCGTCGGTGTTGTCGAAGTCGAACATCGCGATCTTGCCGTCGAGCGCGGCGGCATTCGTGATCGTGCACGTGGACGGGCCGCTCGTGAACGTGGCGATCACGATGTCGTTCGTGATGTCGAAGGACTGCGGGCCGGCGATCGTGACGCCGATGTCCGCCTTCCCGACGATGGCCGCCGGGGCCTGGATGTCGAGGTGGTTCGCGAGGGACGGGAAGACGTACATGCGCATCCGGGGCCGTGCGCCGTCGGCGGGAGTCAGCATGTTGGCGTTGCTGAAGCCGCTGAAGTCCTGGACCTGCGCCTTGATGTTGTCGTTGCCGAGGCCTCCGCGCCCGAAGTTGTTGGTCTGGGCGTTGAGCGAGGCCTCGTCGAAGCCGGAGTCGTAGTACCAGTCGTGGAGGAAGTTGACGTCGTAGAAGAGCTGCTGGATCGAGGCCTGGCGCGCGTCCGCGGAGGACGTCGTCACGTCGGGGACGTGCGTGTGGAGGAACTGGTCCGCCGCCGTGATCTGGGCGCGGTAGTCGCCGTTCGGGGGATCAGCCGGCGCCGTCGTGACCGGGTTTCCGTAGCCGTCGGGAGCGAAGAGGTTCAGGAAGGCATCCGCGTTGTTGCCGGACGTCTCCGTCGAACCCGGGGCGAGCCACGGGTCGTTCCGGCTGAACGGGAAGTTGAGGAGAGCGACGTCGTTCGTCGGCACGAAGGGGGCCTGGGCGCCGTCGGGGAGCGGGTTCGTCTTCGGGTGAGGGCCGTTGCCCGCGGGCGTGTCGTACGGGATCCGGGTCACGGGGTCCGCCCAGACGCGATACGTGAATCCCGCGTCCGCCGAGAGGCTCTTCCGGAAGAGCAGGCTGCCGTTCACGGCGGACACGACGTACGCGTAGCCTTCGTTCGAGCCGACGGCGCCCGTGGCGTCGAGGACGCCGGGCTCGTGGTCCGGGGAGCGCCCGATCACCTCGACGTAATACGCCGCCTCGAGCCCCTCCGGCCAGTGGAAGTAGACCGGCTTGACGCGCACCGCCTCGTCGAGGCGTGCCGCGGAGGAGGCGGGCAGGGTGAGCTTCTGGTAGCCGCCCTCCGACCCGACCGAGACGAACTCCGACGCGTTGACGCCGGCGCGGGTCACGTCGCGGACGGCGGTCGCCGCGGCGGCGGACGCGCCGAGCGCGAAGGAGAGGGACCCACCCTGGGCGGCTGGCGTCGCGGCGCTGCTGATGTAGCCCGAGATCGCGAGAGCCTCGAGCTTCCGGTTCATGAGGACGTTGATCTCTTCGTGGAAGATGTCGGTGCCGCCGACCTGCTGGCGGAACTTGACGATGATCGCGCCTCGACCCGTGTTGTGGACCATCGAGACGGTCGCGGACGCGACATCCGTGGAGCTCAGACCGTAGAGCGAGCCGAACTGGGCGAGGGCGGCCCGCGCCGCCGACTCCTCCGGCGACATCGGGTCCCCGACCGTGCGGCCGGCGGCAGCGGCGAGCGACGCCCCGTGGCTGCCCGCGACCCACAAGAACGTCGGCACGCCGAGGCGGCTCTCGCTCTGGAGCCTGACGCCCGGGTTCACGGCCGCTTCCGCCTTCTTGAGAAGCGCCGCGTCGGACCCCGGCTTCCGCGGCCGCGCCCCGAAGGCGTCGAAGTTCGGGAGCCCCGCGCCGAGTGCATCGCCCGAGAGCAGCGCGAGAGAAAGGATGACGACCGACCGAAAGGGCATTCTCATGGCTCACCCTTTGTACGAGGATTTTGAAGCGATTAAGAATATATCTCACCGCAGCGTGCTAGCGTTTCGGCGCTCATGACGCGTTTTCCGGACACGCGCGGATCGCTCGTCGCCGCGGTGAAGAGCGGCGACGGCGAGGCGCGGGCCCGCGCGCTCGAGACGCTCGCGGAGGCCTACTGGAAACCCGTCTACACGTACGTCCGCCTGAAGGCAGGGCGGGAGCACGACGAAGCGGCGGACCTGACGCAGGAGTTCTTCGCGCGGCTCGTCGAGAAGGAGTGGCTGGAGAGGTTCGACCCTTCGAAAGCGCGCCTCAGGACTTACCTGCGCGTCCTCGTGGACGGTCTCGTCGCGAACGAGTGGAAGGCCCGAAATCGATTGAAGCGCGGGGGCGGGATCAGTGTGCTTTCGCTGGACTTCGAGACGGTCCGTCGCGAGGTCGAGGAGCGTTCGGGAGAGGGCGAGCTCTCACCGGAAGATTTCTTCGAAAAGGAATGGGTGCGGAGCGTCTTCTCGATGGCGGTCGAGCGCTTCGACGAAAGGTGCACCGCGGATGGGCACGCGCTTCGTTTCGCGCTCTTTTCGGCCTACGACCTCGAAGGCGACGCGGCCGTGGAGCGGCCGCGCTACGAGGATCTCGCCCGGAGGTTCGAGACGAGCGCCGTCGACGTCACGAACCAGCTTGCGGCGGCGCGGCGCGACTTCCGCCGCATCCTTCTCGATCTCCTGCGCGAGCTGACCGTCTCGGACGCGGAGTTCCGGGCGGAAGCACGGGCACTTCTGGGCGTGGAGCCGCCCGCGTGAGGCTGAAAGACGCGGCGCTGGACCGGCTGCGCGACGCCGTGAGGACTCCCGATCTTTCGGGGACGCGCTACCGGCTCGTCGGCCCGATCGGAAGAGGCGGCATGGGAGCCGTCTTCGAGGTCGAGGACGAGGTGCTGAAACGACGTCTCGCGGTCAAGGTCGTGGAAGTGCCCTTCGACGGCGAAAGTCCCGCCGAAGCGCTTCTCTCCGAAGCGCGGGTCCTCGCCCGGCTCGAGCATCCCGGCCTCGTGCCCGTCCACGACGCGGGCCGGCTGCCGGACGGCCGCGCCTTCTACGCGATGAAGCTCGTCCAGGGGGAGCGTCTCGACGCGGCTCTCGCCCGGCTCACGACGCTTCCGGAGCGGCTTCGCCTCTTTCTGAGGGTGTGCGAGCCCGTGGCGTTCGCGCATGCGAACGGCGTCATCCATCGCGATCTCAAGCCTTCGAACGTGATGGTGGGGCCGTTCGGCGAAGTGCTCGTCCTCGACTGGGGTCTCGCGCGGTCGCTCGAGGCCCGCGAGCTCGGGGACGCGTCGGGCACTCCCGGATTCATGGCGCCCGAACAGGCCGCGGCCGGGCCCGTCGACGCGCGGGCGGACGTCTACGGCCTCGGGGCGCTTCTCGACGCGATGCTCCGTGTCGCGCCGGCGCCTCCCCGGCCGAAGGCGCTCGTGGCAATCGTGGCGCGGGCGACGGCGGCGGAGAGGGACGAGCGCTATCCCGACGTCCTGGCTCTCGCGGCGGACGTGACGAGGCTGCTCGACGGAGAGCGCGTCGAGGCCCACGCCGAAGGGCCCCTCGAGCGCGCCGGCCGGCTCGTAAGGCGCCACCGCGTGGCGGTCGGGCTCGTCGCGGCGTATCTCCTGACGCGCGGCCTCTTCATCCTGCTTCGCCGCTAAAGGAATTTCCGGGCGCGTTGAATAGAAGACTCAGGAGGACACGATGAACAAGGTGCTGCTCGGGTTGCTCGTGGGGGCGGGGCTCGGGGCTCTCGACGGCCTCACGGCCTGGTTCACGCCGGAGGCGAGGTCCGAGATCGCGGGGATCGTGATGGGTTCCACGTTCAAGGGCCTCGTCGCGGGAGTTTTGATCGGCCTCTTCGCCCGCAAGGTCGAGTCCATGCCGGCCACGCTCATCTTCGGAACGGCGCTCGGGCTCCTCTTCGCCTACTTCATTGCGCGCATGCAGGGCAAGTACTACTTCGAGATCATGCTGCCGGGGGCGATCGTCGGGCTCCTCACGGGGTACGCGACGGCCCGATATGGGCGCCGAGCGCGCCCGGCGGAAGCCTGAGACCTCGAGAGCGAACGACTGTGAAAACTCATGCCGCGGGCGTCGCATTTGCATGTCTTTTCGGACGAAAGGAGAGGAACTCATGGCATCTAAAGTCAATCCGGTTCCCGAGGGCTATCACACCGTCACGCCCTATCTCTGCATCCGCGGAGCCGCAAAGGCCCTCGACTTCTACGCCCGCGCGTTCGGCGCTCAGGAGAAGGTCAGGATGCCCGGGCCCGACGGGAAGGTCATGCACGCCGAGATCCTCATCGGTGACTCGATGGTGATGCTCGGCGACGAGAATCCCGAGCAGAACGCGAAGTCGCCCGAGGCCCTCGGCGGCACACCCGTCAGCATCATGCTCTACGTCCCCGACGTCGATGCCGTGTTCAAGAAGGCCACGGCCGCCGGTGCGAAGGCCGAAGCGCCGCCGGCCGACATGTTCTGGGGCGACCGCTACGGCAAGCTCACCGACCCCTTCGGACACTCCTGGGGCATCGCGACGCACGTCGAGGACGTCACCCCGGAGGAGATGAAGAAGCGCATGGCCGCGATGGGAGCGGGGGCGGGGGGCTAGACACCTTGATTCCAGGCGTGGCCATCTGGTTTTTCATCGAGCAGCCGTTTCAGCCAGGACACGAACGCGTCTGACGGCGTTGCCTCCGGGTGCGACCGATACAACGCGGCCGCACGACGAGTGTCCTCCAGCTGGCGGATCTGGGCCAAGACTTGCGGAAACCGCCTCGCCTTCTCCCGTGAGGAAGCGAACAGCAGATGGGACGGAACGACGCGGCCGCTGGCCACGGCGGTCGTAACCCGTCGACGACATCGGCAGGCATTGACCGGGTTCGCCAGTCCGCATCGAGAGGTCATGAACGAAGTAATGGCCGCTCGAGCTCGCGACAGCCGTTTTCGGTACGTCCCCGGCGCTATCTCCAGGGCTGCGGCTGCTTCCCTGTGACCCAGTTCGAGGACCTCGCCGAGGACATAGGCGAGGCGATGGTCTCGGTCCAGACACAGCAGCATGGCCAGAGTGCAGCCGATCTTGACCTCCTCCAGCAGCAACTTCTCGTTCACGTCGGACTCCACGACAAGAGAGTCGTTGGGCAGACCGCGGGAGAGATCCTCGCCGAACTCCTCGAAGGTGACGGAGTGCTTCTCCATGCGCTGCTTGCGCAACGTCAGCAGCGAATTGCAGGCAATGCGGTATACCCACGTCCGAAAACCGCTCTCTCCCCGGAAACCGCTCAGACCCGTGAGGATTCGAATGAGGATCTCCTGCGTGGCGTCCTCCGCGTCCTGGGGGTGCCAGAGGAAGCGAAGCGCCAGGTTGTATACGTCTCGTTGCACGGCGCTCATCACCGACTCGAGAGCAACACGGTCTCCCTGCCTTGCTCGATCGACGTCGATGACGCTCGGACCGCGCCCGGGGAATGTGCTCTCAACCATGGTGATCGAGTATCCGCTTCAGGTTCGCGAGCTCCCCGGCAAGGGTACGCGACTGCGCTTCGAGCGCGCCTTCGAGATCCTCCAGCGGGACGGGCGGTGGAGTGAGGATGAAGCTGAAGACGCAACGTGCCCGGTCGATCTCCACGATCCGCGAGAAGGCGGTTGCCACGTTGCCGTCGGGAAACGTCATCTTCCAGTCCACGGTTCCCTGCTCGGCCGATGCCTTCACCTCGAGCTTGATCCTGACCTCGCCGCGCGGGGTACGGAGCACGGCCTGTCTGGTCGTTGCCGAGGCGAAGGCGCTCGTCCACCTTGGCAAATACCCCGGATCGGCGATGAAAGCGAACGCCTCTTCTCGGGGAACGTCCAAGGCAATGCCCTGCACGTCGAAGCTTTTCATGATGTCTCTCCTTCCGAGTCGCAGTGGAACCTCGAAGGCTCGGCCCCCAATCCCATTAGACTTTCCGAAGGTTCCCGGTGTGACCGGCAGTGCTCGTCGAAGGGATGCGCTCTTCCATGAGCGTGACCGGGAACGATTCGGCCAGGCTGCTACCGCGCGACTGCGGAATCGATCCGGGCGCTCGGCGCGACCTCGGGCTCGTACCCGAGGTTCGGGGAGAGCCAGCGCTCGGCCTCCTCGATTGACCAGCCCTTTCGCGCGGCGTAGTCCTCGACCTGGTCGCGGCCGAGGCGGCCGACGCCGAAATAGTGCGCGTCGGGGTGCGCGAAGTAGAAGCCGCTCACGGAGCTGGCGGGCGTCATCGCGCAGTTCTCGGTGAGCGAGATCCCGGCGTTCTTCTCGACGTCGAGGAGCGAGAAGAGCGTTCGCTTTTCCGTGTGGTCGGGGCACGCCGGGTAGCCCGGCGCGGGGCGGATGCCGCGGTAGCGCTCCTTGAGAAGGTCCTCGGACGTGAGGCTCTCGTTCCGCCCGTAGCCCCAGTCCCGGCGCGCGCGCTGGTGCAGCATCTCGGCGAACGCCTCGGCAAGCCGGTCGGCGAGCGCCTTGACGAGGATCGAGGAGTAGTCGTCGTGCTCCTTCTCGAACGCGCGGCAGAGCGCGTCGACGCCGAGGCCGGCCGTCACCGCGAAAGCGCCGACGAAGTCCGTCCGCCCGCTCTCCTTCGGCGCCACGAAGTCCGCGAGCGCCTCGAGAGGCTGCCCCTCGGGCTTCTCCATCTGCTGGCGCAGCGTGTGGAGCGTCGCGAGCGGCCGCGCCGCCGCCGCGTCGGCGAAGAGGCGGATGTCGTCACCGTCCGCTTGCGCGGGAAAGAACCCGTACACGCCGCGCGCGGTCAGGAGGCGGTCCTTCACGATGCGGTCGAGGAGCGCCTTCGCATCCGCGAAGAGCTCCCGCGCCTTCTCGCCGAGAGCCGGATCTTCGAGGAGCTGCGGATACCGCCCCCTGAGCTCCCACGCGTGGAAGAACGGAGACCAGTCGATGAACGGCACGAGACCCGAAAGCGGCACGTCGAGCGCGCGCGCGCCCGTGAAGGACGGAACGGGAATCTCGAGGCTCGACCAGTCCAGGCGCGGCTTGCGGGCCCGGGCGGCCGCGAGTGACAGGAGCGGCTTTTGCGACCTCTTCTCGTGCTCCTCGATCAGGAGCTTCTGCTTCTTCCGGTTCGTCTCCGCAAAAGGAGCCGCCTCGCCGCCGAGGAGGCCGCTCACGACCCCGACCGCCCGCGATGCGTCGAGCACGTGGACGACGGGCGGCCCGTACGCGGGCGCGATCTTGACCGCGGTGTGGACGGGGCTCGTGGTGGCGCCGCCGATGAGGAGGGGAACCGTGAATCCCTCGCGCTCCATCTCGCGAGCGACGTGGACCATTTCGTCGAGCGACGGCGTGATGAGGCCGGAGAGCCCCACGATGCGGGCCCCGTGCTCCTTGGCGGCCTTGAGGATGCGGTCGGCACTCACCATGACGCCGAGGTCGATCACCTGGTAGCCGTTGCACTGGAGGACGACCCCGACGATGTTCTTGCCGATGTCGTGCACGTCGCCCTTCACGGTCGCGAGGAGGACCTTGATCTCCGAGGAAGGCGCGCCCGCGCGCTTCTCGGCCTCGAGGAAGGGCTGGAGATACGCGACGGCCTTCTTCATGACGCGCGCGCTCTTGACGACCTGCGGCAGGAACATCTTTCCCGCGCCGAAGAGGTCGCCCACGACGTTCATGCCCGCCATCAGCGGGCCCTCGATGACGGTGAGCGGCGCGCCGTACTTCTTCCGGGCCTCCTCGACGTCGGCGTCGATGAAGTCGACGATGCCCTTGACAAGCGAATGCGACAGGCGTTCCTCCACCGTGCCGCGTCGCCACGCGTCCGCCACGACCTCCGCCTTGCCGGCCTTCTTCACGGACTCCGCGAACGCGATGAGCCGTTCCGTGGCGTCCTTGCGGCGGTTCAGGAGGACGTCCTCGACGAGGACGAGGAGGTCCTTCGGGATCTCCTCGTAGACCGCGAGCTGTCCGGCGTTCACGAGCCCCATGTCGAGGCCGGCCGCGATCGCGTGGTAGAGGAAGGCGGCGTGCATGGCTTCCCGGACGGCGTTGTTCCCGCGGAACGAGAAGGAGATGTTCGAGACGCCGCCCGACACCTTCATGTGGGGCAGACGGGCCTTGATGAGCTTCGTGGCCTCGAGGAAATTCAACGCGTAGGCGTCGTGCTCCTCGATGCCCGTCGCGACGGTGAGGATGTTCGGGTCGAAGACGATGTCCTCGGGCGGAAACCCGATCTCCTCCGTGAGGATGCGGTACGCCCGCTCGGCGATCGCGACCTTCCGTTCGACGGTCGTCGCCTGGCCCTCTTCGTCGAAGGCCATGACGATGGCGGCGGCGCCGTAGCGGCGGACGAGGCGGGCGTGGCGCCGGAACGGCTCCTCCCCCTCCTTCAGGCTGATCGAGTTCACGACGGACTTGCCCTGGAGGCACTTCAGCCCCGCCTCGATCACCTCCCACTTCGAGCTGTCGAGCATGATCGGCAGCTTCGCGATGTCCGGCTCGGCCGAGAGAAGGTTCAGAAAGCGCGTCATCGCGGCGACGCCGTCCAGCATCCCCTCGTCCATGTTCACGTCGAGGAGGTTCGCGCCTCCGTCGACCTGCTGGCGCGCCACGGCGAGCGCGCCCTCGTAGTCGCCCGCGAGGACGAGCTTTTGGAACTTCGGCGACCCCGTGACGTTCGTCCGCTCGCCCACGAGCGTGAACGTCTCTTCGGGGCGGAGCGTGTAGGGCTCGAGGCCGGAGAGGCGGGTGCGGCGCTCGGGGACGGGGATCCGCCGCGGGGGCAGCCCCTTGACCGCGTCGGCGATCGCCCGGATGTGCGCCGGCGTCGTGCCGCAGCAGCCGCCCACGACGTTCACCCATCCCTCGCGGGCGAAGCCGCCGATGTCGGCGCCCATGATCTCGGGCGTCTCGTCGAAGCCGCCGAACGCGTTCGGGAGACCCGCGTTCGGATACGCGCTCAGGAAGACGGGCGCGATCCGGGACAGCTCCTCGACATAGGGGCGCATCTCCTTCGCGCCGAGCGCGCAGTTGATCCCGACGGAGAGGAGCGGCGCGTGCGAGACGGAGTTCCAGAACGCCTCGACCATCTGGCCGGACAGGGTCCGCCCCGATTTGTCCGTGATCGTGACCGAGGCCATCAGCGGAACGCTTCGCTTCGACTCGTCGAAGTATGCGAGCGCGGCGAAGAGTCCGGCCTTGAGGACGAGCGTGTCGAAGACGGTCTCGAGGAGCAGGACGTCGACTCCGCCGTCGACGAGGCCGCGGATCTGCTCGCGATATGCCGCGACGAACTGGTCGAAGACGTGCGTTCTCTTCCCCGGGTCGCTTACGTCTACCGCGAGGGAAAGCGTCCGGTTCGTGGGGCCGACGGCGCCCGCCACGAAGGCGTCCCTTCCCGTGGCAGCCCGGTGCGCGTCGACGGCCTTTCGCGCGACGCGCGCGGCCGCGACGTTCAGCTCGTACGCGAAGCTCTCGAGGCCGTAATCGGCGAGGGAGATCGCCTGAGCGTTGAACGTGTTCGTCTCGACGATGTCGGCGCCCGCTTCGAGGTACTGCCGGTGGATGCCCTCGACGATCGCCGGCTGCGTGAGGACGAGGAGGTCGTTCGCGCCCTTCAGGTCCTTCGGATGGTCCAGGAAGCGCGCGCCGCGGTATCCCGCCTCATCCAGCTTCTCCCGCTGGATCATCGTCCCCATCGCGCCATCGAGAATGGCGATGCGCTCGTGGAGGAGCGCGCGGAGGCGGGCCTCGGCGGTCATCGTTCTCCCGCCCTGCGGGCGCGTAACGCCGCGTTGATCTCCTGCGTGCGGCATGCCTCCGCGTGACCGAGCGTGCACGCCTGCCGCAGGTCTTCGTCCCGGCGCTCGAAGTCGCGCCGCTGTGAGTAGGCGGTATGCCGCTCCCAGTACCCGCGAGGGTCGTCCGGATGCTTCTGGACCCACGAAGTCCAAAGCTCCTCGAGCTCCTGCGACCGCCGCGCGTTCAGGAGCGGAAAGCCGAGCCGGCGGTAGGCGGCGTAGTCGTCCGGCAGCGAGGCGATCTGCGCGCGCAAAGCCGCGCCCGGATCCGTGAAAACTTCCGCTGTCGGGGTGAGAGGCACGTACGGGGCTGCCGCGCCGGGAGGCGCGGCGGCCGATTTCAGATTGTCCGCGAGCGTGCGCAGCGCCCCCGCTCGTTCGGTTCCGCCGGTCGCGAGCGCGTCGTTGCTCCGGCGGACGAGCGTGTCCGCGAGCTGGGCGTACTGTTCGGGACGCGGGCGCGCGGGATCCAGTCTCCGTGCCAGGTCGAAGTCCTGGATCGCCAGCTCGACCTGCCCGAGTTTGGCGCGCACCTGCGCGCGGAAATCGGCCAGGGACGCCGCCTGGGGACGCAGCTCGAAGGCGCGGTCGAGGTCGATGAGCGCGGCCGCGGGCTGCCCGAGACTGGAAGCGATCACGGCGCGCCTGTAGAGAGCGCCCCAGTGCTCGCCTGCCCCGAGCGCCTCGTTCTCGAAGGCCATTGCCTGAGCTGGATTGTTCTCGTTCATCGCCTGTGCCGCGCGTTCCGTGAGGATGAATCCGCGAAGCAGCTTCAGGCGCGGGCTGGGATTGGAGGCGATCGCCTCGCGCACGAACGCCTCCATCTCTTCGTAGGAACCTCCCCATTTCGGTGAGAGCGCGTCGAGGTACGCCGCACGCGGCTGGAAGCATTCCGGACAGGCCTCGAGCGCCTCATCCAGCACCCGGCGCGCGGCGGGGCTTCCCCGGAGGATTTGGATGAGGACGTAATGCGCGGCGATGAACCGCGGGCGGCGCTTGATGGCCTTGCGCAGGTCCTCGGCCGCCGCGATTTCGTGGCGATGAAACTCCGCGAAGACCGCATCCGAAACGGTGTCGGCGTAACCACCTCCCCGCAGGCTCCACGCGAGCGCGTGGCGTTGCGCGCCGCGAGCCGCGAACGCCGCCCAGGGCTTCGGAGACTCGTCGACCCAGTCGCCCACGAGCATCCCGATGCCGGCATCTGCGGTCCGAAACGCTTCGAGGGCGTCCGTGGGCCAGTACTCGTTGCGCGCGTCCAGCTCGAACGCGGTCTGGTAGTCCTCGAAGCACCTGTCGAGGTCCCCGAAGCGCCGCGCCTTGAGCAGGGCGAGCAGAACGAGCTTGTCCGCGGTCTGCGGCGCATGGCCATCCGGACCGCGAATCGCCGAGCCGACGAACGCGGGAAGCACCGCAGGGATGGGAGTCTCGGCGCCGAACCGGGGAAGCGCGCCGAGCGCCCGGGGCGTCGGGGCGATGATGCCTCTGCCGATGAAGGCGGGGGCCGGCGGGGCGCCCGTCGACTGACCGATCGTCTTGCGGCCGCGCATCTCGTACGAGACGTCGCTCTCTTTCTCCCGGCGCGTCCGAGCGCATCCGAGGATCGCGACGGCCATGACGATGAAGGCGATCTTCACGAGACGGCCCTCGCAGGCCGGTCGCCGGCCTGTCCGAGACCGAGCGCCTCGACGATCCGCTTCACCGCCTCGTAACGCGCCATCGGCATGATGTGAAGGCCGCGCGAGCGCTCGCCGATCGCGCGCGCGAGCTCGACGGCGATCGCGAGGCCTTCTTCCTCCTCGAACTCGGGGCCTTTCTCGGCCGCGCGGCGCATCCTCGTGAGGATCTCCTCGGGCACGACCATGCCCGGAACCTCGTTCGCGAGATAGAGGGCCTGCTTCAGGCCCTTCGGCGGAATGAGGCCGATGAGGACGGGGATCGCGTGCGCCTCGGCACGCGCGTAGAAGCGGTCGAGTGCGGCCACGTCGTAGACGGGCTGCGTCTGCGCGAACGTGGCGCCCGCCTCGATCTTGGCCGAGAGCTTCGAGATCTCGACGTCGAGGTCCCGCGCCGCGGGATTCGCCGCGCATGCGATCGCGAAGGACGTGGCCGAGCCGATCGCGCCGCCGGCGAGATCCGTGCCCGCGTTCAGGCCCCGCACGATGCGCAGGAGGCCGAGCGTGTCGACCTCGCCCACCGGCTTGGCCTGGGGGTAATCGCCGATCTTCAGCGGGTCGCCGCCCACGACGAGGAGCGCCTTGATGCCGAGCCCGGCCGCGCCCAGCAAGTCCGACTGGATGCCGAGCACGTTCCGGTCGCGCGGCGAGAAATGGAAGATCGTCTCGGCGCCCGTCTCGGTCCGGATGAGATGGGCGACGGCGATGGACGACATCCTGAGCCGCGCCATCGGGTTGTCCGTGATGTTGATGGCGTCCACGCCGAGGGCCCTCAGCGTGCGCGCGCCGTCCACGGCCGCCGAGGCGTCGATGCCTTTCGGCGGCTCGACCTCGACCGTCACGACGAGAGCGTGCGAGTCGGCGAGCTTGCGCTTCAGGGCCGAGGTCTCGAGCGGCGCTTCCTTCGGGCGCGCCGCGCGGCCTTCCGTCACGACGACGCGTTCGACCGGGGCGGGAGCCGGCACAGCGCGCGCCTTCCCCGCGATCTCGCGCGCCATCGCGGCGACGTGCTCGGGGGCGGTGCCGCAGCAGCCTCCGACGAGCGCCGCGCCGGCGCGCAGGAAATCCCGCGCACTCTGGCGGAAGTAATCGGGCGTGGCGGGGTAGACGGTGCGCCCCGAGACGACCCACGGATATCCGGCGTTCGGCCGCACGGAGACGGGCACGTCGACCGACCCCGCGACGCGAGAGAAGATCTCGAAGGCCTCCTGGGGCCCGACCGTGCAGTTCATCCCGACGACATCGGCGCCCGCCGCGACGAGCGCCCGGAGCGCGTCCGCGGCGTCCTCGCCGAAGCTCGTCTTGCCGTCCGAGAGGAACGTCATCGAGGCGGCGATCGGGATTTGGTTCGACAGGGCGCGCGCGGCGCGGACGGCCTCGGTGGCCTCGAGCGTCGAAGAGAACGTCTCGAAGGACAGGAGGTCCACGCCCTCCTCGAGGAGGATCCGGATCTGCTCCGTGAAGAGCTCGCGCACGTGGAGGCGCGTGAGCGGGCCATAGGGTTTCACGAGCTGTCCGAGCGGGCCGACGGATCCCGCCACGTAGACGTATTCCCCCTCGGCCGCGGCGCGGGCGAGTTTCACGGCCGCGCGGTTGATCTTCTCGAGCGAATCGGCCCAATCGAACCGCGAGAGCTTCGCGCGGTTCGCGTCCCACGTGTTCGTGGAGAGGACTTGCGAACCCGCCGCCACGTAGTCGTCGTGGATCTCGCGCACGAGGTCGGGCGCGGCGACCGAGTTCGGCGAGCGGGGGCCCTCGGCAGGCGCGCCTCGTGACACGAGCAGCGTCCCCATCGCCCCGTCCGTGAGGAGGACCTCGGCCTTCAGCCGCTCCCGGATGTCTTTCTTCATGAAAACGCCCCTTCGAGGACGAAGGGGCGGCGGGACTCCGCGCCGTTTTCGGCCTCGATCTCATCTTCCTCCGGCCGCATCGTGCGGTCCGGAGCGGGATTTGGCACCTGGCGTCCGCCGCCCTTCGGGGCGCACCGGACCGGTTGCCGCGGCATCGCAGGGCCCGTCCCTCCGCCGCTCTGGATGAAACCCGGTCAAAGAGCCGCCGTCAGGGTACGGCGTGCCGGGCGCGGCCGTCAAGGCCCGGTCGGTTAGACTTGGTCCCTGACCAGATGAGGATCCTCGTCGTCGGCTCCGGGGGTCGCGAGCACGCGCTCGTGTGGAAGCTCGCGCAGGCGCCGGGCGTCACGGACATCTTCGCGGCACCGGGGAATCCCGGTATCGCATCGAAGGCGACGTGTCTTCCGATCGGCGTCGAGAACATCGTCGAGCTGGCGGACTTCGCCGAGTCGATGAAGATCGACCTGACCGTCGTCGGGCCCGAGCTGCCGCTCACGCTCGGCCTCGTGGACGAGCTCTCCAGCCGCGGCCTCACGGCCTTCGGGCCGAACCGTCTCGCGGCCGAGCTCGAGGGCTCGAAGGTCTTCTCGAAGCTCTTCATGAAGAAGTACGGCATCCCGACGCCGGACGCCGAGGTGTGCCAGACGCGCGGCGAGGCGGAGCGCGCGCTCAAATCGTTCGGCCTGCCGTGCGTCTTCAAGGCGGACGGCCTCGCGGCCGGGAAGGGCGTCGTCGTGGCGCAGGAGGCCGAGGAAGCCGAGCGCGCGCTGAAGCTCTTCTTCGAGGACCGCGTCTTCGGCTCGGCGGGGGACCGCATCCTGGTGGAGCGGTTCATCTCCGGAGACGAGGTGAGCTTCATGGTCCTGTGCGACGGGGAGCGCGCGCTGCCGCTCGCCACGGCGATGGACTACAAGAAGATCTTCGACGGCGACCGGGGACCGAACACGGGCGGGATGGGCGCGCACAGCCCGTCGGTTCTCCTCGACGCGTCCACGGCGTCCGACGTGCTCGCTTTCATCGTGCAGCCGACGCTCAAGGGCATGGCGGACGAGGGACGCCCGTTCCGGGGCGTGCTCTTCGTCGGCCTCATCCTGGAGGCGGGCCTGAACCCGTACGTCCTCGAATACAACGCGAGGTTCGGAGATCCCGAGACGCAGGCGGTCCTCCTCCGGCTCGACGGCGACCTCCTCCCGCTCCTGCTGGGGTCCGCGCGCGGCCGCTTCGACGAGGACGCGCAGATCGGGTGGAGGCGCGAGGCGACCGCGGCGCTCGTCATGACCTCGGAAGGCTATCCGGGGCCCTTCGAGCGCGGCCGGGTCATTTCCGGAATCGAGGACGCCGAGGCCATGGAAGGCGTCTTCGTCTTCCACGCGGGCACGGCCCGGACCCCCGACGGCCGCCTCGTGACGTCGGGCGGGCGGGTTCTCAACGTCTGCGCCCGCGGGCGGGGCCTCTCTCAGGCCCTCGCGACCGCGAAGGAAGCGGCGGGCAAGATCCGCTTCGACGGCGCCCACTTCCGGCGCGACATCGGAAAGAAGGCGCTCGAGATCCTGGTGGAGCGCTCCGGCTCCATGCTGCGGTGAATCAGGGAAACCCGAGGGCCGGGTCCCTGATGCCCTTCCGCGCCAATCGCTCTCTTACTCACTGTCTTCGAAGTCGCGCAAGACGGGAGGGGGCCCCGGGGCGTCGAGGAGTCGGAGGGCAGCCCGGAGGATCCGGGTCTGGAGCGCGGGGTCGCCCGGCTTCCCGAGCGGATAGCCGAGCGCGTACGGCACCGCGAGGGCGCGCGGCGTCCGCACCTTCACCGTGACCTCACGGAGCATCGTGACGGACGTCGTCGCGATGCCGCGCCGCTCGAGCTCGCCCGCGATCAGACCGACGGTCTGATGGCACAAGGGTCAAAGCGGGACGAGGAACGCCGCGTCGGCGCCGTCCGCCTGGAGGAGCGCGGCGGCCGCAGGCGCCGTCTCCTTCACGAGCCGCCCGGGCGCCGTGATCGAGCCCATGAACGAGAGCGCGCGGGCGGTCAGCGAGCCGATCTCGCCGCGCGCGGCCATCTCGCGCAGCCTCACGAGCGGAAAGCCGAGATTGCGGTCCGCGAGGAATCCGCTCTGGTCGAACGCATCGGATTTGTGCGCGATTCCGAGCGTCGCAACGTCCACGTCCGCCGGGATCTCGCGGAACGACACGTCGCAGCCCTTCAACTCGGTGTCGAACGGAACCTGCGACGGCAGGTGAACGCCGCCCGTCGTCACGAGCGCGACGCTCGCCTTTTCGATCGGTTTCGCGAGCCTCGTGAACGGCACGGGATCGAGGGTGCGGTACCGGTACATCGCCATGAAGAGGCGGTTCTTTCGCGACAGGTCCGAGAGGCTCGCCACGGAGGCAGTATGACGAAATATCATGGCCTCATGCAGGTCTCCGCCGTCCTCGCGCTACTCGCCCAGCTCGTCTCGTCGCATGCCTCCCCGCCCGCCGCTGCCGCGACACCGGCGCCCGTCTTCCCCGTGACCTCCGGCGGCGGGCTGACGTGGGCGGTGCCGAAGGCGTGGGTGCCCGGGCCGTCGTCCGCGATGAGGCTCGCGACGTACTTCCTTCCCGCCTCGGCGGGGGACGCCGAAAAGCCGGAGATGGCCGTCTTCTGGTTCGGCCCGGGCAAGGGCGGGAGCGTGGACGCGAACGTGGAGCGGTGGTTCTCGCAGTTCGCGGCCGCGGCCGGCGACCCGAAGCCCACTCGCAGTCTCATGCGCGTCGGCTCGCTGCCCGTGACGCTCGTGACGGCTGCGGGAACGTACTCCGCGGGAACGGGAATGGGCGCCTCGCCGGCTGCGAAGAGCGGCTTTGCGCTCCGCGGCGCGATCGCCGAGGGACCGAACGGAGCCCTGTTCTTCAAGCTCACCGGCCCGCGCCGGAGCGTGGCGGCCGCCGGAAAGGATTTCGACGCCCTCGTCGCGAGCCTCAAACCCTGAAATCGAACATTGAAGAGTCGGAGAATGGGAGTCTGGAGCAGGTCCTGATGTACAGAGAGATGAGGGAAGCCGTCGTCCAGGGGGACGCGCCTCGGGCGAGGAGGCTGGCCGAAGGAGTCGTCGACGCCGACGGCGACCTCGTCGCGGCGATCGAGCAGGGATTTGCGGCCGGGATCAGAAAGGTGGGCGATCTCTGGGAAGAAGGGGAGTACTTCCTTCCGGAGCTGGTCCAGGGCGCGGAGGCGATGAAAGCCGCCATGGGCGTCCTCCAGCCCGCGCTTCGGAAGAGCCACGGTGGACAGGTCTCGAAGGGCCGGGTCGTCATCGGAACGGTCCAGGGCGACCTCCACGACATCGGGAAGACTCTCGTCGCGACGCTCCTCTCGGCTGGGGGATTCGAGGTGGACGACCTCGGAAGCGACGTGTCCGTCGACCGCTTCCTCGCACGGGCGAAGGAGAACGGCGCCGACATCATCGCGGCCTCGGCGCTCCTGACAACCACGATGCCGGTCCAGAAGGCCATCGCGGATGGCATTCCATCCCTCGGGCTCGCTCCGCGGCCGCGGCTTCTCGTCGGCGGCGCGCCGACGACGGCGGCCTGGGCCGCGCAGATCGGCGCAGCCTGGGCGGAGAACGCCCTTCGCGCCGTCGCGGTCGCCGAGTCGCTGGCAAACGCCTCCCGGCGCGCCTGATCATCATCAAGACGGGAAGATCCGTGTGAACGCCTTCGCCGAGCGCCTGCGCCGCCGAGAGACGACACTCCTGGATGGAGGCCTTGGAAGCCTGCTCATCGCGCGAGGGCTCGGCGGAGGCGAGGCGCCCGAGTCGTGGGTCCTTTCGCGCCCCGACGACGTCCGCCGTGCGCATGGCGATTACGTCGGCGCCGGGAGCGACGCCGTTCACACGGCGACCTTCGGGGCGAACGCGATCCGGCTCGCACGGTCCTCTCTCGCCGACCGGTGCGAGGCGCTCAACGCGGAAGCAGTCCGGCTCGCCCGGGAATCCGGCGCACGTTTCGTCCTCGCGGACGTCGGTCCCACGGGCGAATATCTCCCTCCGGTCGGGACGGGCGACCGACGGTCCTGGAAGGAGGCCTTCGTTCGGCAGGGGCGGGCGCTGGCCGCCGCCGCGCCGGACGCCCTGCACGTCGAGACCATGACGGACCTGCGCGAGGCCCTGATCGCCCTCGAAGCCTTGAAGGAAAGCGCTTCTTCCCTTCCCGTGATGGTGTCGCTGACCTTCGAGAGGAAGAAGCGCGGCTTCTTCACGATCATGGGAGACGCACTGGCGGGATCGCTCCGATCGCTCGGCGAGGCGGGGGCCGACGCCGTCGGCGCGAACTGCACGCTCGCCAGCGCCGACATGCGGCTGCTCGCCGAGGAGTCCCGCGCCGCGGTGGGTCTCCCGCTCGTCATCCAGCCCAATGCCGGGGCGCCCGAGATGCAGGGCGGCGCCGTCTTCTACTCGCAGGCGCCGGAGGCCTTCGCCGAGGAGATGGCTCGGGTCGCCTCCCTCGGCGTCGAGCTGGTCGGCGGATGCTGCGGAACCGATCCGCGCTTCATCCGGGCGCTCGCGCGCCGTCTCCACTCGAAGGAGTCCCGACCGTGACCCGCCTCCCGAGGCACGATGCGATGTCGTCTGCCGCTTCGTCGGCAGGCCGCCCCGTGATCGTCTCGCGGCTTCGACTCTCCATTCCGGAGAGCGAGGTCCTCCACTTCCTCGGCTATCCGAAGGGACGGCGCCCGGCGACGCGGCTCGAGCCCCTTTTGAAAGACGCCCTTCGCGAGGCCCGCTCGCTCGCGGCCGCGCGTGGCGGGTTCCGGAGACTGCCAGTCTCCTCGGCCGGCGAGGTCGGCCTCCCGGCGGAACCCGCCGACGGCCTCGTCCTCGGCCTCGTCACCGCGGGCGGCGGGATCGAGCGCCGCGTGACGGAGCTTCTCGGCCGGGGAGAGGATTCGCGCGCCCTCCTGCTGGACGCCGCGGGAAGTGCCGCCGCCGAGGAAGCCGCGAACAGGCTGAGCGCGCGGGTCGTCGGCGGCAGGACAAGCGGGGAGCTGGACGTCGGCTGCCGGGTCAGCCCCGGGTACGGCCGGTGGCCCCTGTCCGCCCAGAAGGCCCTTTTCTCCTTCCTCCCTCACGAGGCGCTCGGCGTCTCCTTGAATTCGTCCATGATGATGGTTCCGCGCAAGTCGATCTCCTTCGCCCTCTGGATCGGCGCCGAGCGGGCGCCGAGGTCCGGGCTCTCCGGATGCGACACCTGCGGCCTCCCGCACTGTCGCTACCGGCGGCCCGCCGGAGGAGGGCATCGCGTTCTTCCCGCGAGGTGACGAGCTGATGGCAACGCCGTTGAGACCCACCGTGTCGCTTCTTTCGTCCGTTGACGTCGAGAGCGTCTTGCAGGACGCCTTCGACGTTCTTTCGGAGTCGGGGGTCCTCGTCGAGAACCAGGACGCGCAGGCCCTTCTCCGGGACGGGGGAGCCTCGGAAGCGGGCGGCCGCTTCAGGATTCCGGAAACGATGGCTCGCGAGGCGCTGGCGAAGGTTCCGTCGCGCATCGAGCTTTTCGATCGGGACGGCGCTCCCGCGATGGACCTCGGCGGAGATCGGGTCCATTTCGATCCCGGCTCCGCGGCCATTCATCTCTTCGACGCTTCCACCGGACGACGCCGGGCGATCGCGACCAGGGACGTCGTCCGGTTCGCCCGCCTCGTCGACGGCCTGCCGAACTACGCCGCCCAGTCGACGGCGCTGACGCCGGGTGACGTCCCGGGCGAGGTTGCGGACCGCTACAGGCTCTACCTCATCCTCCGCAGCGCCCAAAAGCCGGTCGTCACCGGCACGTTTCGGAAGGATGGCTTCGCCCCCATGCGCGAGCTGCTCCTCGCCGTGCGCGGCAGCGACGCGGAGCTGAGGCGCCGTCCCCTCGCCGTGTTCGACTGCTGCCCGAGCCCTCCGCTGAAGTGGAGCGACCTGACCTGCCAGGCGCTCGTCGACTGCGCCCGCACGGGAATCCCAGCAGAGCTGGTCTCCATGCCGCTGGCCGGAGCGACGTCGCCGGTCACGCTCCGCGAGGCGTCAGTCCAGCAGTGCGCGGAGAACCTGAGCGGCGTCGTCATCCACCAGCTCGCGGGGCCCGGCTCGCCGATCATCTGGGGCGGCTCGCCTGCGGCGATGGACATGCGCCACGGCACGACCCCGATGGGCGCCGTGGAGACGATGATGATCAACCTCGCCTCGTCGCAGGCCGGCAAGCGCCTCGGCCTTCCCACGCACGCCTACATGGGGCTTTCGGACTCGAAGTGCCCCGACTATCAGGCGGGACTCGAGAGCGGGGTGGGGGCGCTCCTCGCGGCTCTGGCCGGCATCAACGTCGTCTCGGGCCCCGGAATGCTCGATTTCGAGATCTGCCAGTCGTTCGAGAAGCTCCTCCTGGACCACGAGGCCTGCGGCATGGCGCTCCGGCTCGTGCGCGGGATCGACCGCGGCGGGGATGGCGCCGCCGGCCTGATCCGGCAGGTCGTCGAATCGGCCGAGTTCCTCTCGCATCCCCACACCCGGAAGCACTGGCGGCTGGAGCTCACGGTCCCGTCGGCGCTCGTGGCCCGCGACACCTACGGTGACTGGGAAGCGCGGGGCGCCCCCTGGGCGCACGAGGAGGCCGCGAAAGAGGTCGAGCGCCGGCTCGCGAAGTGCCCGCCTCGCCCGCCGTCAGAGGACGTGACGCGCGCCCTCGACGACGTCATGCGACGAGAAGTCCGGGCCGCCGGCCTATCGGAGCTACCGGCCATCGACTGAGGCTCGGTCAGCCCGAGCCGTCTTCGAAGGGCGGAAGATCAGCCCCCCGGCTTCGCGCCTTCCGGAGCGTGGCGGCCGCCGGAAAGGATTCCGACGCCCTCGTCCCGAGCCTAAAGCCCCGAGAACCGGCCCGGTCGCGTCGCGTATCAGTTGGACATGATGTCGCTCGACCGTGCCCGGGCGCGCCCGGCATGGGCTGTTCTCTCCGCCGCGGCCGCCCTGCAGTTGGCGCTCCACGCCGCGTCGGTGGGGCGGTACGGGATCTTCCGCGACGAGCTGTACTACCTCGCGTGCGCGAGGCACCCCGCCGCCGGATACGTCGATCAGCCGGCGTTCTCGATCCTCTTCCTCGCCGTGTGGCGCGCCGTGTTCGGCGACTCCGCCGCGGCCCTCATGGTCCCGCCGGCCCTGTGCGGCGCCGCCGTCGTCGTCCTCACGGGCCTCCTCGCGCGACGCTTCGGCGGCGGGGCGGCCGCACAGGGCCTCGCCGCGCTCGTCGCGGCGGTCTCGCCCGCGTGGCTGGGGCTGACGGGCTATTACTCCATGAACGCCTTCGACGTCCTGCTGTGGACGCTTGCCGCGACGCTCCTCGCCGCGATCCTCGAGGAAGAGCCCGGCCTGCGCGCGGCGCGTCTCTGGCTCCTCCTCGGCCTCGTCCTCGCGCTCGGTCTCCTGAACAAAATCAGCGTCCTCTGGCTGGCATTCGGGATCGCCGCCGGGCTCGTCCTGACGCCGGCGAGGCGCTGGCTCGGGACGACGGGGCCGTGGCTCGCGGGCGGGATCGCGGCGCTCGGCCTCGCGCCATACGTCCTTTGGAACTGGGCGCACGGGTGGGCCACGCTCGAGTTCATGCGCCGCGCGGCGGCGGAGAAGTACGTCCCGTCCTCACCCCTCACGTTCGCGAGGGACCTCGTTCTCTTCTTTCACCCGCTCGCCGCGCCCGTCTGGATCGCGGGCCTCGCCTGGCTCCTCGCGGCTCGGGACGGGCGGAGTTTCCGTCCCCTCGGCGTCGTCTTTCTCGCGACGCTCGGAATCCTGCTCGCCAACCGGACGAGCAAGGCCGAGTACCTCGCGGCTTCGTTCGCGCCGCTCCTCGCCGCGGGCGGCGTCGCGGCCGGACGCCTCCTGCACCGCGGCCGGCGCGCGGCGCCGGCGATCGCCTATGCGGCCGTCCTCCTCGCGACCGGCGTCGGACTCGCACCCCTCGCGATCCCGCTCCTCTCGCCCGAGACGTTCGCCCTCTATGCGGGACGCCTCGGCATCGGCGCGCCGGCGACGGAGCGATACGAGAAGGGCGTTCTCCCGCAGCACTTCGCGGACCGCTTCGGATGGCCCGAGATGGCGGCGGAGGTCGCCCGCGTCGCGGGAAGGCTCTCGGAGGCCGAGCGGAAGACGGCCCGCGTCTGGGCGCGCAACTACGGCGAGGCGGCCGCGGTGGAGAGATACGGCGCTCTCCTCGGCGCACCGAAGGTCCTCTGTCCGCACAATTCCTACTGGCTCTGGAGCGTCGCGGACGCGAAACGGATCGCCCCCTTCAAAGGTCCGCTCGTCGTGATCGGAGGACGCCGCGAAACGCTCACCTCCGTCTTCGAGAGAGTCGAGGAGGCAGGCAGGACCGGCCACCCGCTCGCGATGCCCTACGAGAACGGCCGCCCGATCTGGATCTGCCGCGACCCGAAAGAGCCGCTCGAAGGCGTCCTCATGCGTGACCGCCTCTTCATCTGATCCCGTATGTCGCGAGGAAGTGCGTCGGGCCGGGCTTTCGCGCGACGGCGTGGTCGGGGTTCGCCGCGAGGTGCTCGAGCACCTTGAAGACGGTCTCGGTCTCCTCCGGCGCTCCGAGAGAGGCCGCGATGCGCTCGGCCGTCCGGAAGAGGCCCTTCTCCCGGCGGAGATCCTCGAGGAGCCTTCCCTGCAAGGCGAGGACTGCGGCCGCGGCTTTCTTCCCGGCCTCGACCCCGGGCTGGTGATACGCGTTGATCCCGACGAGCTGCGCGTAGAGGCCGACCGTCCTTTCGTAAAGCGCGATGAGGGCGCCGACGGAACGCGCGGAGGCGTCCGGAAGCGTCAGCGTGATCGAGCCGCGCCCGTTCTCGTAAAGCGCCTTCCGCGTGCCGAGGAGAAAGCCGTGGAGGTAGTCGCCCGAGGTGACGTCGGGCTCGACGGCGAGCGACGCGGCGGCGTTCTCGAGGTCGCACGCGACCTCCACGAACGTCACGAAGAAGTTCGGCACGCCCTCGCGGAGCTGCTGCACGTACGCGTGCTGGTCCGTCGAGCCCTTGTTGCCGTAGACGGCGATGCCCTGGTGGACGACGTTCCCCGCGAGGTCCTTCTCCTTCCCGAGCGATTCCATGACGAGCTGCTGGAGGTAGCGCGAGAAGAGGAGGAGCCGGTCCTTGTAGGGGAGGACGACCATGTCCTTCTGCCCGCGCCCGCCCGTCTCGCGGTACCACGCGAGCGCGAGCATCGCGGCCGGATTCTTCGCGACCTCCGGGACGCGAGTCGCCTCGTCGCACGCAGCGGCGCCGGCGAGAAGGCCGTCCACGTCGAGGCCCTGGAGCGCCGCGGGCAGGAGGCCGACGGCGGAGAGCTCCGACGTCCGTCCGCCCACCCAGTCCCACATCGGGAACCGGTTCAGCCACCCCCCGCGCGCGGCGACCTCGTCGAGCTCGCTGCCTTGACCCGTGACGGCGACCGCGTGCTTTTGGAAGTCGAGGCCCGCGCGGCGGTAGGCGTCCGCCGCCTCGAGCATCCCGTTCCGCGTCTCCTTCGTCCCGCCCGACTTGGAGATCACGACCGTGAGCGCCGCGGGAAGGCCGCCTTCGGTGGACGCGATGCGCGACAGCTCGCGGGCCATGCCGTCGGGATCCGTGTTATCGAAGAAGAACGGCCGGAGCGGGTCGCGCGGCGAGCCGAGCGCGTCCGCGACGAATTGCGGTCCGAGAGCCGACCCGCCGATGCCGACGACGAGGAGATTCGTGAAGCGCGGGGCTTTCTGCGGCGCGAGGCCACCCGCGTGGACGGCCTCCGCGAAGGCCTCGATCCGCCCCCGCGTCTCCTGGATCGCCGCTTTCGTCTCCGCGTCGGGAGCGCGCTCCGGCGCGCGCAGCCAGTAGTGGCCGACGCGCCTTTTCTCGTCGGGGTTCGCGATCGCGCCGGCCTCGAGCGCCTCCATGGCGGCAAAGGCCGCGGGGAAAGCGGTCGAGACGAGCGGATCTCGACGGAGCGCGTCGTCCTGGAGGCACGTCTTCGAGAGGTCGACGAGGAGCGAGAGCGTCGGCACGTGGAGGGAGAGGGCCTGATAGCGCTGCCACGGATGGAGGCTCATGGGTGAAGACTATCCTTCCCGCTGCAAGAGGGAGGTGGCGATGGCCGTTCGGAAACGGGCCGAGATCGCCCTCGGGATCGACCTCGGCGGGTCGAAGGTCCTTGCGGGCGTCGTGAACGCCTCCGGAAAGATTCTCGGCCGGGGCAAGGTCAAGACGCCCTTCCAGAGCGGTGCGGCGGCGCTCACGGAAGCGCTCGTCGAAGCCTCCGACCTCGCGCTGAAGGAGGCCGGTGTTTCGCGGGAGCGCGTGAGCGCGCTCGCGGTGGGCGCTCCCGGCGCAGTCGACGCCGAGAAGGGCGTGATGCTTCGCGCGGGAAACCTCGTGGTGAAGAACTGGAACATCGTCAAGGCTTTGGGCGAAGCGTTCCCGAAAGCCCGCCGGCGCCTCGGGCACGACGTCCGGCTCGCGGCTCTCGCCGAAGCGCGGCTTGGAGCTGGCCGCGGCGCGTCCACGATGGTCGCGGTGTGGGTCGGCACGGGAGTCGGCGGCGCGGTCATCATAGACGGGAAGATCCACACGGGCCGGAACCGCAACGCGGGCGAGATCGGGATGACGCGCATCGACTTCCGACGCGTGAAACCGGGCTCGATGGAGGGAACTCTCGAAAGCATCGCCGCGAAGGTCGGAATCACGGCGTGGCTGAGGAAGAGAATCGCCGCGGGCGAGACGACCTGCCTCGCGAAAGCCGTGTCGACGAGAGACGCACGGCTCAAGGGCTCGCAGCTCCGCGACGCCATCGAGGCGAAGGACGCGCTCGCGCTCCGCGCCGTCGCCCGCTCCGCGAAAGCCGTCGGCCTCGCGATGGCGAACGTCTTCAACGTTTTTTCGCCCGATCTCTTCGTCCTGGGAGGCGGTGTGGCCGTCGACCTCGGCGAATCGTATCTTTCGGAGGTGAGGAGGTGGGCGGAGGCTTTCGTGTTCACGAAGGACCTGGGCTCCGTCCGGATCCTCCCGGCCGCCCTCGGCGACGACGCGGGCCTTCTCGGGGCCGCGCTGTACGCGCGCGAATAGCCTCTGGCACAATCGGCCGGGTATGGGCTGCACCGGCTGCTCCCTCGGTACCTCCACGAATCCCGGCGGCAACTACGTCGGGGTGCGCCTCGCGGACGCGATGGACGGAAAGACGGCGCTCGTGTTCACGGGCGAGATCGCCGTCAAACCGGGCGAGCGGATCATCGTGGAAGCCGAGAACGGGCCCGAGTTCGCCGAGGTGACGACGACGACCCCGGTCCTCGCGAAGGCGTGCTCGTCGAAGAAGGCGAAGCGCTTTCTGAGGCTCGCGTCCGACTCCGAGTACGCCGACTACGTCGAGAGGGTCGAGCTCCAGGATGCGGCCCGTCTCTTCGCCGATGCGGCGGTCTCCGAGCTGAACCTGGACCTCCACGTCGTCAAGTGTGCGGTGGGCTTCGACCGGCGGCGGATGATCGTGCTCTACACGTCCGAAAAGAAGCCCGAGACGCGGGAGCTCGCCCGCCGGATCTCGGATCGCTTCGAAATCCGCGTCGAGATGAAACCGATCGGCGTGAGGGACGAGACGAAGCTGATCGGCGGAATCGGCTCCTGCGGCCTGACGCTCTGCTGCTCGACGTGGCTCAAGAGCTTCCACCCCGTGGCCATCAAGATGGCGAAGATGCAGGGGCTGACGCCGAACCCCTCGAAGCTCACCGGGCAGTGCGGGCGCCTGAAATGCTGCGTGGCGTACGAGCTCGAGGGCGGAATCGAGGCCGCCCGCCGCATGAGCCACGGGGGCGACCGCGCGCGTTCGGCCGCTCCCGCCGCCTGACGGTTTCGGGGCCTCGCTTTTCCCTGGGAGCGCGGAATAGACTCCCGTCCAAGTTCGTTCCCTTCCCATGGGTCCCCCAAGAGGAGTCCTCGACATGGCTTCGGTGAAAAAGCCGCCGACCCCGGAAGAGCCTTCCGCCGCCGCGGAAGGAGCCGCCGAGATGGGGCCGCGGAAGCTCATCCGGCCCTCCCTGGCCCGCGTCCTGCGCGACCAGGGCGTCCCGTCGCGCGGTCCTTCGTCGCGAAAGATGGTCCCCCCGGAGCAGACGAACGCCGAGGCGTACTACTACCTCAAGCAGATGCAGAGCAAGACCCCGATCGTCGTCCGGCTCGTGGACGGCGAGGAGCTCCGCGGCTGGATCGAGTGGTACGACAAGGACGTCATCAAGCTGAACCGAGAGTACGGGCCGAATCTGCTCATTCCGAAGCGCTCGATCAAGTACCTCTTCAAGGAGGAGGAGGAGCGCATGCACAAGAGGAGAACCCGACCGCCCGGGACGCCCACCTCCGAAGGACCCTCGGGAAACGGCTGACCCCGACCCTTCCGCGCCCAAGTCACGAGGGCGAGAAACCGCAGGTCGACATGCTATTCAAGAAACTCCAGGCCAGAAGTGATTTCAAGCTCGCCTCGTACACGGGGCAGCATGCCGACGGCAAATGCGTGTGCCTCGTCATCGGTTTTGCCACCAACAGCTTCGCCCTCAACTCGCACCAGATGACCCTCCTTTCCATGAGCGTTCCGGCGCTGCAGCGGCCTTCGAGCATCCTCGAAATGTACGCGCGCACGGATCGGAGCGGCTCGGACGAGTACAACATGGCCCTCTCGCAGCGGAGGCTCGGAGCGACACAGTCCGCGCTCGTCTCCGTCGGCGCGCCGAACGAGAAGGTCTTCACCAACCTGTCCAAGGCCCTCGGTGAGAACTTCGAGCGATTCTTCGGCGAGGCGGACGAGACGCGCTATGCCGGCGGACGGGCGGTCTGGTCGTTCTTCTGGCCCTCGCAGGCCGCTTTCGACGAAGGTCCCGACGAGGATGACAGCAACTCGTTCCGAACGCTCGTGAGGTTCGGCCGCGATTTCACGCCGGGTTGAGGCGCCCGAACGTCGCGGCGGCGGGGGGAGCCCGCTACACTCCCACTCTCGTACTCTTGCAGCCCGCCGCGAAAGGATCGACTGAACCATCCATGAATACATCCGCGCTCACCAAGGAAGCCCTGACCACGTTCGCCCGCGAGAACCGCTCCCGCTTCGAGGGGCTGCTCCGCGATTTCGTGGAGTGTCAGACGGTCTCCGTCGACCCCGAAAAGAAGGCCGCGATCCGGGACGGCGTGAAGCTGGCCGAAGAGACGATCCGCGCCTTCTCGGGAACGCCTGCCGTCCACCAGTCGGGGGGCAATCCGATCGTCAGCGGCACGTGGGGCAGCGACCCGTCGCGTCCCACCGTCACGGTTTACAACCATCTCGACGTCCAGCCCGCCTCGAGGGAAACCGAACCCTGGGAGACGGACCCCTTCGTCTTGACCAAGAAGGGCGACCGCTATTTCGGGCGCGGGACCACGGACGACAAGGGTCCCGCGCTCTCCGCGCTCTTCGGCGCGAAAGCCGCGGTGGACGCGGGCGTGCCCGTGAACGTGAGATTTCTCTGGGAGTTCGAGGAGGAGATCGGCTCGCCGAGCTTCGCGAGGGGCGTCGGGGGAGCCAAGGAGGCTCTCGCGACCGACTCGATCATCGTCTCCGACACGATCTGGATCGCGCGCGGCAAACCGGCGTCGCCGGCCGGGCTCCGCGGCCTTCAGGGCCTGCTTTTCACGCTCGAGACCGGCACGACCGACCAGCACTCCGGCGTGACGGGCGGCGCGGCGCGCAACCCGATCGCCGAGCTCATGCAGCTCGTCGCCGACTGCTTCGATGCGAGGACGGGGCGCGTCAAGATTCCCGGCTTCTACGACGACGTCGTCCCGACGTCGAAGGAGGAGCTCGCGGACTTCCGGAGGTCCGGCTTCACGATCTCGGGCTTCAAGAAGGACCACCTCTTCAAGTCCATCCGCTCGAACGATGTGCTCGACGTCATGAAGCGCATCTGGGCGAGGCCCACGTTCGAGGTCCACGGCGTCGTCGGCGGCTACACGGGTCCGGGCGTGAAGACGATCATCCCGCCGCGCGCCGAGGTGAAGGTCTCGTGCCGCCTCGTCCCGAACCAGACCGGCGACAAGATCACGAAGCTCATCGAGAAGTTCGTGAAGTCGAAGAACCCCGACGTGAAGGTCCGCCTGGAGGGCCGCCTCGACCCGTATCGAGGCATCACGGCGGGACCGCTCGCCGACGCGGTGCGAAGCTCGGTGAAGTTCGCGTTCGGCGTGGAGCCCGTCTTCGTCCGCGAGGGCGGCTCGATCGGCGCCGTCATCACGATGGAAAGGATCCTGAAGGCGCCGGTCCTCTTCCTCGGCCTCTCGCTCCCCGAGCACGGCTACCACTCGCCGAACGAGAACTACGACTGGGAGCAGGCCGAAGGCGGCATGATCGCCTTCGCGAAGTACTTCGAGAGCATCGGCGCGCTCGGGAAGGTGGGGGCGAAGGGCTACCGGCCGAAATGAGCCTTCAGGGCCCGGCCGTTTCGCGCGGGCGGAAAGCCCAGAACTCCCCCCGGGACCCCAGGCCCATGCCGAGGACGAGGCCGCTTCGGCCCCACGCGGTCGCCACGATCTCGCCGTCGTAGCTGACCGGCACGACCGTGATGCTGCCCGTGCCCGGATCGAGGAGCGCGGGCACGGGAGCCCACGTGTCCTGGGAAATGGCCGCGACGAGGATGCGGCGATCGGGGCCGATCGCTCCCTGCGCGAAGACCGCCGGAGCCAGCTTGAGCGGCCCGGTCGTGAGGATCGGGGTCTCGACTCCCGATGCGAGCGCCACGCGGACGAGCTGCACGCCGGAGGCCGCGTTGCGCTGGACCACGATCTCGTCGGCGGTCGGATCGCCGGCCACGCCATGCCCTGCGCAGAGCGCCTTCGTCGTTCCGCTCGAGCCGTCGAGGGAGGAGATGGTGCCCGCATCGGCGAAAAAGAACGTCTTCCCGTCGCGGGACGCGGCGAGTGCCGCCGGGACTGTCCCCTTGGGAAGAGCGTGCCTCTTCAGGAGCCGCCCGTCGGCGATGGAGGCGATGCCGAGCTGCGGTGGCGCGCCCGAGGCGCCGGTCAAGAAGGCCACGATTCCGGAAGGCGAGACGGCGACCGGGGGGAACGCCGCCTCCGACGAGCCCAGAAGCGGCCGCAGCTCACCCTCAGGTCCCGTGACGAGGAGCTGCCGGCGGCCGGCCACCACCCCCGGCACGAGCAGGCGGCCGTCCGGAAATTCGACCGGTGTCATCGCGAGACCCGCGGGCATCGCGGCGAGCCGCTCCGGCACGCCTCCGGCCGTGGGAAAGCGCAACACGTCTCCGGCGCTCTCCGCGAAACCCACGTAGAGCGCGCCGCTTTCCCCCTCGACGAGGTAGCGGGGCCGCGAGGCGACCGTGAGCAGCGTCTGGACGGCCGCGCCATCGCGCTGCACCGAGACGATGCGATGAAGGTCGCCGGCTTGCACGCGCGCCAGCACGTGACGGTTGTCGCGCAACGGAAGGAAGGGGGGCGCGAGGCTCACTCCGGGCAGGAATGCCGTCACGGCGCCGGTCTCGAGATTCAGGAGGTGCGTGCGCTTGCCGCCCGCGTCTTTCTCTCCGGCAAAGCGCCCCCAGACGAGGATGTCCTTTCCGTCCGGGAGGAGGCGCGCGAGGAGGTCGGGTGAATCGGGTAAAACCGGCGGGCCGACGGACTTCTGTTTTCCGGTGTCGGGCCAGAACCTCACCAGCACGAAGCGATGCTCCTCGTCGAGCTTCACGACGAGCAGGCTTCCATCGGGGAGCGGCACGGGCCCCTGGACGCCGTCGAGGACGAGCCGCTCGTCTCCACCGAGCGAAGGGATGCTGAAGACACCGAGCGGCACGTCCGTGACGCGGTCGAAAAAGAGGCGCGAGCCGTCCGCGGACCATTCGACACGGTGCACCGAGCCGCCCGCGTCCCTCCGCTTCGTGAGGACGGTCCAATCTCCCGAGAACGGGTCCATGACCGCGACCTGCGCGAGGCCTCCCACGACCGTGAGGAATGCGATGCGGCGCCCGTCCGGCGATCCTCGCGGCGCGAGGACGCGCGTCGATCCGCCCATCACGAGAGATCCCGTCCAGCTCGGCGCCGGGGCGTCGCTGACCTCGCGGCGGAGCCAGTACCCGAATCCCGCGCCGGCCGTGATGAGCGCGAGGATGCCCAGCGTCGCGGCGACGATGCGGCCCACGTGGCGCCCGAGAGAGGCCGGCTTGCCGGCGGGCTCGCCTTCCACCGCGGCCGTGGAGGAGGTCGCGGAGGAGCTCGAGGCCGACAGGCTCTCGGTCCCGAAGAGGCCGTCCGTGTTGAGCTGCATCTGCTTGAGATCGCGCGCGAGATCTCGCGTCGAGGCGTAGCGCTCGTCGGGGTCCTTGGAAAGGCAGCGTTCGATGATCCAGCGAACGGGCGCGGGAAGGCGCGGTGCCAGCGCGGTGAGCGGCTCCGGATCCTCGCGGATGATGGCCGTGAGCGTTTCCGGGGTATTCGCGCGATGGAACGCCCTCTTTCCGGTCGCGAGCTCGTAGAGGATCAGTCCCGCGGAGAACTGGTCGGAACGGAAATCGACGGGGCGACCCGAGGCCTGCTCGGGCGACATGTACGAAGGCGTCCCGATCGTCATGCCGACCTCGGTGAGGAATGGAGTCTCGGATTTCGCGGGTGAGGAGTCCGACAGCTTGGCGATTCCGAAGTCGAGGATCTTGAGGAACCCGTCTGCCGAGACCATGAGGTTTTCCGGCTTGAGGTCCCGGTGGACGATGCGCACGCCGTGAGCGCGGGCGAGCCCGTCCGTGAGCTGCGCGGCGAGATCCACGAGGCGGCGGACGGGCAAAGGGCCGTCCGAAATGATCTCCCGCACGGTCTTTCCCGTGATGAACTCCATCGCGAGATAAGGCATGCCGGCGGCCTGCCCGATCTCGTAGATCGTGACGATGCTCGGATGGTTCAGCGCGGAGGCGGCGCGCGCTTCCTGCGCGAATCGCAGGAGTCCCTCGCGGTCCGACAGGAGGTGGGGCGACAGGACCTTGAGGGCCACGTCCCGACCGAGCCGGGTGTCCTTTGCGCGATAGACGTCGCCCATCGATCCCGATCCCAGCGGTTCCAGGACCTCGAACGGGCCGAGCCGTGTTCCGGGGGCGAGGGGCACTGACGAAAGGATACGTCAGCGGGCCGGCCACGAAAGGCCGACGACGCCTGAGTAGAAGCTCAGTCCGGGGTTGTCCGACCCGGCGAGGCCGAGATTCGAGACGTGGACGCGCCGGATGCCGAGTGAGACGACGCGATCGGTTCCGGCGCGGACGAGGATGAGCCCCGCGAACTCGTCGAGGAAGTTGAATCGCGAGCCCTCCGCGGGAATCCGCGAGAAACCCCAGAAGATGCCGACGGCCCCCTCGAGCCTCAGACCGAGACGCGAGGTCCTCGGCAGGTAGGTCCACGCGAGGAGGGGGGCGACGGCGACGGCGTACGCGACCTCGCGCGGGCGGAGAGGCAGGTCCACGCGCGTCTGGTTCACGACGAAGAGCGGCGTGAGCTCGATGCCCAGCGAGAAGCGACCCCCGAGCTGAAGATCGCGCGTCACCGAAAGCGTTGCGCCCTCCGCGAACCCCTGCGACCGAGGCGCGGACGCCTGGCCGTAGGAGGCAAACACACTCCAACCCCCGCGCGCGTCGAGCGAAGTCCGATCAGGAGGGGAAGGGCGTTGAAGATTTTCTTCGAAGGGTAATGAGAAAGAGGCAGTTTGCGCGGGCGGCTCCTGTTGCGCCGCCGGTGGTTGTGCGAGGGCACATTCACCTTCTAAGAAAAACAGCGATGCGGTTAGCGAGAGCGCAGCACGAAGCGGCCGGGTCCTCGTCAATCGGGCCTCTTGACGACCTTTCCGCGCGAGACCACCGCGACCGTCTTCTCCGTCACCTTGATGTCCGTCAGCGGGTTCCCGGCCACGGCCACGAGGTCCGCGACGCACCCCGCGTCGAGGCAGCCGAGCTTTACCTCGTTCTGCGGCCCGAGGAGGTCGGCCGCGACGACCGTCGCCGAGCGGAGCGCGTCCCACGGCGTCATGCCCCACGCGACCATGAAAGAAAACTCTTCGGCCTGATTCCGCTTGTCCCAGTCGAACCCGCCCGCGTCCGTTCCGAACGCGATCGGGACGCCGGCCTTGTAGGCTCTTTTGAAGGAGTCCTGCGACGCGGCCCAGAGCTGGTCCCAGATCGGGTTCGTCTTCGACCGCGGGCCCCTCACGAAGTCCGCGACCGTGATCGTCGGACAGTACGCGACTTTCCTGGCAACCATCGCCTTGACGGTTTCGTCATCCAGCACATCGCCGTGCTCGAGCGAATCCACGCCCGCCGAGAGCGCGACGCGGTGGCCCGACGGCGTCATGGAGTGTGCGGCGACCTTCTTCCTCAGCTTGTGCGCTTCCTCCACGATGGCCTTCATCTCCTCGGGCGTGAAGTTCGCGATCGCGGCCCAGCCGCCGTCCGGCGTGCGGTAGTAGCTGCGGTCCGCGTAGACCTTGATCCAGTCGACGCCGTTCTGGACCTGGAAGCGCACGGCCCTGCGGCAGTCGTCGGGCCCGTCGCACTTCAGAACGCCGTCGGGCATCTTCCGCTCCCAGGAGTAGCCGAGAAGCGGATAGCCGCCCGTGACGCTCATCGCCGGACCCGACGTGAAGACGCGCGGTCCCTGGAGGATGCCCTTGTCGAAGGCTCGCTTGAGATCCACGTCCGAAAAGCCGGCGCCTTCGGTCCCCAGGTCGCGCACCGTCGTGAAGCCGTGGTCGAGGGCGATCGTCGCCGCGCGGGCGGCACGCAGGGCCCGATAGGGGCCCGACTCGAGGAGCATCTGCTCGTCGTATTCGGCGGACGTCGCGTCGCCCTGGAGGAGGAGGTGCGTGTGCGCGTCGATGAAGCCGGGGACGCAGGTGTAGGAGGACAGATCCAGAACGCCCTCGTTTTTCGACGCCCCTTCTGCGCTCGCCGGAACGGCGCCGGGGGATTTCTTAGAAGGTGAAGAGGGCGGGGGTGCGGGCGGAGCTCCCGATGGAGCGAGGCGCGCGACCTTTCCTCCTTCTAAGAAAATCTCCACGTTCGCCTTCGACGATCGCGTCGCCGGATCCAGGAGAATGCCGCACCGGACTGTCAGCGGCGCCTCGGCGGCGACGAGGCTCGTGGCGGCGAAGGCCGGTGCGGCGAGAACCAGCAGAAGATCCCTCTTTCGCATTTGACGGGGCCTCCGTTCCAACGCAGGATGGCGGGGATTATGAGCCGGCTGGACGCCCTGCGGGGGGCCCGCGCGAGGATGGAAGCCGTGAGGGAGGAGATCTATCGGGCGGTCGCGGGGAAATCCGACGCCGAGCTCCTCTGCCCGCCGAGGGGCGGCGGTTGGTCGGCCGCCGAGGTCCTCGATCACCTTCGAGCCGCCGAGGGCTCCCTCGTGAGGGCCCTGAGGAAGTTCGAGAAGGGCGAGCCGACGCGCGTGCCGAAGCGCGCGTGGTGGTACCGCCTGCCGATTTCGCCTTTCTTCTGGCGCATCCGTTTCACGGCGCCGAAGCTCGTACGTCCGCGCCCGCGCGCCGAGGTGAATCCGGCAGAAGTGCTCGAGGCTCTTCGGACGTCGCGCCGCGACCTCCTCGCGCTCCAAGAGCGCATGGGAGAAGAGCGTTTCGCGGAGATGATCTTCCCGCACTTCCTCCTCGGGCGCTTCAGCGGCGTGACGTGGTTCCGGTTCCTCGCGCGCCACGAGGCGAGGCACCTCGGCCAGCTCCGCCGCGTCCTCGCGGGCCCGAAGGTGTTGCGCTGCGCGCCCGCCTCCGAGCGTCGGCTCGCCTAGCGGGCGCCGCGGCCCGTCAGGACAGTGGGAATCGTGCGCAGGAGGATCTTCGCGTCGAGGCCGAGGCTCCAGTTGTCGATGTAAGCGAGATCGAGGTTCATCCAGTCGTTGAACTCGGCGATCTCGCTTCGGCCCGAGACCTGCCAGAGCCCCGTGACGCCCGGCTTCATCGAAAGGCGGCGGCGCTGCCACCTCTCGTAGCGCGCGACCTCGTCGGGAAGGGGAGGACGCGGCCCGACGAGAGACATCTCGCCGCGCAGGACGTTCCAGAGCTGGGGCACCTCGTCGAACGAGAAGCGCCGGATGAGGCGGCCGAACGCCGTGAGCCGCGGGTCGTTCGCCGCCTTGAAAACGGGCCCCTCGTGCTCGTTCAGGTGCGCGACCCCGGGCAGGAGCTCCTCCGCCCCCTCGACCATCGTCCGCAGCTTGACGAGCGTGAACAGCCGGCCGTTCAGCCCGCAGCGCGTCTGGCGGAAGAGCACGGGCCCCCGCGACGTGAGCTTGATGACGAGCGCCGCGAGCGTGACCGGCACGAAGGACACGAGACCGAGGAGGACCGACAGGAAGATGTCGATGCCGCGCTTGACGAGAAGAGCGAGGCCTTCGCCCGGCGTCGTCGAGAACGTGAGGAGCGGAGTTCCCTCGAGCTCCTCGAGCTCCACACGCGCGAGCACGTGGGGAAAGAAATCGAGGACGAGCCGCGTCTTGACGCCCATCTCCTCGCAGAGGAGAAAGATGTCCTCGAGCTTCGGCAGATCGCCGCGGTCCACGGCGAGGATGACCTCGTCGACGGTGAGCTCCGTGAGGATCTTCGGAAAATCCTGCAGGGAGCCGAGAAGCGGCACGCCGTTCGCGGTCGTCGTCTGGCCGTCTTCGGCGGGTTTCTCGCGCACGAGGCCGAGGAGCTTCAACCCCCACCACGGATGCTCGCGGATGAGGCGGGCCATGGACGCGGCCCGCGGCGTGTCGCCGACGAGGACGACCGTGCGGAAATTGAAGCCGAGCGAGCGCACGCGGCGGGCGACGAGGCGGACCGTGACGCGCTCGGTCACGAGGAAAAGGACGTTCACGACGAAGAAGATCGCGAGAAAGGGTCGCGAGATGAAATCCCACCGGGCGCCGAAGACGACGAGGGCGAGGAGCAGGCTTCCGAAGAAGGACGTGCGCGTCATGAGCGCGACCTCGTTCTTGAGGCGCAGGGTGCGGTGGCTGCGATACCCGCCTTCGAGAAAGAGGAGGCCCGAGAAGATCAGGACGGTGGGCCCGACGAGAACGAGGTACCAGTTGAAGTCGTAGAGTGGCGTGAGCCGGCTGAAGAGGTGGGGAAGAAGCTCGCTCCGGAGCGCATACGCCACGGGCAGCGTCGCGAGGGTGACGCTGAGGTCGGCCGCGTACAGGAGTGCGGCGATCGTCCGGGCCTGCTGCTTCAGCATTCAGGACGGGGGGTCCCGCCCCCCGAATGCTAGCAAGGGCGGGCCTTTCGGGCCTCAGGGAGCCGTCAGGAGCGCCTCATACGCGTCGGCCACCGCCTCCCAGCGGTAATCCCTGCGGGCGCGCTCGAGCGCCGCCCGGCTCGAGCGGTCGCGGGCCGAGGGATCCGAGAGGAGGACCGTCAGAGCGGCGGCGAGGCTCTCGGCGCTTCTCGCGTTCACGAAGAGCGCCGCCTCCCCCGCCGCCTCGCGATTCTCGGGGGTGTCGTGCACGACGAGCGGCCGGCCGAAGCCCATCGCCTCGACGAGCGCGGGGTGCGTGCCGCCGACCTCCGTCGCGTGCACGTAGACCGCGGCGTGTTGGAGGAGCTCGCGGTACGCCTCCCCGTAGAGCGCTCCGGGCAGGAGGACGCGCGGATCGAGCGAGGCCTCGGCGCGGACTCGTGCGAGAAAGTCGTCCGCGTACGGCGCCGCGCCCACGAGAACGAGCTTCGTGTCGCCCGGCACGCCGTGGAACGCCCGGACGACTGCGTCCGCGTTGTTCTCCGGCTCGAAGCGCGACACGTAGAGCACGTAACCGCCTCTTCGAAGCCCGAGGCGCTCGAGCGTCGCGAGGGACGACGGAGGCGGGAGATCGGAGCCATACGGGATGAAGACGGACTCTTTTCCGTATCTCTCGAGATAGTACGTCTGGATGGCGCGGGCATCCGTCACGACGGCGTCCGGCATCACGCAGGAGAGCCGCTCCGAAAGAGCGTAGACGAGCCGTCCGAGACGAGTCCACTTGCGGCGGTTCCGCTCGAGCCCGTCCACGTTCAGGACGATCCCCGTCGGCGCCCCGAGAAGCCGCGGGAGCCGGCAGAGGAACGCGTTGACCCCGTTGCAGACGAGCACGGCGTCGTATCCCTCTGCCGCGGCATGGAGGCCCGAGAGCGCCGAATGCACGATGGTGTCCAGATACTTCAGGCGGACCGTCGGAAGATGGACGACGCGCGCGCCGCGGTGGGTGGAAACGACGGATCCGACAGCGTGCGGCCGCGCGTAGACCGTGACGAGATGCCCCCGGCCGGCCAGTCGGGCGGAGAGCTCCTCGGCGAGCGTCTCGAAGCCGCCGTAGGCGGCGGGAACCCCGCGCGTCCCGATGATCGCGATCTTCACGGCCGACGCGCCCCCTCCGGTGCGGAGGTGAACCAGGACAGGAGCGCGCGATCGGTCACGGTGCGCGCGGCGCGGATCGCGGTCCGCTTCTCGAGGAGGCGCGCGCGGTTTTCCGCGAGCCAGCGGAGGGCGGGCAAAGAGCTCCGCTCCACCGTGAGGCACGCGGCGACGACGACGAGGTCGCGGACGAAGGTGCGCGCGAACGTCGCCCTGAGGTGCTCCTTTCCCGCGTTGTTGATCCTCAGGAGAAAGCGGTTCTTGACGGAGTGCAGATTCGCCGCGGGCGACATCTCGCGGCGCCGCTCGGGCAGGTTGCGCCGGCGATGCCACGCCACGGCGGCGGGGGCGCAACGGGCGGTCCAGCCGCGGCCGCGCAGCCGCCACGCGAGGTCCACGTCCTCGCGGTAGAGAAAGAAGTCGTCGTCGAAAAAGCCCGTCGCGATCTTCACGTCTTCCAGCGCCGCCGTCCGGTAAAGGGCGACGCAGCCCGAGACGCCGAAGACCTCCGCCGGACGGTCGTAGCGCCCGTCGTCCGGGAGGCCGGCACCGATGTCGAAATGCCGGCCGTTCCTGGTCATGCGGATCCCGACCGTGTCGAGCACGGTCGTGGGAAGGAGATCCACCCCCTCGGCTCTCAGGATCTTCCCGGTGAAGGCGCCGACGCGCGCGCTTTCCGGGCGCTCGGCCTCGGCGAGCAGGCGCTCGAGAAAATCGGGCGCGAGGACGACGTCGGAGTTGAGGACGAGGACCCAGGGATTCCTCTCCTCCACGGCCCGGCCGATCGCGAGGTTGTGACCGCCCGTGTAGCCGAGGTTTTCGCGCGAGGCGACGACGGTGAGCGGAACGGGCGTCACCTTTTCGAACGCGGCGAACGTGGAGCGCGTGCCGTCCTCCGACGCGTTGTCCACGGCCACGATCGAGAAATCCCGGAAAGTCTGCGCGAAAAGAGAAGGCAGCAGGCGCTCGACGTCGCGCGACTCGTTGCGCGTGACGATCGAGACGAGAACCGGGCGCCCCGTCACGAGGATCGCCCCTCCTCCAGGAGCGCCGACCGCCAGCCGAGCCCGAGGAGCCCGCGAACGACGCGCGCGTGGGCCTTCGCCGCGTCGGGCCGGGCGTGGTCGGGCCGAACGAACGGGAGGAGCGCGAGTCTCAGGAGCGCGCCCGCGAGCGTCGCGGCCCGCGCTGCGGCGCGGGCCCCCGGTGACGCGTGGCGCGCGAGGTAGCGGAACAGATTCCGGACGTAGACGGGGCGGAAGTCGCGGTAGGAAAGAGCCTGCATCGTGACGCCGCCCACGTGCGTGGCGCGGCCTGCGGGCACGTACCGGATCCTCCGGCCCGATTCCAGGAGGCGCGCGCAGAAGTCCACGTCCTCGAACCAGGCGGGTGTGAACGCGGAATCGAAGCCCGAGAGCGCCTCGAAGGCGTCGCGCCTCACGAGGAGGGCGGCGGCGGCGGGCTGCTCGACGTCGAAGGGCGCGCTTCGGTCCTCGTCGAGATAGCGGTCGCGACGAAGGCCCGCGTTGGAAGGGAAGAGGCGGTCGACGAGGAGCGCCTCGCGAACGAGCGCCCGAGCCGACGGGAGGCGGCGGAGCTGGAAGAGTTCCTGGCCGTCCCCCTCGAGCCGGGGCGCCACCGCGGCGACGGCAGGGTCCGCGTCCAGCGCGTCTAAGAGTCCAGCGAGCGTCCGCGCGCCGTCCACGAGGGCGGCGTCGGGGTTCAGGAAGAAGATCGTCTCCGACGGGCCTCCCTCGAGCGCGGCGCGGTTGCACGCGGGGCCGAAGCCCAGGTTCGCGCCGGCCTCGATCACGCGGGCGCCCGCGTCGCGGGCGACGTTCGCCGAGTCGTCGGACGAGGCGTTGTCGACGACGACGACGGGCACTCCTTCCGGCACGGATGCGATCGCCTCGCGCAGGTGGGCGGCTGAGTTCCAGGACACGAGGGCGACGAGGACGCGGGGAACGTTGCTCAAGCGTCCGATGATAGGCGCGCACCGGCGGCTGAGGGGCGGTGTACCTCGCGACGCACGCGCGTGCTGTTTGAGCGAAGCGAGTTCACGCGCGAAGGAGCGGGGTATACCGCCCCTTGGGCCGCCTTGAATACCGGCGGCCCACCCGACACAATTCACGGCTCGATGCTCGCGAGAGATTTTCTTAGAAGGGAATATGACCGCCTGCCCCATCTTCTGAGGCAGCGCAACGTGCCGGCCGGCGCTCTGGAGCAATGGCACGAAACAGATGAGGTGAGGCGAATGAAGCTCACCCAAGTGGAGGCCGCTCGCGCCGAGCGCAATTCCCTTTCTCAGAAGATCGGCGCGAAGCGCAAGGCGGGCGAAGACTCGGCAGTCGAAGAACAGCGCTCGAAAGAGGTCGCGGCCCAGATTCTTTCTCTCGAAGCAGAACTGAAAGCGCTGGACGAGCGGTTCATCCCGATCGAGGAGACGCTCCCGAACGTCCCGCACGACTCCGTCCCGGAAGGGACGGACGAGACGAAGAACCTCGAAGTCGGGACGTGGGGTCAGAAGCCGCGCTTCGACTTTCCGCCGAAAACCCACTGGGATCTCGGGCCGGCGCTAGGCATCCTCGACTTCGAGCGCGCGGCCAAGATCGCGGGCTCCCGCTTCACGATCCTGAAAGGAGCCGCCTCGCGGCTGAACCGCGCGCTCATCCAGTTCATGCTGGACCTCCACACGGGAGAGCACGGCTACACGGAGATCTGGCCGCCGGTGATCGTGAACTCCAGGTCGCTCTTCGGCACGGGCCAGCTTCCCAAGTTCGAGGAAGACCTTTTCCGGATCCGCGAAACCGACTGGTACCTGAGCTCCACGTCCGAGGTGCAGCTCACGAACCTGCATCGCGACGAAATCCTCGCGGAGAAGTCTCTGCCGGTCTCCTACTGCGCGTACACGGCGTGCTTCCGCGCGGAAGCGGGCGCCGCCGGCAAAGACACGCGTGGAATGATCCGCCAGCACCAGTTCGACAAAGTGGAGCTCGTCAAGCTCACCCGGGGCGACGACTCGTACGCGGCCCACGAGAAGCTCACGCGCGACGCGGAGACGGTTCTCGAGCGCCTCGAGCTTCCGTACCGCCGCGTCCTCCTCTGCCGCGGAGACCTGGGTTTCTCGGCGGCCAAGACGTACGACCTCGAGGTCTTCCTGCCAGGCCAGAACACCTACAAGGAGATCTCCTCCTGCTCCAACTTCGAGGCCTTCCAGGCCCGCCGAGCCGGAATTCGCGTCAAGGTCGAAGGGCCAGGCGGCAAGTCGCGGAACGAGTTCGTCCACACGTTGAACGGCTCGGGCCTCGCCGTTGGCAGGACGTTGGTCGCGATTCTGGAGAACTTCCAGAGGGAGGACGGCTCCGTCGCGATCCCGAAGGTGCTCCAGCCTTACTGCGGCGGCCTGGCGGAGATTCGCAGGCCCTGACGGCGCCGGCCATTGGCGGAGGAGGAGGGATTCGAACCCCCGGTACCTTTCGGTACAACGGTTTTCAAGACCGCCGCCTTAAACCACTCGGCCACTCCTCCGCGCGCTTCTCACTCTCCATAACGATTATCTACTCTCCCTGCTAGACTTCGCGGCCTGCGCTCACAACGGACAGGTGGGTGAGTGGCTTAAACCAGCGGTTTGCTAAACCGCCGTAGGGCTTTAAAACCTTACCGGGGGTTCGAATCCCCCCCTGTCCGCCATCGCCTCTCGGGGAAACTTTCGTCCCTCGAATCGCGTAACAGGTGGAGGAGTCAAGGCGTTGCGGGAGAAGGGAGTCGTTCGATGACCACGCGGATCAAGGTCGCGATCGGCGTGGGGGGCGCCCTCGTCCTCGCCCTGGTCGCCTATGCCTCGATCAAGAGCCGGGACAAGAACACCGTGCGCGTCACGACGGCGAAGGTCGTGAAAGCCCCGCTCGTCGCGACGGTGAGCTGCAACGGCCGCGTGCGCGCCAAGACGAAGGTCGACATCTCGTCCCAAGTCACGGGGCAGATCGTGACGCTCGCCGTCGTCGAAGGCGACCACGTCAAGAAGGGCGACCTCCTCCTCCAGATCGACAAGGGCCAGTACGACGCCAACGCGCAGGCGACGCAGGCGGGTCTCAACGCCCTCTTCGCGCAGCGCGAAGCGGACAGGTACACGCGCGAGCAGGCCGAGCGCGACCTCGACCGCACGAAGAAGAACTACGCGGCGCACATCGAGTCCGAGCAAAACCTCCAGAAGGCGCAGCTCGCGCTCGACTCCGCTCGCGCGAACGAGCGGGCGGACGAGCGCCGCATCGAGCAGGCGCGCGCGAACCTCCTCGGGAACAAGGACAGCCTGAGGAAGACGACGATCATCTCGCCGATCGACGGCATCGTCACGGCGAAGCCCGTCGAGCAGGGCGAGAACGCGATCGTCGGCACGATGAACAACCCGGGGACCGTGCTCCTGACCGTGTCCGACATGTCCGTCGTCGAGGGCGAGATGGAGATCGACGAGACCGACATCCCGCAGGTGAAGGTCGGGCAGAAGGCGAAGCTCACGTTCGACGCCTATCCCGACAAGAAATTCGACGGCGCAGTGACCGAGATCGGCGGCAGCCCGATCATGAAGTCCGCGCTCGGCACGGACTCGTCCGCCGTGAACTTCAAGGTGAAGGTGCAGGTCGAGAATCCGCCCGCGAACATCAGGCCCGGTTTCTCGGTCTCCGGGAAGATCGAGACCGACCGGCGCGCCTCTGCGCTTGCGATTCCCATTCCCGCCCTCGTCGTCGCCGACCCGGCGTCCCTCGAGCGCCCGAAGGGCAAGAAACCGACGCCCGTCCCGACGCCCACCACCGCCGCGGCCGAGAAGAAGAAGGACGTGGAGGGAGTCTTCGTCGTGAAGAAGGACGGCGCCGTCGATTTCCGGCCGGTCAAGACCGGGATCAACGCCGATCTCCAGACCGAGGTCCTCGAGGGGCTCGCCGACGGCGAGGAGATCGTCACGGGGCCTTTCAAGGCGCTCCGCTCTCTCAAGATCGGAGACCGCGTCAAGGTCGACAACTCGGCGGCGGGTCCCGAGGCCTCGAAGAAATCCTGAGGATCTGAGATCTCATGCTGATCGGCGAGCTCCTGCGCGTTGCCTGGAAAGCGGTCACGGCGCACAAGCTCCGCTCGTTCCTCACGCTCCTCGGGGTCATCATCGGCGTCATGACGGTCGTCGCCGTCGTGTCCGTCATCTCGGGCCTCAACAATTACGTCGCGACGAAGATCTTCACCTTGAGCCCGGACGTCTACGTGGTCACGCGCTGGGGGATCATCACGTCGCACGAGGGCTTCCTCGAGGCGCTCAAGAGAAAGCCCGTCAAGAAACCCGACTACGAGCAGGTCGTGCGCCTCGCGCGCCTCGCGGAGAAGATCGGCGCCCAGTCGGGAACGACGCAGCTCGTCAAGTCCGCGAATCATCGCCTTTCGGACGTCTCGATCCAGGGCACGACGGCGAACATGAGCGAGATCCGGAACCTGGACCTCGAATCGGGGCGCTTCTTCACCGAGATGGAGAACGAGCACCGGGCGTACGTCGCCGTCATCGGCGCCGATGTGAGGGAGGAGCTTTTCCCCCGCGTCGATCCGATCGGCCGCACGTTCACGATCGGCGGAACCCCATTCGAGATCATCGGCCTCCTCGCCAAGCAAGGCTCCGTCCTCGGCCAGAGCCAGGACAGCGTCGCGTACATCCCGCGCGAGACGCTCTGCAAGGTCTGGGGGGCGAATCGCCAGCTCGGGATATTCGTCCAGGCCAAGGGCGGCGTGCCCGGCGTGCCGGCGTCGATGGACGAGATCCGGACGATCTTCCGGGCGATCCGCCACACGGACCCGGCCGCGCCGGACCCGGTCGTCTTCGTGAACGCGGACGCGGTGCAGGTCGTCTGGAAGGCGATCACCCAGGCCGCCTTCGCGCTTCTCGTCTTCATCAGCGGGATCTCGCTCGTCGTCGGCGCGATCGTGATCGCGAACATCATGCTCGTGTCCGTGATCGAAAGGACGAAGGAGATCGGCCTGCGCCTCGCGGTCGGGGCGCGCAAGAGGGACGTCCTCTTCCAGTTCCTCCTCGAGGCCGGGCTCCTCGCGCTCGGCGGCGGCTTCCTCGGCGTCTTCTTCGGGTGGCTCATCGCGCTCTGCGTGGACGCGTTCTCGCCTCTCCCGACGCTCGTGACGCCCGGGCTCATCGTCTCGGGCCTCGTCCTCGCGACCCTGACCGGGATCATCGCCGGCGTCTTCCCGGCCATCAAGGCCAGCCGCCTCACGCCGATCGACGCCCTTCGATACGAGTAGACGCCGCACATGACGCACGTCCTCGAGACCTTCCGCCGCGTCATCGCCGAGAACCTGCGGTTCGCGCTGACCGCCCTCCGCGCGCACAAGCTGCGCGCCTTCCTCACGACGGTCGGGATCGTCATCGGCGTCTGGACGGTGATCGGGATGGTCGCACTCGTGACCGGGTTCGACCGCTCCCAGACCGAGGCGTTCTCTGCCTTCGGCACGACGCTCGTCCAGTTCCAGAAATTCGAGCCGCGCTTCGGGCCGGGCCGGCGCTCGGAGGAGGAAAGGAAGAGGAAGGACCTCACGATCGAGGACGCCGACGCGCTCCAGGAGCTCTGTCCCTCCATCCTCGCGGTCTCACCGGAGCGCTACCTGTGGGCCGCCTCGCAGGTGAAGGGGAACGGCAACGAGGCGAACTCGCCGACGATCTCGGGCGGCAACCAGAACTACGCGATCTGCAACAACTATGCGATCCAGGACGGCCGCAACCTCACGGAGCTCGACGTCCTCCACGCGACGGACACGTGCGTCGTCGGACAGGACGTCTCGGAAGCCCTGTTCAAGGGCAAGGACCCCCTCGGGCAGACGATCTCGGTCAACGGCAAGCGCCTCCAGATCGTCGGCACGTTCGAGAAGAAGGGCTCTTCGGGCTTCGGCGGCCAGCCCGACAACATCCTCGTGATGCCGATCTCGACGTACGACCGCCACTTTCCGCAGACGAAGAACTCGCACGACGACACGATCCACATCGCGACGATCCCGCGCTCGCCCGAGCTCGTCGACCGCGTGATCGAGGAAGGCACGGCGCTCCTCAGGACGCGGCGCAAGGTTCCGTTCAACGCGCCGAACGACTTCGCGATCTTCACCGCCCAGAAGATGCTCCAGCAGATGCAGGCCGTCACGAACGCGATCTCGGGCGTCATGGTGCTCATCGCGGCGATCGCGCTCGTCGTGGGCGGCGTCGGCGTCATGAACATCATGCTCGTGTCGGTGACGGAACGGACGCGGGAGATCGGCCTGCGCAAGGCGCTCGGCGCGTTCCGGCGCGACATCTCGCTCCAATTCCTGACCGAGGCGATGACGCTCACCGCTCTGGGAGGTCTCGTGGGCGTCGGCCTCGGCCTCCTGACCGCGCTCGTCGTGCGCAACGTCTCGAGCCTCCGCACGGAGACGCCGCTCTGGAGCATCCTCCTCGGCTTCGGCGTCTCGGTCTCGATCGGCCTCTTCTTCGGGATCTACCCGGCCCTGAAAGCCGCGCGTCTGGACCCGATAGATGCCCTACGCTATGAGTAGTGTTCGCTGAAGCCTCTGGACGGGGGTCTTCAGAAGCGATTCATTTGAGGGGATAGGGGGGCGCGCGCAGCTCAGCCCCCCGGAGAGCAACTCCGCTACCATTCCCGCCGTGACGGCCGTCCCGAAGAACGTGCAGGTGCTCGGGGACGAGCTCGCGATCGCGTGGGGCGACGGGGGAGAGTCGTACCTCAAGCTCGCCGACCTTCGCCGCCTCTGCCCGTGCGCGGAATGCTCGGGCGAGCGCGACCTCCTGGGGCGGCTCATGAAGCCGCCCGCGCGGCCCTTGACCGCCGAGTCCTACCAGGTGCGCGGCACGGGACCCGTGGGCGGCTACGCACTCCAGATCTTCTGGGCCGACGGTCACGCCGACGGGCTCTACACGTACCAGAAGCTGCGCGAGTGGGGCGAGAACCCGCCCGAGCTTCCGCCTCTGACGACCGCGTTCCCGCTGCTGCCGGTGCGCTGACGCCGCATCAAATCGAGGCCGACATTTCACGTACAACGAGTCCTATGAAAGGTGCCTCGAAGGATGCAGGGGGACACGACATGACGACCAGTGGCATCGAGGACTCACAACGCAAGGCGGCGAAGATTGCAGGACTCGCCGGCCTGTTTTCCCTAGTCTTCATTACCGTGGGTTTCACTCACTTTGGCTTCTTCGAACACTTTGCTGTCAAGGATCCCGCGGAGGCCGCGCGCTACGTCCTGGCGCACGAGATGCTCTTCCGCCTCGGCTTCGTGGCCGACGTCCTCTGCAGTGTCAGCCTTCTCGTGCTCGGTGCGGCACTTTACGTCGTTCTCAAGCCTGTGGACCAGAACCTTGCCCTGCTCGTCTTCTCCAGTCGACTGTTCCATGCCATCACATGGCTCCTACCCGCGGCGAGTCTCTCCACAGCTCTTGGACTCTTGAAAGACGCCGAGTACGTGCGCGCGTTCCCGGCAGACCAGTTGCCGTCCGTGGCACGCCAGTACCTCTCGGGCGGCCCGTACCTCTGCGTCGGCCTCCTGTTCTGGTCCTTGGCCGTCATGTTTAGCTCCTGCCTATGGCTCAGGTCTGGCTACATCCCCCGTGCGCTCGCCGCCTTCGGCATCCTCACGAGCGCATGGCTCGGCGTCTGCGCCTTCGGCCTCTTCATCGTCCCGGAGTTCCTAAGAAAATGGGTAGGTGGGACGTGGTACGACACGCCGATGGCGCTGTTCGAGATCGCGCTCAATTTCGTCCTTCTGTTTCGTGGCCTGCGACCATCCCGGATGGAGCCGCCCGGCGGTCTGGGGGGATAGCTAGATCCCTCCTCGCGCCGGCCCGTGCGATTGCGCAGGCGGGTTCCTAGGGATTCCTCGTTTCAAGCGCCTTTTTCGCGCCCTTCGAAAGCTCCGGCAGGCGCTTGCCCTTCGTGACCTCGAGGTAGAGGGACACGACGGCGCGCGGACCGGCCGCGAGGGCGGCGAGGTACTTGTCACGCCCCGAAAGGCGCAGGAGCGCATCGGTCATTTGCACGCCCACGATCGCGGGATAGCGGCTCCAGAAATCTCCCTTGCCCGCGTTTAGGAACAGCTCCTGACGCTCGGACTCCTTCCTCTTCCCTTCGAGGAGCACGTCCGCCGCGCGGTTCCACCGCGCGAACGCGCGCACGATCGGCTCCTCCAGGAGCGGGATGATCGGGAAGAAGTCGTCGGGGATGAGGAAGAGCGTGGTGGGCCCCTCGGCGATCGTCCGCGCCAGAAGCGTGTCGAAGTCCGCGGCTCGCTCGTCGGGCCAGGCCGGGGCTCTTCGCACGTGGGTCTCGAAGAGGAAGCGCCAGCCCTCGGCGGAAGCGGCGCGAAGGAGCTTCAGGACGACTTCCCGCGGCATCGGCGCCGAGGCGAGATCGCCCGTGAGGCGCGGCAGGTCCGCGGAGAGGACGAGCCGGTCTCCGTCGCGGACGGTCGAGACTTCGGCGAAGCCCGAGACGCCGAGAAAAGGCACGATGACGAAGGACGCGGTGACGGGGGTGGCGGTGGGCAGAAGGGACGCGATGCGCCGGCCCTCCAGGACGGCCCCGGGCGTCCCGTCCGTCTCGATCACATCGAGGACCTGCGTGAAATACGGAATCTTGGCCTTGAACGTCGACAGGAGGGGGTCCGGCGTGCCGGCGATCGTCGAGACGAGGCGCCCGTAGAAATCGTCGGGCGAGAGGCCTTCGGCCCGGATGGCAGCCGTGGCGTTCGCGGAAGCCTTGAGGTGACGAAGCGTCGCCGGCGCGTCAGGTGCGCCGCCCAGGAGCGCGAGGACGTCGCGCGCGGGCGCCGTGTCGATCGTGAACGAAAGCTTGTGCGGCGTCGGGGCCGCGAGGTCGAAGGGGGGGCCCGAAGCGCGGGAAGCCGGAGGCGCGTCGGCCGCCCGCGCTGAAGGAAGGGACCAGAGCGCGAAGACGGCGGCGGCCGCCGGGGCAAGGGGGCGGAAGCGGCGGGGTGAACTCGAGTCAGCCAAGGATGGCCTCGAGCGCCCGGGAGGTATCGGAGAAGTCCGTGAGGAGCGCGTGCGCTCCGGCGGCGCGGAGGGCGGGCAGCGCGGTGCGTCCCGTGCCCACGGCGACGGCACGCGCCCCGAGCGAGAGGCCGCACGCGACGTCGTGTCGCGAGTCGCCCACCACGACGCACTCTCTCCCCGCGAAGGAGAGGCCCGTGGCGGGTCGGGCGCGCGTGAGCGCGACCGGTCCCAGGTCCTCGCGGCACGAGCCGTCGTCGCCCCAGACGCCGAACGCGAAGCGATGCCAGATGCCCGCGAAAGAGAGCTTCAGGCGCGCGCCGCGCTCCACGTTTCCCGTCAGGAGCGCCAGGACGAGGCCGGGGACGTTCTCGAGTGCGTCGAGAAGCGGGAGAACTCCCGGCTTCAGAACGGGAGGACGCTCCTTGAGCGCGGCCTCGAGCCGGTCGAGATAGAGCGCGAGCGCGTCCGCGCGGCGCGCGGCGATCGTCTCCTCGGCCACGCCCGCGGCGCGCATGAGGTCGGTCACGATCAGGGGATCGAGGCGCCCTTCGAAGGCGTAGCCCGCGACGTCCCCGCTCGTGCCGTAGACGTCCTGGAGCGCGGACGCGAAGGTCGTTCGCGCTGCGGGGCCGGTCGAGAGCAGCGTGCCGTCGACGTCGAACAGGACGAGGCGCTTCTGGGCGACGGCGCCCGGCGCGGCGCTCGTCGCGCTCACGGCACCCCCGGCGGAGTCAGGCGGGTCGAAAGCGTGCGCACGAACTCGGGAAACACCCTTCTCCAGTACGGCCAGTCGTGCACTCCGGTTTCCAGAACGACGGAGTGGGGAATCGCGAAGGCGTCGAGATACCGGTCGAGAAAGGACACGATCTCCCCGAGGCGGTACTTGTCCTCGGTGCCGCACCGTACGTGAAGGAAGGGGACGCGCGCCGCGAGGAGAGGGTCGTCCAGGAGCATGGCGTAGAGATCGTTCTGCCGGAGGACGTTTTTCACCGGGTCGATCCCGAACGCCCTCTCGAGCGACGGCCGGATGAAAAAGGGCATCGCCTGAACCGCCGGCCAGCACATCTGCTCGACGGCGGGTGACAGCCCGCCGGCCGCGCAGAAAAGGTCGGGTTCCGCAAAAGCCCAGCGCAGGGCGCCGTAGCCGCCCATCGAGATGCCGGCCACGAGACGAGCGCCGCGAGAGGCGACCGTGCGGTACCGCGCGTCCACGTACGGCACGAGCGTCCGGTTGAGGAACGTCGCATAGTGCGAGCCGCCGCCCGGCGCGTCGACGAACCAGGTCCCCACGCCTCGAGGCACGACGACGAGCATCTCGGGCAGGCGTCCTTCGCGCATGTCCTTCTCGAGCGCGTCGGCGAGTCCCTGGCCGAAGAAGACGTTCTCGTCTCCACGGCCGTCGTGGAGGAAATAAAGGACCGGAAATCGCCGCGCGGGATCGGACCGGTAGGAAGGCGGCGTCATCACGACGACGCGCACGGCTTCCGGAAGAGCCGGCACGAGGAGTCGCTCTTCGAGGCCGGACGCCGACGCGTGAGCGCCGAGGCACGAGAAAGCGGCGAGGAGAGCGGTGGCGGCGAGCGTGGGTCGAGTCAAGGGGTCATTCTAGAGCGCGCCTGCTAACCTTGCGAGATGCCCGGGACGGAAGGCACGCGCGCGCGGATTCTCGAGGGCGAGACCGCCATCGTGACCGGCGCGGGGCGCGGCCTCGGCCGTGCGATCGCCCTCGTTCTGGCCGGCGCGGGGGCCACCGTCGCCGCCGCGTCGCGCTCGGCGGACGAGGTCGAGCGCACGAGGAGGGAGATCGAGGGCGCGGGCGGAAAGGCGCTGGCGCTCGCGACGGACGTGACGTCCAAAACCGCGGTCGAGGCGCTCGTCGAGAGGACCCGGGAAGCCACAGGGCGCCTGGACATCGTCGTGAACAACGCGGGCGTCTTCGTGTGGAAGGCGCTCGCGAATCTCGAGGAGAGCGAGTGGGACCGCATCCTCGACACGAACCTCAAGGCGAGCTATCTGCTCGTGCACGCCGCATTGCCGGCTCTCGTCGCGTGCGGCCGCGGGCGGATCATCAACGTCGCGTCCATTCACGGCACGATCGGCGAGGCGAACGTCGTGGCCCACTGCGCCGCGAAGTTCGGGCTCGTGGGCTTCACGAAAGCGCTCGCCGCCGAGCTGCGCGGCGCGGGCGTGACCGTCAACGCGATCTGTCCGGGCTCCACGGACAACAAGAGCCTCGAGATGACCGGCCGGCGCCGCGCGGCGCCTCTTCGGGAAAAGCTCGATGCGCACGACGTCGCCGAGGCCGCTCTCTTCCTGGTGTCCCCCGCGGCGGCCGCGATCTCGGGAGCGGTCCTCGACGTCTGGGGCGGAACCTCGATCTCGATCACGAGCTGAGTCCCACCCGCCGACCGCTGCGCGGCCGCGCGCCGTCAGGCGGCGAGACGGCGGCCCGTATCGGCGTCGAAGAGCTGGAGGGCGGCGACCTCCGCGTGAAGCGCGAGGGGCGCGCCGGATTCGGGCGGGCGCGCCGGCGCGACGCGGGCCGCCACGGCGGCGCCGGGAGGAGCCCCCACGCGTCCGTGGACGATGACCTCGTGGCCGAGCGGCTCGACCATGACGACACGCACCTCGAGAGGGGCGCGTCCGGGACCGGACTCCTCGTGGAGGTGCTCGGGCCGGATGCCCACCACGACGCGGAGGCCGTCGCGTCCGGCCGTGCTCGCGCGCAGGGCGGACGGGATCGGCAGGACGAACCCGTCTCCGGAAAGGACGGCGCCCTCCTGCTCCACACGAGCCTTCAGCCGGTTGATCGGGGGCGTGCCGAGGAAGCCCGCCACGAAGAGGTTTTCGGGGTTCCGATAGACGTCGAGCGGCGCGCCGACCTGCTGGAGAACTCCGTCGTTGAGAACGGCGATCCGATGGCCCAGAGTCATCGCCTCGACCTGGTCGTGAGTGACGTAGATCGACGTCGTGGCGTAGCGCTCCTGCAGCTTCGCGAGCTCGGCCCGCATCTGAACGCGGAGCGCGGCGTCGAGGTTCGAGAGCGGCTCGTCGAAGAGGAAGAGCGCGGGCCTGCGCACCAGGGCGCGCCCGAGCGCGACGCGCTGGCGCTGTCCACCGGAGAGCTGACGCGGCGTGCGGTCGAGATAGGACGAGAGGCCGAGGTACTCGGCCGCGTCGCGGAGCCGCGCGTCCGCCTCCTGGCGCGGCACCTTGCGCATCTCGAGGCCGAACGAGAGATTCTCGCGGACGGTCATGTGCGGGTAGAGCGCGTAGCTCTGGAAGACCATCGCGATGTCCCGCTCCCGCGGGGGTACGCCGTTGACGACCCGGCCGCCGATCGAGATCGTGCCTTCGGTCGGCTCGTCGAGGCCCGCGATGAGGCGCAGGGCGGTCGACTTTCCGCATCCCGAAGGCCCCACGAGGACGAGGAACTCGCCGGCCGCCACGTCGAGGTCGAGTCCCGACAGGACGCGCGTCCCTCCGTACGTCTTGCCGACCTTCTCCAGACGGACTCCGGCCACCCGTCCTCCTCGGCCCGATGTTAGGCCCAGGCCTGCCGCGTCGACGCCCGCGGACCCCCCGGGCCTCGCGATGGGCCTTGACACGGGGATCCGCGCTTACCAGAATGTAAACGTTTACATCGGCGCAATGCGAGACTCGCGGATCACCCCGGAGACCCGGCGCCCACGACCCAGGAGCGGCCGTCGGGAGACGGATGCCAGGAGCGCGACGATCCGCGAGGTCGCGCGGGCCGCCGGCGTTTCCGTCGCGACGGTCTCACGCGTTCTGAACGGGAAAGGGCCGGTGCGCGACGACACGAGCCACCGTGTCCACGCGGCCGCCGACCGGCTGCGCTACGTCCCCCACGGCGGCGCCCGGAGCCTCATCACGCGCCGGACGAACGCGATCGGCGTCCTCTTGCCGGATCTCTTCGGGGAGTTCTTCTCCGAGGCGATCCGCGGCATCGATCGCGCGGCGCGCCCGGCCGGATACCAGCTCCTCGTATCGGGCTCGCACGGCGACCGGGCCCAGGCCGAGACGGCGCTCCGCGCGATGCGCGGCCGCGTGGACGGGCTCGTGGTCATGTCCCCGAACGTCGCCGGGCCGACCTTGAGCGCGAACCTCCCCGAAGGCTGGCCCGTCATGCTCCTGAACTGCGCCGTGGACGGGGCGGCCTTCGATTCGATCAACATCGACAACGAGGGCGGCGCCGCCGCGATGGTGACGCACCTCGTCACGCTCGGCCATCGTCGCATCGCGCACGTGACCGGGCCTGCCGACAACTGGGACGCGCGGGAGCGCCTCCGCGGATACCGGCGCGCCGTCCGGGCTCGAGGCGTGGAAGACGCACGCGAGCTCGAGGTCGCGGGCGACTTCACCGAAGAGTCCGGCTACCGGGCGGCCCGCCTCGTGCTCGGGATGAAGCCTCGGCCCACGGCGATCTTCGCGGCGAACGATTCCATGGCAATCGGCCTCCTGAGCGCCTTCCAGGAGATGGGAGTCCGGGTTCCCGGCGACATCGCGGTCGGCGGGTTCGACGACATCCCGATCGCGCGCTTCATGACGCCACCCCTGTCCTCCGTCGCGGTCTCGATCGCGGACCTCGGCGCGTGCGCGATGAAGCGCCTGCTCGCCGCTCTCGAGGACCCACGCCGCCACGTCCCCCGCCATGAAACCCTGCCGACCCGCCTCGTCGCGCGGCGCTCGTCCGGCAGCCGCTCCCCAAAACCAACGGCCTCGTCTCGTCACTTTCGTACAAGGAGGAAGGATCAATGAGACAGCTCTTTCAACGTCTTCTTTTCCTGGGCGCGCTCTGCGCGTGCGTGCCCGCCCTCGCGCAGACCACGACGGCGCGGCTCGAGGGCGCCGTTCGCGACGCCTCCGGACCGCTGCCGGGCATCACGATCACGGCGGTCAACACCGAGAGCGGTTTGCAGCGCTCCACGGTCACGGGAACGGACGGGCTCTTCAACCTCACCCTTCCGCCCGGGCCGTACACGGTGACGGCCGGCGGAACGACGGCCTTCGAGGAGCAGAAGACGACGCTTCGTCTTCAGGTCGGCCAGGTCATCGAGTCCAACTTCGACCTGAAACCGGGAAAGATGACCACCGCGGCGGTCGGCGTCACCGCGGAAGCGGCGCCGGAAGTCGAGGTCCGCACGGCGGAGGTCGCGACCAACGTCACGACCGAACAGATCCGGAGCCTGCCGCAGTCGACCCGGAACTTCATGAACTTCGCCGCCCTGGCGCCCGGCGTGCGCCTCAATACCAATGAGCTGAAGCAGGACTTTTCGTACGGTCCCCAGGGCTCCCGCAACATCAACGTCTTCGTCGACGGCGCCAGCTACAAGGCGGACATGCTCGAAGGGGGTACCGCCGGCCAGGATTCGAGCAGGGGGAACCCGTTCCCGCAGAACGCCATCCAGGAGTTCCGCGTCATCACGCAGAACTACAAGGCCGAATACCAGAAGGCCTCGAGCGCCATCATTTCCGCGGTGACCAAGTCCGGCGGCAACGAATTGCACGGCGACGTGTTCGCCTTCTACCAGAACAAGAGCCTCGTCGCCCAGGACTTCTTCTCGGCCCAGCGCGGAACGCCCAAGCCCGAGTACACGCGCTGGCAGCCCGGCCTGTCGATCGGCGGGCCGATCGCCAAGGACAAGGTCCATTTCTTCTTCTCCTACGAGGGGAACTACCAGGACCGCGAGAGCGAGGTCTTCTTCGGCGGCGACCCGTGGCCGGACGCCCTGAAGGACCAGCTGAGGCCGTACCTCGGGCTCTACCCGTCGAACTTCCGGGAGACTCTCCTCTTCGGGAAGCTCAGTTTCGTGCTCGGCGACGGGGCCGCCCTCGACCTCTCGGGAAACTGGCGACACGAGACGGATATCCGCGGCTTCGGGAACCAGACGAGCTTCCAGAGCGCGGAGGATGCGAAGAACGACGCCGGCACGGCGGTCGCCAAGCACACGCTGCTGAAAGGGAACTTCCTGAACGAGGCGACCCTCAGCTACCAGCGCTCCAAATGGAATCCGACGCCCGCGAACCCGGACCTCGTCAACCAGAACTACTTCGGCCTCCTGCAAATCGGTGGGAGGACCACGCCGCAGAACTTCACGCAGGACCGCTACGCGATTCGCGACGACGTGACGCTCCTGAGCCTGCAGGGGCTGGGCAACCATGTCATCAAGGGAGGCGTCACCTTCGACTACCTGAAGTACGACGTCGTCAAGCAACAGTTTGGAAACCCTGAATACGACTACTTCATCGGGTACGGCTCGGCCCATCCCTTCAAGGCGCTGTACGGCTTCGGCGACCCCAACGTCTCGACCGTCAACCGGCAGTTCGGCGTCTACGTCCAGGACGACTGGCGGGTCAACCCGCGCCTGACGGCGAACATCGGCCTCAGGTGGGACTTCGAGACGGACATGTTGAACAACAACTACGTCACGCCGCAGGCGATCCGGGATGCGTTCGGCTCGAGGTACTCCTCGAACTTCTTCACCGACGGGACGAATCGCAGCACCTACTACGGCGCGCTCCAGCCGCGAATCGGCCTTTCGTTCGACGTCACGGGCGACAGCAAGACGGTCGCCTTCGGCGCCTTCGGAAGGTACTACGACCGCACCACCTACAACGACATCCTCGACGAGAAATACCGGCTCCAGTACCAGGTCCTGACCTTCGTGTTCACGGACGACGGCCACGGAATCGAGGGTTTCCCGACGTCCATCATCTGGCAGCCGCAATACATGACCGTCGCCGGCCTGCAGTCCCTGATCGCGAGCGGGAACGCCCCGAAGCCGGAAGTCTTCCTCCTCGACAACAACACGAAGCCCCCTTCGTCGGACCAGTGGAGCCTCGGCGTTCGGCACGATTTTGGCGGGCTCCTCGCGTCGGTCGCCTACGTCGGGGTCAAGAGCCGGAACCAGCTCACGTGGACCTGCGGGACCCAGAGACCCGACGGCACGTGCATCTTCGGCGGCCTCACGCCGGGGTACAGCACTCAGCTCCTCTCCGCCGGCAAGGAAGGCCGGTACAACGCCCTCCAGGTCAGCGCCGACAAGCCCTTCACGGCGAGCTCGGGGTGGGGCGCGTCCCTTTCATACGTCTACGGCAAAGCCGAGCAGACCGGCAACGACCTCTTCAGCCTGGACTACGCAAACCCGAGAGCCTACGGCTTTCATCGGACACCGAACGACCAGACCCACACGATCCTCGTCACGGGCATCGCGGCGCTGCCGTTCGACTTCCGCCTGAGCACCCTCATCAGTCTCGGCTCGGGCTTTCCGTTCCAGATCTTCGACGACTCACAGCGTCCGAACCCGGATCGCACGCTCCAGAAGCCGGGCGGAGGCGACCCGCCGAAATGGTCCCAGAGCATCGACGTCAGGCTCGAGAAGCGGTTCACGTTCGCCGGCTCCTACAACTTCGGCGTCCTAGCCGAGGTCATCAATCTCTTCAACTACGTCAACTACGATCCGAACTCGATCAACGGCAGCATTCCTCAAACGGGGACCAACCCCAATTTCGGCAAGGCAAGCGCGGCGATCAACCCGCGCCGGGTCCAATTCGGCGTCAATTTCGGTTTCTGATCGTGTGAGATCGGCCGCCGGCATCCGGCCTTCTCACCGGCACACAGGTCGGGCCCGCGCGAGTGCGCGGGCCCGATTCCTCGTTTGTGCCGGCTTGGCCTTTTCTCTGGTCGCGGCCTGCGCGCGCCCGCTCGGACCGCCGGTCGAATTCCGGCCCGCCGAGGTCGCGCGGCAGAAGGTTCGCCTCTCGGCCGAAGACGTCGCTTTCCTCGACGACCTCGAGCAGCGCACTTTCCGCTGGTTCTGGGAAAAGACGAATCCGAAGAACGGCCTCGTTCCCGACCGCGAGC
>DATIFW010000252.1:0-7174 GCA_035455045.1 Thermoanaerobaculia bacterium | reverse complement strand
CCACCGGTCGATCGCGCTCGTGAGCTCGTCGGCACGCTTGCGGTCGACGTTGAAGAGCATCATGTAGGCCGACTTCACGTCGTCCAGGCGGCCGAGGCCGAGATACGCCTCGGCGCGGTATTCGATCGCGGGCGTGTAGTTCTTCTCCAGCGCGAGGGCTCGGTCGTACGCCTCGAGCGCCGAGGGATAGTTGCCGGCCTTCCGGTACGCGTACCCGAGGCTGCCCCAGGCCGGGACCATCTGAGGGTTCTTCGCGACCGCCTTCAGGTATTTCTTGATCGACGATTCGTGCTGGCTCTTGCTCTTTTCGAGCAGCTTGGCCTTCCTCGCCGCGTCGTTTTCGGCGGCCGCTTCCTTTTCGTACTTTTCCGCCTTGTCGCGATAGGAAATGCCGTCGTTGTAATACTCGACCGCTTCCTGCTCGGGCGTGGCCGTGGGCATTTGCTGGGCCGGCGATTTCATCTCGGAAGTGCCGGAAGCCGCGGCGAGTCCGGGGAGCGCGAGGGAGAGGGTAAGGGCGAGGGCGGTGCTCTGGCGCATGGGGCCTCCTGTGAGAAGGGGACGATACCGCGACCGGGTCTCAACTGGCGAGTTTCGCGAGCTCCGCCTCCGTCTCGTCGAGAAGCTCTTCGATCAGTGCCGGATTCTCGTGCTCGGCATAAATCCGAATGATGGGCTCCGTGCCCGAGAGCCGGTGAAGGAGCCAGCCGCGAGATCCGAACAGCAGCTTCACGCCGTCCATGTCGTCCACGCCCGTCACGCGCTCGCCGCAACGCGAGGGGGGCGGGTCAATCCTCAGGTTCTCGACGAAAGCGCTCAGCACCGGCATCGGCAAGTGGAGGTCCCGGCGGCCGTACGCGAGCGCGCCATAGGTCGCGTCCTGCCGCGCCATCATGGTCTCGAGCGTGCCGCCCGAATGCGCGATCGCCTCCAGGACGAGGAGCGCCGTCAAGACTCCGTCGCGCTCGGGCAGGTGGAACGCGACCCCGAGGCCGCCCGACTCCTCGCCGCCGATCGCGACCTCGCCGGACAGCATCTTGGCGGCGATGTGCTTGAAACCGACCGGCGTGACGTGGAGCGGCACGCCGAGACGCGAGGCGACGCGGTCGAGGAGCAGCGAGGTCGAGAACGTCTTCGCGATGCCGCCGCGGATGCGCCCGCGAATCGTGAGGCTCTCGGCAAGGAGCGCGAGCACGCGGTGCGGCGTGACGAATCGGCCGCCCGAGTCCAGCACACCGAGCCGGTCGCCGTCCCCGTCGCTCGCGAGCACGACGTCGAACCCATTCGAGGCGACGGCCCTCTGCGCAGCGGCGAGATTCTCGGGGATGGGCTCGGGGTTGACGCCGCCGAACAGCGGATCGCGGTTCGCGCGAAGGGTCACCACGGTCGTCGGATGGCCGGCACCGACGATCGTTTCGAGGAGCGCTCCGGCCGCTCCGTGGATCGCGTCGAAAAGGACCTTCAGGCCGGCCCCGCGGATCGCGTCGAGATCGACGAGGCTCGCGAGGGCCGCGCGGTACGGCGCCACGAGGTCGAGCGTCTCCACGGAGCCCTCGGCCTTCCGGGGGACGGGCCGGTCCACGGCCCCGGCGATCGCGTCGTACGTGGCGGGCGTCGCGCTGCCGCCGAACGAGGATTTCACCTTGACCCCGTTCCAGAGCGGCGGGTTGTGCGACGCGGTGATCGCGAGGCCGGCCCTCAGGCCGCGCGAGGCGACGTGCCAAGAGGCGCAGGGCGTGGGGGCAGGCCGGTCCGACAGGAGGACGCGGAAGCCGTGCGAGGCGAGCAGCGCGGCGCTCTCGGCGGCGAGCTCCGGCGAGAGGAAGCGGGTGTCGAAGACGAGCGGGAGCGTCCAGGGATCGCCCGGCTCCGTGTTGGTCTCGTCGACCGTCCACGCGGCGGTCGCGGTCACGACCCGGCGAACGCTGTCGAACGTGAGATCGCGGGCGATCCGGCCCCGCCAGCCGTCGGTGCCGAAGACGATGGGCGTCTCGCGTTCCATGGGACGGCCGATTCTCGGGGAGCGCACCCGACGTGTCCAGCAAGGGTCTCGGGCCGCTCGGGGTACTAGAATCGGAGCTGGTGTTCGTCAACGTCCCCAACGCGCTCACGCTGTTTCGGATTTTTCTCGTTCCGCTCCTCGTCGTCATCCTTCTGACGAAACTCCCGGCGCGCGAGTACCTTGCGCTCGCCGTCTTCCTTCTGGCCGCGATCACCGATTGGCTGGACGGCTACTGGGCGCGGCGCTTCAAGAAAGTGACGACGATGGGGATGCTCCTGGACCCCATCGCGGACAAGCTCCTCGTTTCGGCCGCGCTCATCTCGCTCGTGGACCTGCAGGAGGCCGATGCGTGGGCCGTCTGCATCATCATCGGACGCGAGTTCGCGGTGACGGGCCTCCGCTCGATCGCCGTGAGCCACGGTTTGATGATCGCCGCATCGAAGCTCGGCAAATGGAAGATGGCGAGCCAGATCGTCGGGATCTCCCTCATGATCATGGGCGGGAAGCTCGACGACATCGGCCTCTGGCGAAAGACGGGCCGGGCGGCGCTGTACGTGATGACCGCGATGGCGCTCATCTCGGGAATCGACTACTTCCGGAGGTTCCTCAAGCCGCTGCTCGCGAAGGAGCGCGAAGAAGCCGCGCTGGCTCGGGCGGCAGGTACGGATCGTCAGCTCGCCGAGCCGGAAGCGCGCCTTCGAAAGACCGCCTTGTAGATCGGTCGGCCCGTCTTCCGGTACTTCGCCTCGTAGCTCGTTCCCGTCGACCAGTCGCCCGCCTCTTCGGGTGCGAGCTTCTCGAAGAGAGGCTCTTTCGAGAGCACCGTGTCGATCAATGCGAAGTACTCCTCATGGTCCGAGGCGACGCGGAGGACGCAATCGGGCGCGAGGGCGCGCGCGGCGGCCTCCGCCCAGGCGGCGTCCACGAGCCGGCGCTTGTGGTGGCGCTTCTTCGGCCACGGGTCCGGAAAGTAGACGTGAAGCCCGGCGAGGCAGCCGGGGGAGAGCCGGCGCGTGACGAAGGCCTTGCCGTCGAGGTGCTCGACCCGGAGGTTCGAGAGGCCCGCGCGCGCGGCCCTGAGACGCACGATCGCGGCGTACTCGGGCTCGATCTCGAGGCCGAACCAGTTTCGGTCTCTCTGGGCGGCCGCGGCCGCGAGAAGGAACGAGCCCTTGCCGACGCCGATCTCCATCTCGACGGGGGCGACCCGCCCGAAGACGGCCGAGAAGTCGACGAAGCCCGCATCCTCCGTCTCGCCCGGCAGGAAGATCCTCGGCGGGGGAATCCGGCCCAGGTTCCGTGGGCCGGGGGAGCGCGGCGCACGTGGCGGCGTCTCTCCCCCCGCGCGGCGCAGCGCGCGCCGGATGGACGGCCTAGACAAGGATTGCCCTCGGAATCGGGACGACGCGCACGCCCACGTCGCCTTCGATGCGCGCCTGGCAGCCGAGGCGCACGTTCTCTCCGAGCTCGTAGGCGATCTCGTTCGGCTGGATGGGCGAGAGGTTTTCGGGATTGAGGACGCAGGTGATCCGGCAGGTGGAGCACGTGCCGCCCCCGCCGCACACGTTGCCGATCGCGACGCCGATTTCCAGCGCGACGTCGAGCACGGTACGCCCGGCGGCCACCTGAGCCCGCTTGCCCTCGTTCAGGAAGACGATCTTGGGCAAGGCGTCTCCGTTCAGAGCCTCGCGGTCACGGCCTGGGCGAACTGGCGCGTCGTCGCCGTCCCGCCGACGTCCCGGGTCTTCGCGCCTCCCTCTTCGACGGCCGCAAAGAGGGCCTTCTCGACGCGGACGGCGCACGCCTCGTCGCCGATGTGGCGGAGCATCATCACGGCCGAAAGCAGGAGCGCGGTCGGGTTCGCGATGCCCTTGCCTGCGATGTCGGGCGCCGAGCCGTGCACCGACTCGAAGACGGCGCACGTCTCGCCGAGATTGGCCCCTGGCGTCACGCCGAGCCCGCCCACGAGGCCGGCGGCGAGGTCGCTGACGATGTCCCCGTAGAGGTTGTCGAGAAGGAGCATGTCGAACTGCTTCGGGTTCATCACGAGCCTCATGCAGGCCGCGTCGACGATGACGTCGTTCACCTCGATGTCGGGGAACTTCGCCGCGACGTTCCGGCAGCTGTCGAGAAAGAGCCCGTCCGAGAGCTTCATGATGTTCGCCTTGTGCACGATCGTGATCTTCTTGCGGCCGTGCGCGCGGGCCCACTCGAAGGCGAAGAGCGCGATGCGCGTGGAAGCTTTTTCGGTGATGACCTTGATCGACTCGACGACGCCCGGCACGACGACGTGCTCGATTCCGGAATAGAGGCTTTCCGTGTTTTCGCGCACGACGACGAGGTCGAGGTCGCCATAGCGGGACGCGACGCCGAGGACGTTCTTCACGGGCCTCAGGTTCGCGAAGAGATCGAGGTCCTGCCGGAGCGTCACGTTCACGCTCCTGAAGCCCGTGCCGATGGGCGTCGTGACCGGGCCCTTCAAACACACCTTCGTCCGCCGGATGGAGGCGATCGTCGCGGGAGGGAGCGGCACTCCCGAGACCCTGATGCTCGCCTCTCCTGCGTCCTGATGCTCCCAGGCGACGCCTGCTCCGGCGGCCTCGAGAATGGTCGTCACGGCTGCCGTGATCTCGGGTCCGATGCCGTCGCCGGGGATGAGTGTCACGACGCGGGGAGGTGCTGTCACGTCTTTCAAACCTTTCGTGCGGCGGCCGGCACGGTCATGGCGGACGCCGGAACGCGGAGGATGCGGATGCGCTCGATGGCGCGGGGCGAGGCGCGCTCCACGAGGAACTCGAGCTCGCCCTCCCGCGTCCGGGCTCCGGCTCGCGGAATGCGGCCGAATTTCCGGAGCAGAAACCCGGCGACGGTCTCGTCGTCCGGGTCGTCGAACGAGGCCCCCAGGTCCCGCTCGAGCGACGCCAGAGGATACGCCCCTTCTACGAGGAGCGACGTGCCGTCCCGTTCGGGGCGCCGCGCGGGCTCGTCGTGCTCGTCGAAGATGTCGCCCACGATCTGCTCGATGAGGTCCTCCAGCGTGACGAGGCCGGCCACGGCGCCGCTCTCGTCGACGACGACGGCCATGTGGAACCGGCGGCGCCGCATCTCGCGGAAGAGGTCTTCGGAACGCTTGAGCTCGGGCACGAAGACCGCGGGGCGCAGATGACGGCTCATGTCGAAACCTTTCTCTTCCGAGTCCGAGACGTCGAACAGATCCTTCACGTGGAGGATCCCGACGATGTCGTCGGTGTTCTGCCGGAAGACCGGATAGCGGCTGTAGCGGTGCTCGCGACACACGGCCTCGACCTCTTCGAAGGTCGCGGCAACCGACAGGAGGACGATGCGCGCGCGCGGCACCATCGCCTCCTTGACCGGCGTCTGCCCGAACGCGAGCACGGCGTGCAAGAGCTCGGTCTCCTCGCGCTTGAGGCCGCCCTGCTCCCGGGAAAGGTCGATGATGCTCTTGACGTCGTCACCAGTGACGTCCGCCGGCTCTTCGGCGCCGAACGGGCCGAGAATCCACCGCGCGATGGCCGAGAAGAGGCGTGTCGCGGGCGCGAGCAGGCGCACGAAGAACTCGATCGGGCCGACCAGGAGGATCGCGAGCCGGTCCGGCCTCCGCGCCGCGAGCGTCTTCGGCGTGATTTCCGTGACGACGAGAAGGAGGAATGTCGTCACGACCGTCGCGATGAGAACGCCCCATCTCTCCCCGAAGGCCGAGATCGCGAGACCGGCGCCGATCGAGCCCGCGGCGGTGCCCGCGAGAATGTTGCCGACGAGGAGGGTCCCGAGCGTGCGGGGGAGATCGTCCCGCATTCGCTCGAGCCGCTCGGCGCTCTTCTCGCCCGCGCTCTTCATGCGGAAGATCGCCGCGTCGGTCAGAGACGTGATGGCCGTCTCGGCGGCCGAGAAGAAAGCAGCCGCGCACGCGCAGAGCGCGTAAAGAGCGACGAGGAGCGGGCCGCTCATCGTGTTCTGTCGCCCTCCAACGCCCAGCCCGTCCCGCGCCGCGAGATGCTCAGCGGATCGAGTGATTCGCCCTCGCAGGGCCCGGCCACGCAGAACCCGTCCTCCGGCGCGAAGAGCGCGCCATGGTTGCGGCAGACGAGGAAGAGGCCGTCCGCCGTCAGAAGCGGCTCGCCGCCCCGGTCCAGGGGGATCGAGACGTGGGGGCAGACGTTGCGGTAGGCGCGCGCCCCGTCCGGCGTCGCGACGAGGAGGCCGGAGACGACGCCTGCGCCGTTCTCCCGCGGCTTCCGGAACGCCAGGACACGGATCGAAGAGATCGATTCGGAGTTCTCTATGAAAGGTGAGCGGGAGGCGAGCGCGCGAACGAGGTCCCGGCCCTCGTCGGACTCGGTGTCCAGGAAGTCGCCGCCCTCGGCTTCCTCGAGGAGGTGACGCAGGGCCGCGGCGTCGCCGGGGGGCGTGGGGAGAAGGCGGGCCTCCGCCGCGGGCGAGAACCTCACGGCGTCCACGGCAGCTGCGCGCGGCACGCCGGCCAACCCCCCGATTCGAAGAAACAACAGCGTCACGTGCTGCGATGAGCCGCCCGGCGCTGCTCCTGCGATGGTCTCGAACCTCCATGGCGCGAGCGCGAGAGGCGTGACGTCCATCTCCTCCTTCCATTCCCTCACGAGCGCTTCCTCCGGCGTCTCCCCGTCCTCGACCTTGCCGCCGGGCAGCTCCCAGAGCCCCGGCCACGCTCCGCCGTCCGGCCGGCGCGACATGAGGAGCCTCCCTTCGCGGACGAAGATTCCCGCCACGACGAGCTGCGTGCCCTTCATCGCGCGGCCCCGAAGCGGAGAGCGGCGGCCGCGTTCCGTGCGAGGCCGGCATGTGTGGCCCGCCAGATCGACGAGCCGAAGAAGCGTGCGCGAAACGCGTCCGCGCCGAGGTCGAGGATCTCCTCGGGGTCGAGGGACGCGGCGGGGCCTGCGGGCGCGACGCCCCGCGCCGCGTTGAACGGACAGACGTCCTGACAGACGTCGCACCCGAAGAGGCGGCCTCCGAGCGCCGCCTCCTCCGCGGGCGTGAGCGGCCCCCGTTTTTCGATCGTGAGATACGAGATGCATTTCCGGGCGTCGAGGAGGCGGGGCGCGACGAAAGCGGCCGTGGGGCACGCGTCGAGGCAGGCCGTGCAGGTCCCGCAACGGTCCGCGCCCGGATCGG
>DATIFW010000251.1:0-10325 GCA_035455045.1 Thermoanaerobaculia bacterium | reverse complement strand
AGAACTCCCCGATTCCTCTCCCACGACGGTTCCCCGCCACCTTCTGGTCATGGAGCTCGTGGAGGGAGACACCCTTCGACAGCGCCTCGGCGCCGGGCCAGTCCCGCCGCGGACGGCTCTCGACCTCGCCCTTCAGATCGCAGAAGGGCTCGCGGCGGCCCACCAGAAGAGCATCGTCCACCGCGACCTGAAGCCCGAGAACATCATGATCACGGGCGACGGCCGGGCGAAGATCCTGGACTTCGGCCTCGCGAAGGGTCCTGCGGCCGACGTTTCCTCCTCCGGGGCGGAATCGCCGACGATGACGCGCTCTACCGAACCGGGAACCGTGCTGGGCACCGTCGGCTACATGTCTCCCGAGCAGGTGCGCGGCCTGCCCGCCGACGCGCGCTCGGACCTGTTCTCCTTCGGAGCCGTGCTCTACGAGATGCTGACGGGTCGCCGGGCCTTCCAGAGGGAGACCGCCGCCGAAACGATGACGGCGATTCTTCACGAACAACCGCCGGAAATGGCCGCGTCTGCCTCCAACGTCCCCGCGCTCCAGGCGATCGCTCGCCAGTGCCTCGAGAAAGACCCCGCCCGCCGCGTTTCGTCCGCCGGGAATCTCGCCACGCGCCTGCGCGAGTTGCTCGACGCTCCCGCCTCGGGATCGTCCCGGACCCGGAAGAAGAAGGCGATCGATTCCGTCGCGGTGCTGCCCCTCGTCAATGCCGGCGGCGACGCCGACCACGATTACCTCGGCGACGGCATCACCGAGCGTCTCATCGACACGCTCTCGCAGCTCCCGAGGCTTCGCGTCATGGCCCGGAGCACCGTGTTTCGCTTTTCGAATCGCGAGATCGATCCGCTGGCCGCGGGTCGCGAGCTCGACGTGCGCGCGGTTCTGACCGGCCGCCTCACGAAGGCCGGCGACCTTCTCCGGGTGCAGGCCGAGCTCGTCGACGTCGCCACCGGATTCCGGCTCTGGGGCGCGCGGTACGAGCGACCGTTGCAGGACCTTCTCGCGATCGAAGAGGAGATTTCCCGGGAGATCTGCGAGCACCTGCGTTTCAAGCTGAGCGCCCCGGAGCGCCGGAAGGTCGCCAAGCAGCACACACGCAACGCCGAGGCGTATCAGCTCTACCTGAAGGGGCGTTTCTTCTGGAACAAGTGGACACCCGAAGGCATGCACAGCGCGATCCGCCTCTACGAAAGCGCGATCGAGCTCGATCCGTCGTACGCCCTCGCGTGGGGAGGTATCGCCGACGCCTTCGGCGTGCTCGGCAACATCAAGGCGGTGCCGCCGGCGGAGGCCTTCCCGAGAGCCAAGAGCGCCGCCCTCCGTGCCCTGGAGCTCGATCCGAACCTCGCGGAAGCGCACGCCTCTCTCGGATTCGTCCGCCGCTTCTTCGACTGGGAGTGGTCCTCGGCGGAACGGGAGTTTCAGGACGCCGTCCGACTGAGCCCCGGCTACGCGACCGGGCATCGCTGGTACGGGCAGCTCCTTTCCGGGATGGGCCGCCACGAAGAGGCGATCTCCGAGGCACGGCGCGCCCTGGAGCTCGACCCTCTCTCCGTGATCATCCACACCGCCGTCGGAGACGTCCTCTTCTACGCGCGCCGGTACGACGAAGCGATCGACACCTATGGGAAGGCGCTGGAATTGGACCCCGACTTCCTTGCCGGCCACAGCGACCTCGCGCGCGCCCTCGAGCACAGCGGCCGGTCCGACGAGGCGATTCGAGCCTACGAGAAGGCGGTCGCGCTCGCCGGGAACGCGGTCACGGACCCGTCCGTCGGACTCGCGAACGCGTGCGCCGTCGCGGGACGCCGGAAAGAGGCCCTCGACGTTCTCGAGGAGCTGAAGAGGAGGCGCGACCGCCAATACGTCTCGCCCTGGGGGCTCGCGTCGATCTACGCACGCCTCGGCGAAACCGGATTCGCCCTCGACTGGCTCGAGCGGGCGTACGACGAGCACGATTCCACGCTCGTCTGGCTCAAGGTCCACCCCCGCTTCGACGCGCTGAGGGCCGAGCCGCGCTTCGTCGAGATCCTGAAGAAGATGGGCCTCGACGGGCGTCCGTAGGCAGCCCGCTCAGGTGGAGCGCCGCGTCGATTCCCGCGCCAGCAGCCTTTCGAGGTCGACGAGGTCGGGCGGCTTGACGATGTGCAGGTCGAAGCCTGCCGCGGTCGCGGCCTCGCGGTCCGCGGGTTGCCCGTAGCCGCTCAGCGCGATGAGGAACACGTCGCGGCCCCCCTCCTGGCCTCTGATCTGACGGGCGACCTCGTAGCCGTCCATCCGGGGGAGCCCGAGGTCGACGAGCGCGACGTCCGGCTTGAAGAGGAGCACCTGAGCGAGACCTTCGAGGCCGTCTGCCGCGCCTTCCGAGACGTGACCCCAAAGGTGGAGAAGGTCCCGCATCGAATCGCGCATATCGGCGTTGTCTTCGACGACGAGAACGCGGAGAGGGCGCGCGGCCGGCGACACGGGCTCTGGCACAAGTCTCTCCTTTCGCTCGGGCGCCTCCGAAAGCGGTAACCGCACCACGAACTCGCTTCCGAGTCCGGGACCCTGACTCGCCGCGCTCACGCTCCCCCCGTGTCGCTCGACGAGCGTCCGGACGAGGCTGAGCCCGATGCCGAGCCCGCCCTGCGTCCTGGCCAGCGGCTGGGGCGCTTGCGCGAACAGATCAAAGATCTTCTCGAGAAGGTCCGTCGGGATCCCGAAGCCGTCGTCCCGCACGCGGAGGGCCGCTTGACCGCCTCCCTCGACGAGGCTGACCCAGACGTGCCCGTCCGACGGCGTGTACTTCAGCGCGTTCTGAAGCAGATTCAGCGCGATCTGCTCGAGGCGATCCGCATCTCCCCGGACCCAGACGGGAGCGGCCGGAAGATTCGCCGAAAGCGAGGGGTGCGCAGCACCGAAGGCGCTCTCGCAAGCCGCGATGGCATGGCGTACGGGCTCGGCGAAATCCAGGACCTCCATCCTGAGATCCACCCTCCCCTGCTCGATGCGCGAGACGTCGATGAGGTCGTCCACGACGTGCGCGAGGCGAGCCGCTTGATGCCGGAGGACCGCGAGCATCCGCGCGCGCGTGGGCTCGTCCGGATCGCGCTCGAGGACCTCGATCGCGTTGCTCACGGGAGCGAGCGGGTTCCGGAGCTCGTGCGCGAGGGCCGCGAGGAACTCGCTCTTTCGGCGATTCACGATTCCGAGCTCGTCGAGACGCGTGCGAAGGGCCTCTTCGAGCTCCTTGCGCTCCGCAAGGGCGATTTCCAGGGACATCCGGTTGAGCGCTTCGCTTCGCGCGAACCTCTCGTGGTTCCGGCGATTCCATTCGACGAAGCCGATGCAGACGAGACAGATGAACGCATAGCCGCCGAGACTGAACGCGAGATCGGGATGCGGAGGGTTCTGGAAGAGCAGGACGGCGAGCGCCCCGCCGAGGGCCGATGCGACGATGCCGGGACCGACGCCTCCGTACCACGCGGCGAACAGGGATGCCGCGATGAACGTCACGAAGGCGAGCCGCGAGCCCACGAGCGGCCCGAGTGCGAGCCGGAGCCCGCACGCGGCGGCTGCCGCACCGACCGCCGCGCCGTAGCGAACGAAGAGGCGACGAGGCGTCAAAGCCGCCGCCTCCGCTCACGAAAGAAAGATTTCTTAGAAGGGATAAGAAGGCTCCGCCCCTTCGGGACCAGTTACCCTTCTAAGAATCACGCGGTCGTAGGCCGCGTGCAAGTTTTTCCTTCCTCGCGCGTCAAGCCGCCGCCATTTCCACCGGCTTCCCCGCGGCATCGAGGAGGCCGGCGGCCCTCAGCGCGTCCTCGAGCGGAGCGTGGTGTTGCGGCGAGAGCGGCGCGAGCGGGAGGCGCAGAGCGCCTCCGATCAGGCCGAGCCGCTGCAGCGCCCACTTCACCGGGATCGGATTGGATTCGCGGAAATTCGCCTTCATGAGCGGGAAGAGTCTCGCCTGAAGCTCGGAGGCGCGAGCGCGATTCCCCGCGAGGGCTGCGGCGATCGCTTCCACGTACAGGCCTGGCGCCTCGTTCGAGACGACCGCGATCACGCCCTCGGCGCCGCAGGCGATCATCGGAATCGCGAGGGAATCCTCGCCGGAGAGGACGACGAATCGCTCCGGGCGGGCGCGGAGGATCTCGCAGGCCTGGTCGAGGCTTCCCGAAGCTTCCTTCACGGCCACGACGCGCGGGTCCTTCGCGAGCTCGAGCACGGTGTCGGGCTGCATGTTGAGCCCGGTGCGGCCCGGTACGTTGTAGAGGACGACCGGCAGCCGGCCCGCGTCGGCGACCGCCAGGAAGTGCGCGATGAGGCCTTTCGGCGTGGGCTTGTTGTAGTAAGGCGTCACGACGAGGAGCGCGTCGGCACCGGCCCGACGGCAACGTTCGGCGAGGGCCTGGGATTTCCGGGTGTCGTTCGAGCCGCAGCCCGCGATCACGGTCACGCGGCGCGAAGACGCCCGGGCCTCCTCGGCGACGATGGCGACCACGCGCTCGTGCTCGTCCGCGTCCAGCGTGACGGCTTCGCCCGTCGTCCCGCACGGGACGAGACCCGCGACGCCGCCCGCGATCTGACGCTTTGCGAGGCGGCGGAGGCCTGCTTCGTCGACGGCCCCGTCGTCGCGAAACGGGGTGACGATCGCGGTATAGACACCCGAAAAACGAGGGTTCCTGGAAAGTGAAGGGTCCTGCGTGTGTGCCGAAACCATCATGAGGTGCCTCCCTTGAGCGAAAGGTCGTCGAAGAATTCGTCGAAACTCACCAGGCCGGAGCGGCCCGACTCGAGCATCCATTCCGCGGCGCGCACGGCGCCCTGAGCAAAGATGGAACGCGACCGGGCGCGGTGCACGAGCTCCACGGTCTCGTCCGTCCCTTCGAAGTAGACCGAATGCTCTCCCGGCTGGGCCCCCTGCCTGAGAGAGACGATCGGGACGGATCTCTTCGAAAGCGGCTCCCGCGTGATGTCGAGCGCGAGAACGCGCGCAGTCCCGGACGGAGAGTCTTTCTTCGCCGCGTGATGTCGCTCCACGATCCCAGGCTCGAACTCGGGGAACGGCGCGAGCGCGGCGGCCGCGGCGGCGACCGCGCGCCTGAGCGCGGCGACGCCGAGGGAGAAATTCGAAGAATGAAGAAAGGGAATCTTCTGCTCCCGTGCGAGGTGTGCGGCCGCGGTCACGTCCCAGCCGGTGGTGCCGGAGACGACGGGGATTTTCTGGGAGAGAAGGAGGGGGACGACTACGGGCGCGGAGGCGGGCGTGGTGAACTCGAAGGCGACATCGCAGACTGGAACGTCCGAAGAGAACGTTGAAGATTTCTTAGAAGGTGAATGGGACTTTTCGCTGCCCGGCGGCGGCGGCGCCGGAACCGCGGCGCCGTTCGACGCGCCCCATAAGTCACCCTTTCCCTCTTCACCTTCTAAGCGGATTTCTCTTCGTCCCAAGCGTCCAACGACTTCGTGCCCTCTCTGGAACAGCGCCATCTCGACCGCTTTCCCCATCTTTCCGTATCCGACGAGAAGGGCTTTCATTCGAAGAACTCCCGGTGGAGCCTGCGCAGCGCTTCCGCGGCGTCTTTCCCGTCGACGACGAACGTCACGTTCGTGTCGGACGCGCCCTGCGAGATGAGGACCACGTTCACGTCGCCGACCGCGCCGAAGACGCGAAAGGCGACGCCCGCCGTCGAGCGCAGTCCTTTGCCGACGACGGACACGACCGCGAGATGCTTGAGGACCGAGACTTCGGCGAACTCGGAGAGGTCGCGCACGACGCCCTCGAGTGAGGCTCTCTCGTCCACCGTGATGGAGATCGACACCTCGCTCGTGGCGATGACGTCCACCGGCACGCCGTGCTTTTCGAAGATGGAGAAGACCTTCGCGGCGTAGCCGTGCGCGAGCAGCATGCGCGGGCTGCCCACGAAGAGCGCCGTCACTCCGCGTCGCATCGCGACCGCCCGGACGCCGTTTCCGGGCACGTCCTGCCGCACGACCGTCCCGGGACACTCCGGACGGAACGTGTTCTTCACGGCGACCGGGATCCCGCGCGCCACGGCGGGCCGGATCGTGGCCGGATGGAGCACCTTCGCCCCGAAGAACGCGAGCTCGGCGGCCTCCGGATAGCTCACGTCCGGCACGAGGCGCGCCGCGGGCACGACGCGCGGGTCGGCGGTCAGGATTCCGTCCACGTCGGTCCAGATCTCGATTCGGCCCACGGAGCCGCCGGCGTCATGGAGCGCCGCTCCGAAGAGCGCGGCCGAGTAGTCCGAGCCGCCCCGGCCGAGCGTCGTCGTCGATCCGTCCGGGGCGGCTCCGACGAAGCCTCCGGTCACGACGGTCCGGCCCGCCGCGAGGTGAGGCGCGACGTGCCGCTCGACCTGGACGGCCGTCTCCTTCTCGTCCGCGAGCGCCGCGCCGTGCGAAGCGTTCGTCGCGAGAATCTCGCGCGGGTCGATCCACACGGCATCCATGCCGCCCGCGCGGAGGGCGGCGGCGACGAGACGGGAGCAGATCAATTCTCCGATTGCCAGGAGCGCGTCCGAGGTTCGAGGAGAGATCTCTTCGAGTAGGGAGATCCCGAGAGACAGCTCCCGGCATCGCCGCATCTCCTCGTCGATGGCGACGGCGCAGGTCCGCATCTCGCCTTCGGGAAGGGCAAGGCCTTCGAGCGCCGCGCGGTGGCGACCTTCCAGGTCGTCGAGCGCGGACTCGGCGGCGGTCCGCTCTTTCTCTTTCGATGAATTCCTCAAGGCGACCAGGAGATCCGTGACGCCGGCCATCGCCGAGACGACGAGGAGGCACGGCTCTGCCCCGCGCGTCTTGACGAGGCGCGCGACGTCCCGGATCCGCTCGCCCGATCCGACCGAGGTGCCGCCGAACTTGAGGACGTCGGTCATCGCACGGGAGCTCGCGTCGCGACGCGCCCTTGCGCGAGGAGCAGCTCGGCATTGAGCAGCGCCGCACCGGCCGCACCGCGCACGGTGTTGTGGACGAGAACGGTGAACTTCAGGTCGAAGGCGGGATCGGGCCGCAGGCGACCGATCGTCACCGTCATGCCGCTCCCGGCCTCGACGTCGCGCGCGGGCTGCGGCCGGTCCCGCTCGTCGCGGACCGCGATCGGCCGCGCCGGAGCGGAGGGCAGCTTCAGCCGCTGCGGCTCGCCCGTGAAGGATTCGAGCGCGGCGCGCACGTCCTCGAGAGACGCCTTCTTCTTCAGATCCACGAAGACGGACTCCGTGTGGCCGTCGCGCACCGGCACGCGGTTGACGGAAACCGAGATCGGGAACTCCGCGTCCAGAACGCGACCGTTCACGAGGCGACCCAGGATCTTTCGCGGCTCCCTCTCGATCTTCTCCTCCTCGCCGTCGATGAAGGGAATCACGTTGCCCTGGGCGTCCAGGGATGCGACGCCGGGATAGCCGGCGCCCGAGAGCGCCTGCATCGTCGTGATGCAAACGCGCGACACGCCGAACGCGCGCTCGAGCGGCGCGAGCGCCATCGCGAGGCCGACGACGGAGCAGTTCGGGTTCGTCACGATGCCGCCGCCCGCAGAGCGCCAGGACTGCCCGTCGAGGAGACCGAGGTGGTCCGGATTCACCTCGGGGATGACGAGCGGGACGTCCGGCTTCATCCGGAACGACTTCGTGTTCGACACGACGAGCTTCCCGCGCGACGCCTGAAGCGGCTCGACGGTGTCGGCCACGGCCGCATCGAGCGCGGAAAGGCAGAGGGGCGACGACAGCTCGTCCTCGACGTACGTCACGGCGAGGTCGCGCGCGGCGGCTGGGATGTCGCCCGGCAGGATCCAGCGCGTCGCGTCCGCGTAGCGCTTTCCCGCCGATCTTTCCGAGGCGGCGACCTCCGTGAGGACGAACCGCGGGTGGCCGTCGAGCAGCGAGACGAGGCGCTGTCCCACGGCGCCCGTCGCGCCGAGGACCGCCACCGGAATCCGGAAACCGTTCGGGGTCGCCATGGGTTCTCCTCTCGAAACGAAAGGGCCCGCCGTTTACGGCGGGCCCAGGTGTGTCTCTGTGGTGATCGTCGAGATTCCGTCGATCTACAGAACGCCCCATCGCCCGCCTTGCGGCGTCGTCATCTTCGCGGTCTTGCGCTTTCGGGCGCAGGGGCTGCTCATCGTGGCGGGCAGCCTAGGCGCAGGGGCGGGGCCTGTCAAGAGCCCGGACGGCGCCGAGCGCGCGCGGTGCGCGACCGCCGCATCGTCTCGTTTGACCCTCGAAGGAGCGGACCTTGATAATCGCGGCTCGCTCCGCAATCCGGACGCGCTCCCGAAGATGACGACATCTCTGCCGCCGCAACGCCTCGCCGACCTCTACCGCTGCATGCTCTTGAACCGCCTGCTCGAGGAGAGGCTCGTGAATCTGTACCGGCAGGGGAAGGTCGTCGGGGGTCTGTACCGATCGCTCGGGCAGGAGGCGACGTCCGTCGCGACCGCGTTCGCGCTCGACGAGGGAGACCTCCTCGCTCCGCTCATCCGGAATCTCGGCTCCGTGCTCGCGCGGGGCATTTCACCCCGCGACATCCTCACGCAGTACATGGCGCGTGCGACGGCGCCCTCGGGCGGCAAAGACGCGAACCTCCACTTCTCGGTCCCCGAGAAGGGCGTCTATTCCCCCATCGCGATGCTCGGGACGCTCGTGCCGGTCGTCGCCGGAATGCTCCTGGCCGACCGCATGCAGGGCAAGCGCACGGTCGGCATGACGTACCTCGGAGACGGCGGGACGTCCGTGGGGGCGTTCCACGAGGGCTTGAACTTCGCCTCCGTGCTGCGGCTGCCCCTCGTCCTCGTCGTGGAGTTCAACGGATGGGCGTATTCGACGCCCTACGAAAAGCAGTGCGCGGCCCGGACGCTCGCCGACAAGGCCCCCGGCTACGGGATTCCCGGCGAGGTCGTCGACGGAAACGACGCGCTCGCCGTGTACGAGGCCGCTCACGCGGCCGTGACAAGGGCGCGTCAGGGCGGCGGCCCCACGCTTCTCGAGTGCAAGACCTACCGCATGAAGGGCCACGCCGAGCACGACGCGCAGGCTTACGTCGACCCGAAGGAGCTGACCGCCTGGCGCGCCCGCGACCCGCTCGCGCGCTTCGAAACGGTTCTCGAGTCCTCGGGCGCGATGCCGGCCGCCGAGCGGGGCCGGATCCGCGAAGAGGTGGAGCGTCAGCTCGACGCAGACGTGGCATTCGCCGAGGCGTCGCCGTTCCCCGACCCGGACTTCGCCTTCCGCGGCGTCTACGCGGACGAGAGCATCCTCGAGCGCGCCCGCGCCGGCGTCTTCACGGGAGGCCTCTGATGGCCGATCCGCGCGTCGCCCGAAGCGGCGCGGCGCTCACCCTCACGGCGGACGCGACCGCGGGCGTCGAGATCTTCTACCTCGAAGCCATTCGGCAGGCTCTCTTCGAGGAGATGGAGCGCGACGAACGCGTCTTCGTCCTCGGCCAGGACGTGGGCGTCTACGGCGGCGCCTTCAAGGCGACGGAGGGGTTGCAGGAGCGGTTCGGTGTGGAGCGAGTCCTCGATACCCCGCTCGCGGAGGAGGGGATCGTCGGTGCCGCCATCGGCGCGGCCATGCGCGGGATGCGGCCCGTCGCGGAGATGCAGTTCATGGACTTCATCTCTCGCGCCTTCGACCTCCTCACGAACTTCGCGGCGAAGAACCGGTACCGCACGGGAGTCGGCGTGCCGATGGTCGTGCGCGGTCCGTCGGGCGCCGGAGTCCACGGCGGGCCGTATCACTCGCAGAGCCCCGAGATGTACTTCGTCAAGACACCGGGCCTCAAGGTCGTGGCCCCGGCCACCGCCTACGACGCGAAGGGCCTCCTGAAGGCCGCGATCCGCGACGACGACCCCGTGATCTTCCTGGAGCACAAATTCCTGTACCGCAGGGTGAAGGACCGCGTCCCGGAGGAGGACTACGTCGTGCCCATCGGAGAGGCCGCCGTGCGCAGGGCCGGCTCCGACCTCACGATCGTGACCTACGGCGCGATGCTCTGGACGGCCCTCGAAGCGGCCGCGATTCTCGAGAAGGACGGCGTGTCGGCCGAGGTGCTCGACCTCAGAACGCTCCTGCCTCTGGACGAGGAGGCGATCCTCGCGTCCGTCCGGCACACCGGAAAGTGCCTCGTCCTCCACGAGGACACGCGCACGGGCGGGCTCGGAGCCGAGATCGCCGCCACGGTTTCCGAGAAGGCGTTCGAATGGCTCGACGGCCCCATCCTGCGCGTGACGGCGCCCGACACTCCGGTGCCGTACTCTCCACCTCTGGAGGAGGCGTTCCTCCCCAACGTGAACACCCTGCTGGCCGCCGTGCGGAAGCTCGTG
>DATIFW010000250.1:0-6731 GCA_035455045.1 Thermoanaerobaculia bacterium | reverse complement strand
AGGACTATCTCGGCCGGCCGTTCGAGCCGATGCCCGCGCTCATGGCGGCCGCCGAGGAGATCACAAAAACGCGCGCCATCTGCGTGCGTTGCGGAGCGCCCGCGAGCCGCACGCAGCGCCTCGTCGCATCCCGTGAGCGCGTCGTCGTGGGCGCCGCGGGTCTCTACGAAGCGCGCTGCCGCCGCTGCTTCGAACCGGGCGTCGCGTCGGTCGAGGGTTCGCTCGCCTTCCCCGACGGCGGGGAGGGGTCACCTCCAAACCCCTGAATACGAGGGGTTTCGGAAGATCCCCAGAGATTCTGTGAATTGACCTGTGCATTCGCGTGTGCAAAAAACGGGGGACGCGCGCCAGTCGGCCTCTCCAAAAAGGTTGCACATGTTTGCGTGCAATCGACAAGTCACCCGCTGACAGCTACTTGCGATTTGTGCGCAGTGTAACGACGGCGCAAACCCGCATTCGGAGCGCGTTGTTGCGAATTACACAGGTGAGAGTCGGCATTCTGCGCGGGTTGCGCGGACTCGCGGCCCCTCAAACCCGCATGGAATGCCGGTTTGACGCACCCGAACGGCGACGGGCGTCACCAGGCCGAGCTCTCGCGGTGGTCCCCGAAGACCGTCCGCAGCGACTCGATGATCTCGCCGAGCGAGACGAGATCCGTCACGGCATCCACGAGCGGAGGCAGGAGGTTTCGTCCCTCGCGAGCCGCCTCCACGAGCGCCGCACGCCTCCTCTCGGCCGGCGCCGGATTGCGCCTCGCGCGCAGCGCCTGAAGGCGCCGGACCTGCTCCGTCTCCACCGCCGGATCGACGACGAGCATCGGAATCGGACGCTCCTCGCCGCCCACGAACTCGTTGACGCCCACGACGATCTGGTCCTTCCGTTCGATCGCGCGCTGAGCCCGCCAGGCGCTCTCCTGGATCTCACGCTGAAAGAATCCCGCCTCGATCGCCTTGAGCGCGCCGCCCATCCCGTCGATCTTCCCGATGAGAGCGCGCGCGCTCTCCACGAGGTCGGCCGTCAGCGCCTCGATGGCCCAGGAGCCGCCGAGCGGGTCGACGACACGCGTGACGCCGGTCTCGTGGGCGATCACCTGCTGGGTCCTGAGCGCGAGAAGCGCGGACGCCTCGGTGGGGAGCGAGAGCGCCTCGTCCTTGCCGTTCGTGTGGAGCGACTGGGTGCCGCCGAGAACGGCGGCCAGCGCCTGGATCGCGACGCGCACGACGTTCACGTCGGGTTGCTGCGCCGTGAGCGTCGATCCTGCCGTCTGGGTGTGAAAGCGCATCGCCGAAGCGCGCGGGTCCGTGATGGAGAAGCGCTCGGCCACGAGCTGCGCCCACAGCGTGCGGGCCGCACGGAACTTCGCGATCTCCTCGAGAAAGTCGTTGTGGACGTTGAAGAAGAACGACAGCCGCGGCGCGATCGCGGAGGGGTCGAGGCCGGCCGCTTTCGCGGCCGCGAGGTATTCGAGCCCGTCCGCGATCGTGAAGGCGATCTCCTGCACCGCCGTCGCACCCGCCTCGCGGATGTGATAGCCCGAGATCGAGATCGTGTTCCACCGCGGGACGTTCTCCTGGCAGAACGCGAAGACGTCGGTGACGAGCCGCATCGAAGGCTTCGGTGGAAACGTGTACGTCCCCCGCGCCGCGTACTCCTTCAGGATGTCGTTCTGGATCGTTCCCGAGAGCGCCTTCCACGACGTGCCGCGGCCCTTAGCGACGGCGAGGAGAAACGCGAGGAGAATCGACGCGGTCGCGTTGATCGTCATGGAGATGGAGACCTTGTCGAGCGGGATTCCGTCGAGCAGCGTCTCCATGTCCTCGAGAGACGCCACCGGGACGCCCACCTTCCCGACTTCGCCGCGCGCGAGCACGTGGTCCGAGTCGTAACCGATCTGCGTCGGAAGGTCGAAAGCCACGGAGAGGCCCGTCTGGCCCCGGTCGAGGAGGAACCGGTACCTGAGGTTCGACTCCTTCGCGCTCGAGAAACCGGCGTACTGCCGCATCGTCCAGAGCTTCGTCCGGTATCCCCCGGGAAGGGAGCCGCGCGTGAAGGGAGAGACCCCCGGAGGAGAGGGTGCCCAGCCCGGCGGGACGTCGGCGGGGCCGTAGACGGTCCGGAGCGGAAGGCCGGAGGATGTCGTGACGGTGGAATCGCTCATGTCCGCGATGCTAAGCTCGCTGCCACGAGGTTTGAAAGTGCGCCTTCGCCTCGCACGGTGGTTTCTCCTTCCGGCCCTTCTCGCGACGCCCCTCCCGGCAGCCGAAGATCCCGTCCTGCAAACGCTCGTCGAGGTGAAGGCCGCCTACCGCGCGAAACACTGGGGCGACGCGGACCTCGCGCTGCGCCACCTCCTCGAGCTCGCCATGGCTCCCGAGCGCGAGCCGGCCCTGCCGAAGATCCTGCCCGCCTATCACTTCTATTCGGCGGCGGTCGCCTGGGAGCTCAAGGACGAGGAACGGGCGCGCACGGAGCTCGGCCGCTTCTTCGAGTTCCAGCCCGAGGCCGCGATCGACCCCGGCGTCTATCCGAAGAGCTACTGCATCTTCTTCGACGCCCAGCGCACCGCCGCGGCCCGCACGGCGCCCCCCGCCCCGCCCCCCGCGGGCGGGCTTCCGAACTTCTCGAAGTTGGCCGCCGACGCGACGACCGTACCGGCCTACAGCGGCGACGAGGCCTGGCCGCGGACGGCCGTCACGCACCTCTTGACCGACGCGGAGAAGAGGGAGTTCGCGGGTCTCACGGACGATGCCTCGCGCCGCGAATGGGTGTTTCGATTCTGGAAGAAGTTCGATCCCGACCCCGCGACGCCCGAGAACGAGTACGAGCTCGAGTTCTACCGTCGGGTGAAATACGCCGACGCCGTTTTCTCCACGGAGTCCGTCCGGGGCTCTCTTTCGGACCGGGGTCGCGTCCTCGTCGTCTTGGGGCCTCCGAGCCATGTCGGCCGGTCGGCGCTCCTCAGGTCCAACGACGTGATGACGGGCCTCAAGACGACCGAGACCGTCGTCGTCCGCGATGCGCGCGGGCGCACGTCCGTGGTGCGCGTGCCCACGCAGAATCGCGGACAGATCACCCCCGGCGACATCGAGGGCGACGTCGAGACCTGGTACTACCGAAAGGGCAGCGTCCCGAAGGGGATTCCTTTCCAGGAACTGCGCTACACCTTCATCACGAAGGAAGGCTATGGCGTCGGCGTCTTCCAGAAGGACGCCCGCGAGCTCCTCGCGCTCCAGAAGGCCACGCGCCTCCTGCGCCCGGCAGGCTGAGATCCGCCGCGCCGGGCCGCTTCGTGTCAAACTGACGCCAGAAGTGGCACGCACGCTCAGCGGAAACCTCGACACGTTCTCGCTCGCCGATCTTCTGCAGTGGCTGGAGATCAACGCCCTCTCCGGCCGCGTGACGGTCTGGCGCGGGGAAGTCCTGCGCACCATCGACCTCAAGGGTGGCGCGATCGTGTTCGTGTCGTCCTCGCTGCCGAACGAGCGTCTTGGCGTCTACCTGACCCGCCGCAAGGTCCTGTCCGAAGCGGCGGTCTACGAGCTCCTCGCCGAGAGCTTCGCGACCGGCAAGAACCTCACGCGTCTCATCCTCGAACGCAACCTCCTCGGCCGCGAGAAGCTCGCGGAGGCCGTCGAGGGCCTCGCGATGAAGATCCTCCTCGACCTCTTCCACTGGGCGGGCGCATCGTTCGAATTCGACCCTCTTTTCAAGATCGAGGACCTCATCCGGATCCACCTGTCTCTCCGCGGGCAGGTTCTCGCGTTCCACGGAGCGAAGTCGGTGGACGACTCGCGGGTCAACCTGGGGGCGGGCGCCGGCGCCGACGAGACCGGCGCCCGCTGGGAAAAGGAGTTCAAGCCGGACGCGCTCGCGGCGATGTTCTGGACGATCCTCGAGAGCCTGCCGGGCGAATCGCCCGCAACCTCGGCCCTGCGCGAGGCGTTCCAGGGCTTCACGTCCTTCGCGAACCGCGTCCACAAGCGGCTGCGCGAGCCCGCCCGCCTCTTCCCGATCTACGACGACACCGCCACGATGCTGAAGACGGCTCTCGACGAGAACGCCGAGCCCGAGCGCATCGTGCAAATCGCCGCTCTCGACCCGTTCCTGACGATCGACCTCCTTTATCTCGCGAACTCCCTTCGCACGGAGCCGAACGAGCTCATCGGCACGGCCCGGGAAGCGGTCCGGGTCGTGGGCGCGCCGGCGATCCGGCGCTTCGCCGGCCTGCTCGCGGACGCCGGATCTCCCAAGGTGCCGTCCGACGAGAAGATGGAACGAGTCGTGAGGCGCTCGGCGCTGTCCACCGCGGTGGCCGGCTCCCACCTCGCCGAGGACCAGGGCTTCGAACGGGAGGACGCGTACACGCTCGGGCTGCTCGAGCCTCTCGGCAGCTACGAGCTTCTCAAGCTGTTGATCTCCGTGGCTTTTCCTCCCGGCCCGATCCGCGCGGGCGCCCTTTCGCGCTTCCGGGCGGCCGCTGGCCGTGTGCTGGCCCGGAAGTTGAATCTCCCCCATACGGTCGAGGACGTCCTCGGCTCGAGCGGGCGGGTCACCACGAAGAGCCCGGCCGCCGAACGTTTGATCTTTCTCGCCAAGCAGGCCGCTCCCTCCGAGCAGATCGGGCAGGAGTGGACGAGCGACGACCCGCGGCTCTCCGAGCAGGTCGTGGCGCTGACGGCGCGCCCGGAACGGAGCGACGTCATCACCCGGGACGCGGCCATGCTGCGCGAAATCCTCCAGCTCTGACCCACAAACCCCACTCGAGGTCACTCATGCACGTCGCCCTTCACCCGCGACACGTCTTCGCCATGCTTCTCCTCTCCACTCTCGGGTTCGCCTTTCCGGCGCCCGCGGCCGACACGCCGGCCCGGGTCCCGGGCGTGCGCGCCGTCGTCGACGTCACCGTGATGGACCTCGACGTGGTCGCCACGGGGAAAGACGGCCGGAACGTACCCGACCTCACGCGCGCCGAGATCTCCGTCACCGTGGACGGGAAGACGCTTCCGCTCGACTATTTCGCCCGGGTCGAGACGGGCCAGCTCCACGGCCCGGATCTCGCGACCGCATCGCCGGACTTCATCCTCGAGACGACCGCGGCGGGCGCAGACCGCTACGTGCCGCGCCAGTTCCTCGTGTTCTTCGACGACGAGCACCTCCTGCCGTCCGACCGCAAGCGCGTCCTCGAAGGGCTTCGCGATTTCGTGACCCGGCTCTCCCCGTCGGACAGCATGGCGATCCTGTCGTACAACGTCTCGTCGCACGTCATCACGCCGTTCACGAGCTCCAAGGAGTCCCTCCTCGACGGCCTCTCACGCGTCGAGAAGATCGCCCCTCGCGGGTTCTTCTGGGAGTCCCAGTACCGCCAGGACGTGAGCCTCGCGCGCCGTCAGCGTCCTTCGTCCCGCAACGGCACCATCCGGAGCTACAGCGAACAGATCCGGAGCCGGGAGAAGGGCACCCTCGACGAGCTCAGGCGGGCGTTCGCGGCCCTCGCGGCGCGCTCCGGAAAGCGCGTGGCGTTCTGGATCTCCAGCGGGATCGAGCTCCGGCCCGGGCAGACGTTCGCACAGGCGCTCGCGACGAATACTCTGAGCCAGTTCGACTACTCGGTGACCGAGGAGTTCCGGGCGGTCGTCGCCGAGGCGAACCGGTCGGGCATCACCGTGCACGCGCTCGACGCCCGCGGCCTCGCGACCGACACGGACGCCTCCGAGTCCGACGCGCCTGTCCTGTCCCCGTTCCTGGCCGATGTGAACCGCCGCGAGGCGCTCGCGGGCCTCGCCGAGGAAACGGGTGGAATCCTCGTCCAGAACCGCAACACGTTCGGTCGCGCCCTCGAGCGCATCTATCAGGAGTCGGCGAGCTACTACTCGATCGGAGTCACGCTCGCGGCGCTCGATCCGAAGAAGACAGACCACAGCGTGAAGGTCACGTCGACTCGCCCGGGCGTGACGCTGCGCGCCCGCCGCGCCTATGGCGCGAAGACCGCGGACGCGAGCGCCCGCGACCGCATGGAGCTCGCGCTCGTCACGCCGGAGGCGAGCGGCGAGTTCCCGGTCTCGCTCGCGATCGGCCCTCCGAAGAAGGGGGGCGGCATCGGGCGCCGCCTCGCGCCCTTCAAGGTTTCCGTCCCTCTCTCCGCGTTCACGTTCCTCGACGAGGGCGGCCGGAAGAAGGCGGTCGTGGACGTCAGTCTCGCGGCCGTCGAGGACAGCGGGGCGCGCTCGAACGCGGTCCCGGATCGGAAGACGATCCTCGTGGACGCGGCAACTCTCGCGAAGACCGCAAACGAGCCGTTCGAATACACGGGAGAGGTCAAGTCCCGCAAGGGCAACATGCGCTTCGTGGCCACCGTCCGCGACGTCGCCACGAACCGCATCGGGGTCGGCTCGGCGAGCGTGAGGATCGACTGACGGCCTGCGGGGCGCCGGCCTCGAGCTTCAGCCCTTCTTTTTCGGAGCGGGTGCGGCGGCCGGAGCCGGAGGCGCCGCGCCCGTCACCGTGAAGGGAGCCGCGAGGTCGAGTTTCTTCTGCGTCGCCGCGTCCGTCACCGTGAGCCTGAGCTCGTAGTCCCCCGGCCGGAAGTACTGTCCGAGGTTCGACTCCACGACGCCTCCCGCGATGTCGAGCACGAGCGCGCCGGGCTCCTTCTGCTCGGGCACCTTCGCGGGCTCTTCGGGCGGCGTCGGGACCTCGATCGCGGGCTGCCCCTTCGGCTTGATCTTCACGGT
>DATIFW010000249.1:0-12943 GCA_035455045.1 Thermoanaerobaculia bacterium | reverse complement strand
GAGCGCCTGAGGAAGTGGCTGGAGGAAGTCGATCCTGACACCCTCGGCAAGTACCGGATGTGATTTTCCCTGCTGGACGAACGGATCGTCCTTGAAGCCTCGTCGCCCCGTCCGTATCATCCGCGTCGCCGGCGCATGATCATCACCGTTGCAAATCAAAAAGGCGGCGTGGGGAAGACCACCACCGCGATCAATCTCGCCGCGGCCCTCGCGCAAAAGGGCCTCCGGACACTCCTCATCGACCTCGATCCCCAGGGCAACTCCACGATGTCGTTCGTGGATCGAAAGGACGTGGAGAAGTCCGTGTACGAGGTGCTGACCGACCCGAACGTCTCGTTCTTCGACATCGTCAAGGAGACGAACGTCCCGAAGCTCACGATCGCGCCGGCCCGCATCTCGCTCGCAAAGGTCGAGTCGAAATTGCTCGGTGAGCTCGACGGGCATTTCCGCCTCAAGGACAAGCTTCAGGTCGTGCGCGAGTCGGGGGAGTACGACGCGATCCTCATCGACACGCCGCCCACGCTCGGCATGATCACCGTGAACGCACTCGTCGCCTCGACGCACATCCTGATTCCGATTCAGTCCTCGTACTTCGCGCTCGAGGGGACGGACGATCTCCTGGAGACGATCGAGAAGATCAAGAACCGGCCGAATCCGAACCTCCAGATCCTGGGCGTCGTGATCACGCTTCACGACAAGCGCACGACGCTCGGGAGGGACATCCAGAGCCAGATCAACGAGGTCTTCAAGGGGAAGCTCTTCAAGACGACGATCTCGAAGTCCATTCGGCTGGAGGAGTCGCCAGCGTATCGAGAATCCATCTTCACATTCGCTCCGCGCTCGTCAGGCGCGCTCGAGTACTACAGCCTGACGGAGGAGATCCTGTCTCGTGTCTAAGCGCCGCGGTCTGCCGGAAACTTCGCGCATGCGTCACGACTCGCACTTCGTCGAGCAGCTCGTCCGCGCGGACGAATTGCCGGTCGGACGCCGCATTCCGATCCACCTCATCGAGGCAAACCCCGATCAGCCGCGCAGTGCGATGGGGGATCTCACCGACCTCACGAGGTCGATTGTGGACAAGGGCGTTCTCGAGCCGATCCTCGTGCGTCCCCGAGGCGACGGGCGCTTCACCATCATCTCGGGCGAGCGGCGATTTCGCGCCTCTCTCGACGCGGGTCTCTCGGAGATTCCGTGTATCGAGATGGACGTGGCCGACAACGAGCTGCTCGAGATCGCGCTCGTCGAAAATCTCCAGCGCAAGGACCTGAGCCCTTTCGAGGAGGCCGACGGTTACAGGGCACTCCAGGAACGCCACGGATACACGCACGAGCAGATCGCCGACGCCGTCGGAAAATCGCGAGTGACGATCACGGAGGCGCTGTCGATCGGGCGACTTCCCGAGCTTGTGCAGGCGGAGTGTCGGCGCGCCGACATCGGGTCGCGTTCGTTTCTGCTGGAGCTCGGGAGATTGAAGGACGAAGACCTCATGCTCGCTGCGGTGATGGCGATGGCGAGCGGAGACACGCTCAGCCGCGACGTTCTGCGCGAAGTGAAGAAAGACGCGCGGCGCGGCGCGAGCTCGAAGCTCGGTGGAATGAAGAGGGCGTACACGCTCGACTTCGCGCCCGAAGACAAGCGTTACAAAGTCAGCCTCGTCCTCAAGGGACGCATCCACAAGAAGGACGAGATCCTCGAAGCGATTCGGGATCTCGCGCGGCGCATCGGAGCGGGAGACATCGATCTGGAGACACAGGGCCGCTTCGTGAAGGCAAGAGCTGCGAAGGCGAAGAAATAGTCGCCAGCTTTCGGACGAACAAACCTTCCACCTTCGTCGTCCGCGCTCGAGCGCACCGTCGACGCGTCACGGACCGCCGCGGAAGATTTCTCAGAAGGGTAAGCGGGGCCGCCGGAGACTGGAGCGCCTCTGCGAGATAGCGCCTTTCTCTCCTCATTCACCTTCTAAAAGAAAAACCTCGGTTCGTACCTGCCGTCCTGCCGGCACGCGCAGGGAAGAGCTGAGGGCCGCCAGGCTTCGCGGCCCCTTATTTCATTAGGCAAGGAGCCTCGATGATTTAACATAATAAATATTATCGGACGTTGCATATTGGCGTGGAGCCTCCTTAGAGGCCGTGCGTGGGCCCGTGGCCGGTAGATGAAGTGACACCGAGGCTTTACGGGCGCTTTCTAAGAAACTCCTTCTGCGACAGCACGCCCGGTGGGAGCGTCTCGGCTTGCGCCATGATCCAGCGTCCGCTGATATTCCCTTCTAAGAGAATCTTCTTCCTCGTCTTACCATCGGCTTCGGTGCAGCGGCTGTTGGATCGTTATCTGTTTCGGGAAGTTCTCGGACCCACGCTCGTGGGGTTCCTCGCCTATACGGGCTTCATGGCCGTCCGAGGACTCGTGCAGTTCTCGGAGCTTCTGGTCCAGAGTGAGCAGCCTTTCGCCGAGGCCGGGCTCGTCGTCGCCCTCTCGCTCCCGCACATCGTCGTCCTCACGCTTCCCGTCGCGTTTCTTCTCGGGCTTCTGATCGGAATCGGCCGGCTCTCGGCGGACTCCGAGCTGACCGCCCTCCGCGCGTCGGGCGTCGACCTCCTCTCCCTTTACCGGCCGATCGGCCTCCTCGCTTTCGCGATTGGCGGCGCAACGCTCGCGCTGATGCTCGGCGTCGTCCCGCGGACGAACCACCTCCTCTACTCGATGAAGCTCCGCCTGTCGAGTTTCGCGTTCGCTCAGCGGATCCAGCCGGGCGTCTTCAGTCCCGAGTTCGCGGGTCTGCGGGTCTACGCCGAAGGGGCGTCGTCCGACCGCCGCGAGCTCACGGGCCTCATCATCTCGGACCGGTCCAGCGCCGAGGGCGAACGGCTGACGCTCGCCAAGCGAGGCTGGTTGGAGCTGGAGGAGGACGAGGGACGACTCTGGCTGCGCGTCGAGGACGCCGAAACCCACCACATGCAGGACGGCGGCGCCCGCTACGACGTCACGTCCTTCTCACGGCACCGCATGGTCCTCCAGGACAACGGACCGACCCGCGGTGTCACGGAAAAACAGATTCGCGAGCAGACGCTTCGCGAGCTCCTGGAGCGAGCCGCGGCAAAGGCGCGGCGGCCCGAGGACCGGAGGCTCGCGCTCACCGAGGTCCACAAGAAGTTCGCGCTGCCGGCGGCGTGCCTGGTCTTCGGCCTCATCGGGCTCCCTCTCGGAATCGTCAACCGGCGAGGGGGGCGGGCGGCCGGGTTCGCGGTGTCGGTCGCAATCGTGCTTCTCTATTACGCCCTTCTCGCGACAGGCGAGGCCCGCGCGATCGAAGGGCGGATGTCACCGGCCCTCGCCATGTGGCTGCCGAACCTCCTCCTCCTGGCGTTCGGGGGCTTCGCACTCGCCCGAGTTCGACGTGACAAAGAGGTCTTCTCCCTTCCCGTGAAGGCCGCCGCTCCAGCCGTTCCGACGGGGGGCACGGCCCGGGAACAGGCTCTCGCCGCCGGGAAGGGTCCGACCCCCCGGCGGGGTCCTTTTCCGGGCGTCCTCCTCATCGACCGCTACGTCGCGCGCAGATTCCTCGGCGTCTTCGCCCTCGTCGCGATTTCGATCGCCACGCTCTACGTCCTGATCGATTACCTCGAAATCTCGGACGACATCGCGCGGCATCGGCCGCCGACGGCGCTCATCCTGCGTTACTACCAGGCCTTTCTCTCCCCGATCATTCTGGACATCGTGCCGTTCGCGTTTCTCGTGGCGGCGCTCGTGACCGTCGCGAGCCTCGTGCGTTCCGCCGAGACCACCGCGCTTCTGGCGCACGGAGTCTCCCTTCATCGGGCTACGGCTCCCCTTCTCGTCCTCGCCGTCGCGGCCGGGGCCGGCCTCTTCGTGTTCGCGGAGCGCGTCGTTCCCGCGGCCGCCTCCGAGTCCGACCGCATCCGCTTTCTTCTCAAGGGCCAGAAACCGCCTCTCAGCGGGGCCGGCGGCTCCTGGTTCCGGGGCGAGGGAGGGCGTTTCCTGGCCGCGGACGCATACGATCCGGTCTCCCGGGTCGCGAGCGGCGTCACGGTGCTTCAGATCGACTCCGCGAGCTGGCGGCTCATCTCGCGCCACGATGCGCCCCGGGCCCGCCTCGCGCCGGGGACGGGTCTCCTCGCGGAGAGCGGCTGGATCCGGACGTTCTCGCCGGGCAACGCCCTGGCCATCCGGCGTGACGAACCCTTCTTCATCGAGGCGCCGGAAGCCGCCGCCGGCTTCGCCTCCGGCCGGGACGACCCGCGTCAGATGACGTTTCGCGAGCTCGCGCGCTTCATCGACGTTCGTCGCAGGGCCGGCGCCGACACCGCGGCGCTCGCGACCGGTCTCCACCAGAAGACCGCGGCGGCGGCATCTGCCCTTCTGCTCACGCTGGTCGGACTCCCCTTCGCGTTCACGTACGGCAAGCGCGGGGCCGTCGCGGGGGTCGGCGCCGCGCTTTTTCTCGGCCTGACTTACCTTTTCCTGTCCGCACTTCTCGTCTCGTTCGGGCAGCAGGGCGCGATCCCGCCCTTCCTCGCCGCCTGGGCGCCGAATGTCTTCTTCGGCCTCGGGGCGGCGTGGGGTCTGCTTGGAGTCAGGACCTGAGAGAAGGACGAAGAGAGAGCCAGGAGAGAAGATTCCCTTAGAAGGTGCCCGTGCCTATGTGCACGGCCGACCGGCTGGGCAACAGCCGCCTTGCATGAACCCTTTCTAAGAATCTTCTCCGGAATTTTCTTAGAAGGTGCCCGACCGCGATGCGCCGGCGGTGCCGCGCCACCCGGCCGCCCCGCGCCCACCGCCCTGGGGCCGGACGCTCGTCCCCTGAGCCCTATTACCCTTCTAAGAAATCTTCTCTTCCTCTTCGTCTCACGTACCCTCTTCCCATCCGGCCAGGTACTTCTCCTGCTCCTTCGTGAGCACGTCGATCGCGATGCCCATCGACGCGAGCTTGAGGCGCGCGATCTCGGCGTCGATCGCCGCGGGAATGGAGTGGACCTTGTTTCCGAGAGTCGCGTGGTTCTTGACCATGTACTCGGCGCCGAGGGCCTGATTCGCGAACGACATGTCCATCACCGACGCGGGGTGGCCTTCGGCGGCGGCGAGGTTGATGAGGCGCCCGTCTCCGAGCAGGAAGATCGTGCGCCCGTCCTTGAGGCGGAACTCCTCGACGAACTCGCGGATCATGCGGCGGGACGAGGCCCGCCTCTCGAGCGACGGGATGTCGATCTCGACGTTGAAGTGGCCCGAGTTCGCGATGACGGCGCCGGACTTCATCGCCGCGAAGTGTCCGTCACCGAGAATGCTCTTGTTGCCCGTCACCGTGACGAAAACGTCGCCGACCTTCGCGGCTTCGGACATCGGCATCACGCGGAAGCCGTCCATGGCGGCCTCGATCGCGCGGACCGGATTGATCTCGGTGACGATCACGTTCGCGCCGAGGCCCTTCGCCCGCATCGCGACGCCCTTGCCGCACCAGCCGTACCCGGCCACGACGACGTTCAGGCCGGCGATCAGGAGGTTCGTCGCGCGGATGATGCCATCGATCGTGGACTGGCCCGTCCCGTACCGGTTGTCGAAGAAGTGCTTCGTCTCCGCGTCGTTCACGGCGACGACCGGGAACTTGAGCACGCCTTCTTTTTCCATGGCCTTGAGGCGGATGACCCCCGTCGTCGTCTCCTCCGTTCCCCCGATGATCCCTTCGAGGAGAGCCTTCCGCTCGGCGGCCGGAAGGGCCCGGGCCCAGGCCGCGAGAGAGGGCTCCAGCTGGCCTTCTTTGCCGAGGGCGATGAACAGCAGCGACGACACGAGATCCGCCCCGTCGTCCATCGTCATGTTCGGCTTGTGCTGGAGCGCGGCCTGAATGTGCGCGTAGTAGGTCTGGTTGTCCTCGCCCTTGATCGCGTAAGTCGAGATCCCGAATTCGGCCACGAGTGCGGCGGCCACGTCGTCCTGCGTGGAAAGGGGGTTCGAGGCGCAGAGCACGAGATCGGCGCCGCCTGCCTGAAGCGCGCGGGCGAGGTTTCCCGTCTCGGTCGTGACGTGGAGGCAGGCCGACAGACGGATGCCGGCGAGCGGCCTTTCTTTCTCGAATCGCTCGCGGATGCGGGCGAGAACGGGCATCGAGCGATCGGCCCATTCCATGCGGAGCCGTCCCTTCGCGGCGAGAGAGAGGTCCTTCACGTGGTGGGCGGGGAGGGTCGAAACGGTCATTGGAATCTCCCTTCGAGAATCAATCAGGAAACATCAGCCAGCGTCAATTGGAGTGTCGGGTCCGAAGAGGACCCTTCTTCGAATGGTGAATAGGGCGGGGCGCCGACCTTGCCTCGCCGGTTGAAACCAGGCGAGTCGGCAGGTTCTCTGGAGACCCGTCCTTCGAATGGTGAATAGGGCTCGGATCCGTTGTCGCTTTGCTGGCAGGGACTCGACGCGTATCCCGGCTCTCTTTCCTTCCAAGGGAACCCCCGGCGAGCTCTCGTCGATCTCCGTCCCGAACGGCGTCGACGATGTACGTGGCGAGAGTGACCTCCCCGGAGGCCGAGGAAACGCGGTAGGGAGCGAAAGCCGTGAAGCGCGCATCGGCGAAGCCGGCACGATGGAGACCGGCGCGAACGGTCTCCCGCGGCAAACCGAGATGATGTGCACCCGTCACGGCGCGCAGCGCGCGAACGCCGTGGGGCTCGAGCTCGACGAGGACGACGCGGCCGCCCGGTTTCACGGTTCGTGCGAGCTCCCCAAGCGCATCCGCAGGCCTGACGAGATGCCGGAGAAGGTGAAACGCGAAGATCCCGTCGAACGCCCCGTCATCGAACGGCAGCTTCTCGGCGCGCGCACGCCGCACCGTCACGTTCGCAGCGCCGGCGCGCCGGAGCTTCTCGCGCGCGAGGCGCACCATGCGTTCGCTCGCGTCCACGGCCTCGACCGCTTCCGCCACGCCGGCCAGCGTGAGCGTCAGGAGGCCCGTGCCGCACCCGATATCGGCGACCCGGAGGCCGCGTGGGACGAGCCTGAGGAGCGCCGCCTCGCGGACTCCCGGCGAGTAGAACGGTCCCTGGAACCGGTCCCACTCCCCCGCGACCGCGTCGAAGCTGACCTCGGGAAGGCCCGTGGCGCGCTCCTCGAGAACGTCCTTCAGGCGCTCGTCGTCCGCCGGGAACGCGGAGTCCGTGACGGCCGGAGCCACCGAGAGCCAGAGCTTCCGGCCGTCGCCCGTGGCCGCGTACCGCTCGGCCCCGTTCGTCCGACGCGTCTCGACGAGGCCGGCGCGCCGGAGCACCGCGAGGTGGTTCGAGACGCGCGACTGGCCGACCCCGAGGATCCGCTGGATCTCCCGCACCTGCAGCTCCTCGCGGGAGAGCAGTCGAACGGCCCTCAGGCGCAGCGGGTCGGCGAGGGCGGAGAGGGCGGCGGAAGATTCCAGCACGGCTAGACCATATCACATGATCACGCTTGCATGATATAGACGAGGATGAGGTAGAAGAAGAAGGGAAGACAGAACGGAAGAAGAAGAGGAGATTTCTTAGAAAGGGTTAGGGGGAGATGTCCGCCCCGATCCGGGGCGGCGCAATCGGGCATCGGCGTGAGTGCGGCCCTCTTCACCTTCTAAGCAGGTCTCTCTTCGAACCTTGCCCACGCAGCGCCGAAACACGGGCAATGCGGCGGTCGCCCAGCCCTCTTCTCTTTCTAAGAAATCTCTCTTCAGGCGGTGGCGGGCACCGCGGCGCGGAAGGCCGCCGCGAGGGATTCGGCCTTGTCGGTGCGCTCCCACGTGAACTCCGGGAGGCGACGACCGAAATGCCCGTAGGCCGCGGTCTTCCTGAAGATGGGGCGCCTCAGGTCGAGCGCGTCGATGATGCCTTTCGGCGTGAGCTTGAAATGCTCGCGCACGAGCTTCGAAAGGGCCGCCGGGTCGACGTTCGACGTGCCGAACGTCTCGACGAGGACGGAGACCGGATCCGCGACCCCGATCGCGTATGCGAGCTGGACTTCCACCTTGTCGGCGAGTCCGGCTGCCACGAGGTTCTTCGCGATGTAGCGCGCCATGTAGGAGGCCGAGCGGTCCACCTTCGTGGCGTCCTTGCCCGAAAAAGCGCCCCCGCCGTGGCGCCCGAAGCCGCCGTACGTGTCGACGATGATCTTGCGGCCCGTCAGTCCCGTGTCGCCCTGAGGCCCTCCGACGACGAAGCGGCCGGTCGGATTGATGTGGAACTTCGTCTCGTCGTCGAGAAGCGCGGCGGGCACGACGGGCCGGATGATCTCCTCGCGGACGGCCTCGCGCAGCTCCGGCGTGGGAACCGTCTCGGCATGCTGCGTGGAGATGACGACGGCCTCCACGCGCACCGGCCGATCGCCTTCGTACTCGATCGTGACCTGGCTCTTGCCGTCGGGGCGGAGCCATTCCAGCGTCTTCGACTTGCGGGCCTCGGCGAGGCGCATCGTGAGCTTGTGCGCGAGCGTGATCGGGAGGGGCATGAACTCCTCGGTCTCCCGTACGGCAAGCCCGAACATCAGGCCCTGGTCGCCGGCGCCGCCGGTGTCGACCCCCATCGCGATGTCGGGCGACTGCTTGTCGATCGTGGAGATGACCGCGCAGGTCTCGTAGTCGAACCCGTATTTCGCCCGCGTGTAGCCGACGTCGCGGATCGTCTCCCGCACGATGCCCGGAATGTCGACGTACGTTTTCGTCGTGATCTCACCGGCGATCAGCGCGAGGCCCGTCGTCACGAGCGTCTCGCACGCGACGCGCCCGAGCGGATCGTCCCTGAGGATCGCGTCGAGAATCGCGTCCGAGATCTGATCGGCGATCTTGTCCGGGTGGCCTTCCGTGACGGACTCCGACGTGAAAAGGCTGCGGTTCTTGCCCATGGTTTTACGCTCCGAAGCCGCGCTGCGGCGAAGCGCGGAGTTTAGCAGGCCTACCGATCCCCCGAAGGGCGAAAGATGAGGAAACGCGTCGTGCCGTAGCGCCGACGGTCCGCCGGCTCGAGCCCTGAAGGGCGAAGGATCTCGTCGTCGCCCCGCTCGTGAAACAACCAGCCGCCGGAGCATACGAGTGGGAGCAGGAGTTGCAGGTCCGCAAGAGAATCCTCTTCGAAAGGGGGATCGTGAAAGATCACGTCAAATTCCGCGGCGCGGGGGCTCGGGTGAGAGTCTGCAGATTTCTCAGAAGGTGAATGGGGCTTTGACGCGCCGTCGGCGGACGGCGCACGATGCCGAGCGACGCTCGGTGATCGCTCTTTCACCTTCGAAGAAAAGCGGGCCACAGACACGAGGTCCATGCGTTCCGTTTGCCCCGCGCGTCGCGACCTTTTGCCCTCTTCCCCTTTCAAAGAAAAACGTGCCACAGACGACTCTTCTATCGACGCCCTCTCCCCCGCGCCGAGCCTTTCCACGTTCCCCCTCAAGACTCTCACGACCTCCCGATCCGCCTCGACGAACGTCGCGTGCGCGGCGCCGCGCGAGAGCGCCTCGAGGCCGTAGGCTCCCGAGCCCGCGCACGCATCCAGCACCCTGGCGCCGACGACATCAGCCCCCAGGATGTCGAACGCCGCCTCGCGCGCGAGCCCGGTCGTCGGCCGGATGCCTCGCGGAATCGCCAGCTTCCGCCCGCGCCAGATTCCGGCGGTCAGGCGCACCATGCTCAGCGCCTCGTCGCGGGCGAGGGCGCGGGTGGGCCTGGACCGGCGGCGGCGGGATCCATGAAGAGCCGCGGGATGTCCCCCCGATACACGAAGATCCTCAGCTTGTGGCTCCCCTGCTCGCCGCTCGAGTCGAGCTCCTCGAGCTCGAAGTCGTGATCCAGCGTGTCGTCGTGAACGACGCGATACCAGACGCCGTCGGCCCGCCTTCGGAGAAACGCGCCGGATTTCAGAGCTTTCGTGTCCCACTTCGTCTCGGCGAGATCCTGCTTCTCGAACCGGGAACGGAGGTCCTCCAGCGCTCCCCGCGCTCTCCCCACAGCCAGCGGAAGAGACGTGAGATCGTCGTACGTGTAGATCCGCGAGCCTCCGCCCGGATCGGTGATCTCGAGCGTGATGCGCCGGGCCTGCGCGTCCCCGAGCGCCGACCGGGCCGGGTCCTCCACGTCTTTCGCCCGCACGGTCAAAGCCTCGAGACAGACTCTTCGCACCACGGCGATCTCCTGCGGCGAGATCGACTTGCGGTCGACGATCTGCTGGGCGCGGTATCCCCGAACCCTCACGAGAGTCCCGTCGTCGAAGAGAGCGACCCGCTCCATCCCGATGCCCTGCCGGGACTCGAGCGCGGCGACGAGACGAGGATCGCGCTTCTCGGGCGTCGGCGTCGGGGTCGGGGGGGCTGTCGGTGTCGGGGCGGGCGATGGAGAGGGGTCTGTCGCGAGCAGCACCGCGAGGAGCAGGCCCCTTGTCATCGCGCCTCCGCTTCCGCGGCACGCCTCAGAGCTCTCGAAAAGTTCAGGCGAGAGGCGACCGCGGCGCGCTCGACGGCCGTCAGCGGCGCGAGGAGACGCTTCCAGGAGATTTCTGCTTTCGGAGGCTCGGGTTCCGGACAGGGCGCGTCGGGGAATGCCGGCGCGGATCGAGAGGTCGATTTTCTCTTAGAAGGTGAATGGGGGACTCCCCAGCCTGGGAGCACGTCGCCGAAGAGTTCGAGCTCCGCCGCGAGCCGCAGCGAGCGATCCCAATGCCCTTCCAAGAAGATCTCCTCGAAACCCCTGCGCATCCGGTCGCCTGAAAGAGCTCCGAAGGCGCCTGCGGTACGGGCCCTCTTGATTGCCTTTTCGAAATCCCCATCCCATGAGAATCCCAGCCGCACCGCGTATTTCACCGCCCGGTAGGCGCGCGTCGGGTCGTCGACGAGGGATTTCGGGTGCAGAAGGCGAAGCGTCTTGGAGGCAAGGTCCTCTCGACCGCCGAATGGGTCGAGGACGGTTCCCGTCAGGCCCCGTTTGCCCACTCGCCGGGCCATCGCGTTGATCGTGAAGTCCCGGCGGCCGAGATCCTCCTCGATCGTGGTCGTGCCCGTGACGATGGGCAGGCTCGCCGGCGCCGGATACTCCTCGCGGCGCGTCGCGGCGACGTCCACGCGCAGGCCGCCGGGCGCGCGCAGCCTCGCCGTCCCGAACCGCGCGTGGGACTTCTCGAGCGTCCAGCCCGGAAGTGCCCCGAGGCGCGTCGCGAGCTCGAGCGCGTTCGCGGCTGCCGCCTCCACGGCGAGATCCACGTCGTGAAGCGGTCGGCCGAGGAGCAGGTCACGAAGCGCTCCTCCCACGAACCAGAGCCCCACTTCTCGCCGGTCGGCGACTTCGCCCGCGCGCACGAGCTGGGCGGTGACCTCCTCGGCGGCGAACGCGGGGCCGGCTTCGCCCTCTCCGGTCATGGAGAAGCCGAATAGGAATATCGGACGGAGTTCGGACCGAGAAGGGTCTCCATCGACGCCGTGAACTCGGGCGTGGGGCGCACCCATAGGTCACGGCGGATCTTGTGCCGTGCGACAAACTGGCCCGGCCGCCGCTCCTCGAGCGAGACAGGTACCCCCCCAGGATACCTTCTAAGAATCTTCTCGAGCGTCTCTTCATCGAAGGTCTCGAAGTTCGAAGGGACGATCAGGATCTCCTTCGCGTTCTGCTCCTTCATTCCCTCGACCGGCTGGATCTCGCGCGCGATGATCTCGATCGGCATGCCGGCGGACTCGTTCTCGGACGCGTCGTGCGTCGCGCCCCCCGGCGCCATGGCCAGGCGCACCGTCCCGGTGACGAGCACCGGCCGCCCCGGGGCGAGCCAGGATCCGACGCGCTCGAGGAGCCCCGCGAAAACCGTCACGGGGACGGAGCCCGTGAGGTCCTCGACGAGGGCCTTCGCCATCATCTTTCCTTCGTTCTGGCCCTTCTTGATCTGGCTCTTCTTGACCGTTCCGACGAGCCCCACGAGCTTCACCTGTCCGTCGAGGCGCTCGCGCAGCGTCTCGCACGTCACGTCGCCGAACATCCGGATCTCGTCTTCGAATCGCGCGAGCGGATGGCCCGTGATGTAGAAGCCGAGCGTCTCCTTCTCGTAGCGGATCTTCTCGTCGACGCTCCATTCGGGCTTGTCGGGGAATTGATCCTCGATTCGCGTCTCCTTCGGAACGTCGAAGAGAAGCGCCTGAGTCGAGGAAGCGGCCTCGCGCGCGTCCGTCGCCACGGCGATCGCATGGTCGAGCCCGTCGAGAAACGCGGCCCGGCTCTTCCCGAGGGAATCGAAGCAGCCCGACTTGATCAGCGCCTCGACGACCCGCCGGTTGTTCAGGCGAAGGTCGACACGCGAGCAGAAATCCGTGAGCGACCTGAACGGGCCGTCGCCCGCGCGCGCGGCGAGAACGGAGGCCACCGCGCCTTCGCCGACGCCCTTGACGGCTCCGAGACCGAACCGGATCGCGGATTCGTCGGGCGTGAACGAAAGGTCCGAGGCGTTGACGTCCGGCGGCAGCACCGGAATCCTCATGTCGCGGCAGGTGTTCACGTACTTGACGACTTCGTCCGAGCTGCCCGAGTTCGCGGTGAGCGTGGCCGCGAGGAACTCCACCGGGAAATGAACCTTCATCCATGCCGTCCGGTACGCCAGGAGCGCATAGACGACGGAATGCGATTTGTTGAAGCCGTAGCGGCCGAACGGAAGGATGAGCGCCCACAGCTCCTCGGCCTTTTTCTTCGGCGTCCCGTTCGCGACCGCCTTCTTGATGAACTTGTCCCCCTCGGCCTTCAGGAGCGCTTCGTCCTTCTTCCCGATGGCTTTGCGGAGCTTGTCCGCTTCGCCCGGCGAATAGCCTGCCACGACTCGCGCGGCGAGCATGACCTGCTCCTGGTAGACGAGGACGCCCCAGGTGTCCTTGAGGATCGGCTCCAGCTGCGGGAGCGGGTAGGTGAACTTCTTCCCGCGCCGCCTCTCGATGTAGCCCTCGACCGTCCCGGCGTCGAGCGCTCCCGGCCGGT
>DATIFW010000248.1:0-3304 GCA_035455045.1 Thermoanaerobaculia bacterium | reverse complement strand
CACGGGTCTTCCGGCGTCCATCTTCCGGGCGCGGGTCGACACGCGCTTCCCGATGGAGGTGGGCCAGACGACGGGCTCGCGGGCGACGTATCTCGGCGGCCGCGCCGTCGTCGACGCGGCCCGGAAGCTGAAAGCCGACCTGGATTCCGGAAAGACGCTCGCGAGCCTCGCGGGCACCGTCTACGTGGGCGAAGTCCTCGTGGACGACACGACGAAGCTCGGCCACGAGCCGCCTCCCGGCAAGCCGATGAAGCTTCACCCGGCTTTCAGCTTCGCGACTCAGGTCGTCGTCGTGGACGAGAAGGGCCGCGTGTCGAAAGTCGTGGCCGCCCACGACGTGGGGCGCGCCATCAACCCGAAGCTCTGCGAGGGGCAGATCGAAGGCTCCATCCACATGGGCCTCGGCTACGCGCTCACGGAGGAGATGGTCTGCAAGGACGGCATGCCGGTCTCGTTCCGCATCCGCGACTACGGCGTCCTGAGGGCTCAGGACATGCCCGAAGTCGAGGTGATCCTCGTGGAGGATCCGCAGCCCGACGGTCCTTTCGGCGCAAAGGGAGTGGGGGAGATCGGCCTCGTGCCGACGGCGCCCGCCGTGGCCGCCGCGCTGCACGCCTTCGACGGCGTTCGCCGCTTCACGCTGCCCATGCGCGACTCCGCCGCGGCCCGGGCGCTGAAACGGTGACGGCGTGAGCCCTTCGCTCGAGAAGGTCACGGGCCTGAGGTGCGTCCTGTGCGGGGCCGTCTACGCGCACGGCGAGGAGGAGTACACCTGCCCGCGGTGCGGGATCGAGGGAATCCTCGACGTCGAGTACGACCACGACCTCATCGCGCGGACCTTCGGCGCCGCGGCCCTCGAGGCCGACCGCGATCTCTCGCTCTGGCGCTACCGGGCGCTCCTGCCCCTCCCCGACGACGTCGTCCCGCCGCGCCTCCAGGTGGGCTTCACTCCCGTGGTCGAGGCGCCGGCGCTCGCGAAGGAGCTCGGCCTCGGCGCCTTCTTCGTCAAGGACGACGGCCGCAACCCCACGGCCTCGTTCAAGGACCGCGCGAGCTCCGTGGGCGTCACGCGCGCGCGGTGGCTCGGCCGGAAGGAGATCACCTGCTCGTCGACCGGCAACGCGGCCTCGTCGCTGGCCGGGTTCGCGGCCGAGGCGGGGATGAGGGCGTTCATCTTCGTGCCGGTGACCGCGCCGGAGGCGAAGGTCGCCCAGCTCCTCGTGTACGGGGCCCGCGTGTTCCTGGTGGAAGGTCCGTACGAGGACGCGTTCCGGACGTGTCAGTCCTCGGTCGCGGCGTTCTCCTGGTACAACCGCAACTGCGCGATCAACCCGTATCTCGTCGAGGGGAAGAAGACCTGCGGCCTGGAGATCGGCGAGCAGATGCGCGGCCGGATGCCCGACGTCGTGACCGTGGCTCTCGGCGACGGCTGCACGACGGCGGGGATCTGGAAGGGGCTCGTCGAGATGAAGAGGCACGCCGTCATCGACCGCCTCCCGCGCCTCCTGGCCGTGCAGGCCGAGGGCGCCTCGCCGCTCGCGAAGACCTTCGCGCGCGGCGACGAGCGCATCGAGCCGGTCGAGGCGTCGACGCTCGCCGACTCCATCAACGTGGGCGCGCCGCGAAACGGCGTCAAGGCCCTGCGGGCCGTCCGCGCCTCGGGCGGCGCGATCGTGACGGCGCGCGACGAGGCGATCCTCTCGTGGATCCCGCGCCTGGCCCGCGCCACCGGCGTCTTCGCCGAGCCGACGGGCGTCGCCGCGCTCGCCGGCCTCGAGGTCGCGATCGAGAAGGGCCTCGTCAGGCGCGGAGAGCGCGTCCTCCACGTGGCGACCGGCAACGGCCTGAAAGATACTCGCGGCGCCATGCGCTCCGTCGGCCCCCCGAAGAGAATCCCGCCCTCCCTCGACGCCGTCCGCGAGGCACTGGAGAAAAACGGATGATTCACGGCCCGACGTACTCGGAGATGCGCGACCCCTCGCTCCTTCCCGCAGAGCTCAGGCGCCGGGCCGGCGTCGCCCGGCGCGAGGCGCCGCTCGACCCGGTCAACCTCTTCAACATCACGTGGCACGAGGAGGACGGCCGCGTGCGGGCGCTCCGCCTCCCCGAGGCTCTCACCGGCGTCGCGGCGCCCATCGTCCTCCTCTATGCCCGGGATTTCCCGACCGGCGCGCACAAGGTGGGGGCCACGTACTCCGTCCTCATGGAGCACCAGCTCGCCGGCGACGTCGCGCCCGGCGCGACGACGCTCGTCTGGCCCTCCACCGGGAATTACGGCATCGGGGGCGCGTGGGTCGGCCCGCGCATGGGCTACGAGTCGGTCGTCATCCTGCCGGAGGAGATGAGCGCCGAGCGCTTCGAGAAGATCGCCGCGTACGGCGCCCGGGCGATCAAGACGCCCGGCTGCGAGAGCAACGTCAAGGAGATCTACGACGAGTGCAAGCGCCTCGCGGCGAATCCGCGGGTGAGGGTCATGAACCAGTTCGCCGAGATGGCGAACTACCGCTGGCACTACGGCGTCACCGGAACCGCGGCGGGGGAGGCGGTCGAGGCGCTCGGGGCCGGCCGCCCGGCCGCGTTCGTCTCGGCCATGGGATCGGCGGGCACGATCGCGGCCGGCGACGCGCTCAAGGAGCGCTTCGGGACGCGCATCGTCGGCCTCGAGCCCGTCCAGTGCCCCACGCTCTCCTGCAACGGGTACGGAGGGCACGCCATCGAGGGGATCGGCGACAAGCACGTCACGTGGATCCACCACGTCACGAACCTGGACGCCATGATGTGCATCGACGACGAGGAGTGCCTGCTGGGCCTCCAGCTCGTGAGCGAGCCCGCGGGCCGCGACTTCCTCGCGTCGGGAGGCGGTCTGGGAGAGGCGGCGCACCGTCTCTCGACGCTTCTCGGCATCAGCGGGATCTGCAACATCCTAGGAGCGATCAAGACCGCGCGGTGGCTTCGGCTCGGAAAAGACGACGCCGTGGTCACCGTGGCGACGGACGCGCTCGACCGGTATCCGTCCGTCCTGAAGCGCCTTGCGGCGCGCACGGGCCCCCTCACGCGCGAGCGGGCCGAGTCGCACCTCGCGTCCGTCTTCCACGGGCAGAAGCTCGACTGGATCGCCGAAGGAACCCGCGAGAGCAGGGAACGCTGGCACAACCTGAAGTACTTCACGTGGGTCGAGCAGCAGGGAAAGACCGTGGAGGAGCTCGACGCGCAGCGCTCCGAGAGCTGGTGGAAAGACCAGGCGGCGCTCGCGGAGGACGTGGACCGCCGGCTCCGCGAGGCGCGTGGGTGGTGACGGCGGCGG
>DATIFW010000247.1:0-2875 GCA_035455045.1 Thermoanaerobaculia bacterium | reverse complement strand
CGATCCGCTTGCCCAAGCGGCGAAGTCCGATCACGCGACGACCCTCCGCGTCCGCGAGAGGCGGATTCACCGTCCGCAGCAGAAACGGGCTCGCGAGCCGGACGCCGACGAGCGGCTTGCCGGACACGCGCGGCTCGAGCGCGACGAGGTACGCGGCGATGTCGGGAAGCTCGGGCACCGACGAAGCTTAACCATCCCGTACTGCCCCGCCCGCCTTCGCGGGGGAGAATGCGAAACCTCAGTGGCTCTCGAAGTATCAAAGGCAAGTCGATGCTCTCGCTGATCGGCCGCTATACGCACTGGCTGCATACGCGCTGGCCGGCAGGAACCGTCGAAAAGCTGCCGGACATCCGGGAAGACGGCACGACCGCTCTCCCCGGCGTCCGGGTGGTTGGGGATCTGACGGGCGTGCCGCTCCTGAAGTTCTCTTCGGATTCCGGCGCGCGCGCGGTCCAGGCGATCCTTCAGGAGCCTGCGTTTCGCGAGGCCCGCTCCGCCGAAGCGGACGTCGTGGACCTCGCGATCGTCGGCGGCGGCGTCTCCGGGATCGCCGCGGCGATCGAGGCGAAGAAAGCCGGGCTCTCCTTCCTCGTCTTCGAGGCGAGCGAGGTGTTCTCGACAGTCGCCAACTTTCCGAAAGGAAAGCCTATCTACACCTACCCCACCGGCATGACGCCGGAGGGCGACCTGCAGTTCCGATCCGAGGTTCATCCCAAGGAACAGCTGCTGGAGGACCTCGAAGCACGACGAAAAGCGGCTGGCGTCGAAGTCACGCCGGCGCGCATCGAGCGGATCGAGAGGCGCGGCGAGATCCTCCGGCTCCACCACGGCGGGGGAAGCGTTGTCACCCGTGCCCGCCGCGCTATCGTCGCGATCGGGAGGAGCGGCAACCATCGCCGGCTCGGCATAGCCGGAGAGGATTCCGGCAAGGTCTTCAATCGCCTCTACGACCCGAAGGAGTTCGCCGGGCGACAGGCGATCGTCGTCGGCGGCGGCGACTCCGCTCTCGAGACCGCGATCGCGCTGGCGACCGCCGGCGCACACGTCACCCTTTCCTATCGCGGGAAGGAGTTCGCACGGGGAAAGCCCGAGAACGTCGAAAAGGTCGCGAGGCTCGAGAAGAACCCCGCCGCTCCGGTTGCCGTCGAGAAGCCCTCTTCCGAGCGCGTCACGACAGCAACGGGTGACTTCATGAAGCCGCCGGGCGCACACGCGCCCGGCTCGGTTCGGGTCGCGTTCGGCACAGAGCTCGTCCGAATCGACCCCGACAGCGTGCGGCTGAGAGACGAGGCCGGAAACGAGACGACGGTCGCGAACGACGTCGTCTTCACGATGATCGGCCGCGAGCCGCCGCTCGACTTCTTCCGCCGTTCGGGCATTCCGATCCGCGGCGAGTGGAAAGCGGCCACGTGGGCGGCCTTCGTCGCGTTCCTGGCGTTCTGCGTGTTTCTCTACAACTGGAAGGCGGGGGGTGCGGTCAACCGCTGGTTCCAGGAGCGCCGTCTCTTTCCCTACAACCTCGCCGCGCCGGACGATCCCTCGACGCTTGCGGGAACGGTCGCGATCTCGGCGCGCGATCCCGGCTTCTACTACTCGATCGCATACTGTCTCGCCGTCCTCCTGTTCGGCATCGCCCGCATCCGCCGTCGCCGAACGCCCTACGTGACGGCACAAACGGCGGCGCTCACGGCGATTCAGATCGTTCCGCTGTTTCTCCTGCCGTTCGTCGTACTGCCGCTGCTCGGCCACAACGGAATGTTCGACTCCGGCGTGGGGAAGACGGTCGCCGACAACCTCTTTCCCGTAATCGACTCGGGGCACGGCCGCGAGTACTGGCGCGCCTTCGGCTTCATCCTCGCGTGGCCCCTTTTCATCTGGAACGTGTTCTCGCCGAGGCCGCTCGCGTGGTGGCTCGTGATCGCATTCGTACAGACGTTCGTCCTCATCCCGCTGATCATCCGGCGCTGGGGCAAGGGCGCTTACTGCGGCTGGATCTGCTCCTGTGGAGCGCTCGCCGAGACGATGGGGGATGCGCACCGGCAGAAGATGCCGCACGGCCCCATCTGGAACCGGGTGAACATGACCGGACAGGTGATCCTCGGAGCGGCCTTCCTCCTCTTCTTCGCGCGGGTCCTCTCGTGGAGTTCCCCCGACTCGGGCGTCGGCCACGCCGCGCACAGATTCTTCGACGGGCTTCTCTCCGGCTGGTCCGTTCTCGGCGTGCAGCTCAACTACTACCACCTCGTCGACGTCTTCCTCGCGGGGATCGTCGGCGTCGGGATGTACTTCTGGTTCTCCGGCCGCGTCTGGTGCCGTTTCGCATGCCCGCTCGCGGCGCTGATGCACATCTACACGCGCTTCTCACGATTCCGAATATTCCCGGAAAAGGCGAAGTGCATCTCCTGCAACGTCTGCACCTCGGTCTGCCACCAGGGAATCGACGTCATGAACTTCGCCAACAAGGGCATTCCGATGGAGGATCCGCAGTGCGTGCGTTGCTCCGCATGCGTGCAGGCGTGCCCGACGGGCGTTCTCTCCTTCGGGCGATACACCGGCGGCGGGCTCCCGGTTCTCGATCGCACCCCGGCATCCCCGGTTCGCATGCGGGAGGGGAACGCCTCCCGGACGCAGAATCAGTCGGCGAGCTACTAACAGCCCCGCAGCAGGAGGAACGTCGCGGCCGCGAGCGCCAGAAGCCCGCCTGCGACGAGGACTCCCCACGGTGAGCGAGCCCGACCCGGGTCGCCCGAAACCGACTCGGCTGCCTCCGGCGGCGCGATCCGGGCGTGCGCTTCCCGGAGATCCGACGCGAGCTCCCGTGCCGACGGATACCGGTCTTCTGGTTTCTTGGCGAGCGCCCGCGCGAGGACGGGGA
>DATIFW010000246.1:0-8358 GCA_035455045.1 Thermoanaerobaculia bacterium | reverse complement strand
TGCTCGCGTTCGGACCTTCGTCCCAGACGATCGTCCCCTCGAGCGCTTCCCGCCCGCGCAGCGCGGCCCACGTGTCGTCCGCGACGACCGCGAGGCCCGCCGAGATGGGCGCGACGAGCCGCACGCCCGGCACCGCGAGTGCCGTTTCAGCCCGAAACGACTTCACGGCGCCGCCGAGGACGGGACAGCGCACGACGGTCGCGAACTTCATTCCGGGCCGCCGGACGTCCGAGGCGTAAAGCGGTTTCCCCGCGAGGATGGGGGGGCCGTCCACGCGTCTCGTGTCACGCCCGACGAGGCGAAAGTCGGACGGCTTCTTCAGCGGAGGATCGCTCGGGACCCGCAGCCGGCTCGCAGCCGCCACGAGCTCTCCGTAGCCGAGGCTTCTTCCGCTCGGGAGGTGCGACACGCGGCCTCGCGCGGCACGGCAGGTGTCGGCCGCAACGTCCCACCGCGCGGCCGCGGCCGCGACGAGCATCTCGCGCGCGGAGGCGCCCGCCTTCCGGAGCGGCAGCCACCCGTCCTTCAGGCTGCGGCTTCCGGAAGTCTCGAGATCCGGGAACTCGGGGCTCGGTGCCGCCTGGAGGACCTCGATCGCGGCGAATTCCGCCTCGAGCTCCTCGGCCAGGATCATCGGAAGCGAGGTCCTCACCCCCTGCCCCATCTCCGATTTCCCGACGAGGAGCGTGACTTTTCCGCTCGCGTCGATCTTCACCCAGCCGTTCGGACGGAAGACGGACCCGCCGTCGCGAGACCCGGCCGACGCGTCCAGCCGGAACCCGACGACGAGTCCGCCTCCGGCGAGGGCCGTCGCCTTCAGGAACTCGCGCCGTGTCGCGCTCACGAGGTCGCTGCGGGATTGCGGGCTTCGCGCACGGTGACGATCCCGACGATCCGCCACGATCCGCCCAGCTCGAGGAGCGAGACGTAGTCGACGAGCCGGGCCTCTTCTCCTTCGTGCGCGACCTTCGCGACAGCCGCATTCGACTCGGCGTCGACGAGAAGAAAGCGGTGGCTCATCGCCGCTTCGGGACGGCCGGCTTTTCTCCGTGCCGTGAGGCGCGCCTGCCACTCCGCGAGCGAGGTGCCGACGAGCTGCCCTTCGAGAAGCGTGTACGTCACCTGTCGCGGGTCGCAAATCCCCGCGAGGACCGCGGCGTCGGAGGCGTCCTGCGCCCGGAAGAGCGCCCTCAGCGCCGTCTCGATTCCAGCGGAGCCGGCCGGAGCGTCCCTCGCGGGCGCCGCCTTCACGTCCGGGCTCGTGTCGGTCCGGTGGAAGATCTTCCCCACGATCTTCCACGTCCCTCCGATCTTCAGGAGCGACATGTAGTCCTCGAACCGGAACGCCGTGTAGTCCGAGACGACCTTCGCGACGGCGGCGTTCCCCTCCACGTCCACGAGCTCGAACCGGCGCCCCAGGGCGCGCATGGGACTCTTGTTCGCGTCGAGCCGCGCCCACCACTCGGGTTGCGAGACGCCGGCGAGCGCACCTTCCTTGTCCACCGAGAACATCATCGCGGCCGGATGGAAAGCCCGGCGCAGCTCCGCCGCGCTCGCGGTGTCGCCGGCGCGGAAATAGTGCGCGATGGCTTCCTCGATCGCCGTGCGCTCGGCGGCGGCAGTCGGCCGCTGGGACGCGGCGAGGGCGGAGAGGATGGCGAGGAGAGCTGTGAATGTCGGCATCGGATCCCCCTTCGGGCTCAATGTCGTCGCGGGCGGCCCGCCGTTCAAGTATCGGAAGGCACGTGCGGCGTCTCTACCTTTCGATACAGTCGATTCCGCGACCGCTCTCGTAAACTTCCCCCGGTGAACGCCGCCCGCGCGATCCGCATCACGAGCCTGGCGACATGGGTCGTCGTCGGCGTGACAGTTCTCGCGAAGTACGCGAACACGCGTCACCTCTTCAGCGACTCCTGCGTCTGGGTCTGGGCGCTGGGCTTCACGACCGGCGTTCTCGCTTCGGCTCTCGTCTGGAAGGGAAGCGAACGCCGCGGCGCGGTCGTCGGCCTCCTCCTCGTCGCGACGGGATCGGTTCTGTTCGTCAATCGCTGGTGGCCGTCGCACCTGGGCGGCCTTCCGCTCGTCTTCATCGCCTGGGAGGCGGCGCAGATTCTGCGCCTCGGCACGGTGGGCGTGTGGGTCGCCCTGCAAACGGCGGCGTTCGGTCTCCTGATGGTCCCCTTCCCCTTCAACCATCCGAAGTACCCGATTCCGCTTTCCATCTGGCTCGCGAACACGCTCGCGCTCGCCGGCCTCCAGGCGTTCGCGGTTCTCGTCGCGCACCTAATGCGCCGCGAACGCGCTTCGCGCGAGGAGCTGTCGCGCGCGAACGCCGCGCTCCTCGCCACGCGAGAGCTCGCCCTGCACGGCGTGCGTGCGTCCGAGCGGCTCCGCATCGCCCGGGAGCTGCACGACGTCCTCGGACATCACCTCAGTGCGCTGTCGTTGAACCTCGAGGTGGCCGGTCTCGAGCTCCAGCGCGGCGCGGCGGAAATTCCGGAGCCGCTCGACAAAGCGCGCGCCCTGACGCGCACGATGCTGGCCGAGGTGCGCGACGTCGTGAGCCGCCTGAGGAGAGACGAAACGATCGATCTCGGGCTGGCGCTTCGCGCGCTCGTGGCGCCGATCCCCTCGCCGGCGATCCATCTCCGCCTGCCCGATCCGCTGCCGCCGGTCGAGCCGGAGCGCGCCCGGACCGTGCTCCGCTGCGCGCAGGAATGCGTCACGAACGCGGTGCGCCACGCGTCGGCGGAGAACCTCTGGATCGAGCTCGAGACGAAAGGGAGCGGCCTCGCCCTCGTCGTGCGAGACGACGGCAGGGGCGCCGCGCCGCTCCGCGAGGGGAATGGCCTATCGGGGATGCGAGAGCGCATCGCCGCGTTTCGGGGCGAGCTGAGCCTCCATCCCGGGCCACCGGGCTTCGAGGCCGTCATCTGGGTTCCATGAACGCCCCCATCCGCGTCCTCCTCGTCGAGGACCAGACGCTCGTCCGCGAAGGGCTGCGAAGCCTCCTGGGCTTCGCGAAGGACCTCGAGGTCGTCGGCGAGGCCGCGGACGGGGAGGAAGCGCTCGAAGCGGTGGAGCGGGTCCGGCCCGACGTCGTCCTCCTCGACATCCGGCTGCCGAAGAAGAACGGCCTCGAGGTGCTGCAGGAGCTCGCCCGCAAGGGGACCGCGCCTCCGACGCTCATCCTCACCACGTTCGACGACGACGCGCTGCTCCTTCAAGCGCTCAAGGCAGGAGCGCGCGGCTTCCTCCTCAAGGACGTGACGTTCCAGCGGCTCACGGAGGCGATCCGCGAGGTCGCCGCGGGAGGGAGCCTCATTCGTCCGGCGATGACGGAGCGCGCGCTTCGGAACCTCGGCAGGCAGCCCGTCGGTTTCGAGAGCGCGGAGCCGCCTGAGGCCCTGACCGTGCGCGAGCGCGAGGTTCTGCGCCTGCTCTCGGCGGGGCTCTCGAACCGGGAGATCGGCGAGGCTCTCGGAGTCGTCGAAGGGACGGTCAAGAACCACGTCCACAACATCCTCCAGAAGCTCGGGGTCCGCGATCGGAGCCGCGCGCTCCTGAAGGGGATCGAGATCGGCTACTTCTGAACCGGCGCTTCCGGTATCGGAATCGCGCTTCCCCACTCGTACGTCCGCACCGTCGAAGCCCGCCACGCGACGAACGCGACGACGAGAAGGGTCCCGACGCCGCCCGCGACGACCGCGACCGACGCCCCGAGAGCCGCCGACGCGAAGAGGCTCGCGACGAATCCGGCCTCCAGCTCGCCGAGCTGCGGCCCTCCCGTGAAGAAGATCATGTTCACTCCCGTCATCCGGCCGCGAAGAGCGTCGGGCGTGACGAGCTGCCGCACGGTCTGGCGCACGACCGTGGAGATCGTGTCCGAGAGCCCGACGAAGGCGAGGGCGGAGAACGTGAGGACGAAGCTCCGCGACAGGCCGAAGACGATCGTCGTAGCGCCGTACGCCGCGACCGCCCACAGAAAGACCTGTCCCTGCCGGCGCGGCAGGCCGCGCACGGAGCTCCAGACGGATCCCGCGAGCGCGCCGATTCCGGGCGCCGCGCGCAGCCAGCCGTATCCGGCCGGGCCCGCCTTCAGGATCTGGTCGGCGAAGATCGGGAGGAGCGACATGGAGCCCGCGAAGAACGTCGCGAAGAAGTCGAGCGTCATCGTCCAGACGAGGATCGGCGTCGTGAAGACGAAGTGCAGGCCCTCCCTGAGGGAGGCGAGCGGATGCTCGGGTGCGCCTTCCGGGCGGACGACCTCGCCGGACGTCTTCAGCGTGACGAGCGTCAGAAGGACGCCGAGGAACGACGCGGCGTTGAGAAAATAGATGAGCGCCAGGCCGCCCGTATGCGCATGCGACGGCAGTCCCCGCCCGGCAGCGGCTCCGGCGAGAACGAGGCCGGTGAGAGCCGGGCCTCCGATCGACGCGAGCTGAAAAGTCGAAAGCATGATCGAGAGCGCGCCGGGCAGGTCGCTCTCCGGTACGAGCCGCGGGATGAGGGACTGGCGGGACGGGTTGTCGAACGCGCCGGCGGCCGAGGTGCACGCCGTCAGGAGATAGACGAGGCCGACGGAATCGCGCCCGAGAAGCGTCGCGGCCCCGAGCGCGAGGGCGACGAGCGTCATCGTGGACTGCGTGACGAGGAGGACCCGGCGCCGGTTGCGCCGGTCGGCCACGAGGCCGCCGACGAGGGAGAAGGTGACGATCGGCACGATGCGCACGAGGCCCACGAAGCCGAGTGCCAGCGGCGAGCGCGTGAGGATCCAGACGTGCCAGTCGATCGCGGCGTTCTGCATCTGCGTGCCGACGAGCGATACGAGCATCGAGGCGGCCATGCGGCGGAAGTCGCGGTGCCGGAGGGCCTCGTAGGGTTTCTGCTTCAGATCTTCGTCAGCCAGTCCGACACGTCGGCGACCATGCGGTCCCACGACGGTGACACGAAGAGGGTCTTCTGATACTGCGTGGGATCGTACGGCGTGCGCGACGCCACCTCGAGGTCCAGCGGCACGAGATTCGGATGTCGCTGGAGGTCGCCGAGCTCGCCGAAGGAGGACAGGAGCCCGGCGCCCCACGCCTTCAGCTCGCCGTCCTCCTCGATGACGCCGAACTCCACGGTGTACCAGTACGCGAGCTCGAGGCGCTTCATTGTGGACTCGCCGGCGCGGCGCGCCGCCTCGCCGAACAGGCGGGAGAGCCGGACGATGTCCGGGTGGAAGAGGCCGGCCGCGTGGCCCACGAGCTCGTGCACGACGTCCGGTTCGGGCGTGTAGAGGGGCACGCTGTGGTGCCTCACGTACTGCGTGGCGAGGAAGACGTTCTCGGCCATCGCGCCGAGGAACCCGCGCCCCGAGATGAGGCCCGCGACGGGAATCATCCGGAAGCCGGAGCCCGCCCGCAGCGTCTCGCTCACGTCCGCGAGCTGCGGCACGCGCCTCCGGTCGAGGGAAAGCGCGTCGGCGCTCTCCCGCCAGGGGGACGCCGCGAGGCGCTCGTGCAGCGGCCCGAGCTTCTCCCACACGGCGCGCCAGACCGCCTCCTCCTCGGGGGTGTACGAGACGCGCGGCAGAGGGTCACCGTCGCGGTACGCGAGCGCCAGGCGGGCGATCTCGTTGCGTCGTGCGCGGTAAACCGCGTCGCGGAAGCCGGGATGGTCGGGGTCGAGAGGCACGAGCTCGCCGGCGCCCGCGGCGATCGGCTTCGGCGGAGCGGGGGCGTAGCGCGTCACGGCCGCATGGTCTCCCAGGCGGGGATCTTACCGCCCCTCGCGGCCGACGCTTACGGCGCGATCGTGACCGTCAACGCCGCCTGTGTGAAGGTGTTGAACTGTTGAAGAACGGGAAAACCGAGGAGCGCTCCGCCGATGAGCTGGCCGAGGGGTCCTTGGGGAGACGTCGTCAGTTCGAGGTCGGCCGAGCCGATCATGATTTCCGGTACCTGGGTTTCCATCTTGACCGAGCCGGCCGCCGCCTGCCGCCACCAGTTGGCGGTGAACGAACCGGAGGGAGCCTGCGACTCCACCACCGTCCCCTCCAACGAGAGACGGGGATCCCCGGGGCGCCGCACGGTCACGTCGAAAAGGGCCGCCCCTCCCGTCGATTCGAAGTCGACGTCGATCCTCTCGACGTGCCGCGCTGGAACGCCGAAGTCCTGAAGCGCGTGCGCCAGCCTCGCGTCGGAGGTCTCGTACCAGAAGGTGTAGTTGTTGATGTCGCCGGTGAAGTCGGGCGGGACGATGACAGCGCCGATCTGCACGATCGCGCCAGGCTCGGCCTTGTGCCCGCCGAGCGCGATGCCGCCGCAACGGGACGTGCGGACGACGAGCGGCGTCACCGGCTGGCCTTCCCCGACGAGGAGAAATCAGGAAGGAACGAGAGTCCGCGCGCTGTCGGTGGCGACGAGGGCCACACCGATGCTCTCGATGCAATCGGAGAACTCCACGGTGAGCGTAGACGGGGGCTTCACCGTCGACGCCTGGGCCTGGAAGCCGGCCCCGGCCAGACCGATGACGATGCAGAGGACCTGAATTCTCGAACGGATCATCTTCATTCCTCCTTCTTCGAGGGTTCTTACAGCTCTCCCAGCAGGGCCCGCCTTTTCTCCTGGTACTCGGCCTCGGAGATCACGCGCGCCTTGAAGAGCCGCTCCGCTTCCTTCAGCCGCTCCTCGACCGAGGCGCGTGAAGGGGGCGGGGCGGCGCGGCTGCCGAGCCCGTCCGTTCCGGCTTGCGGGCGAACATGCGTGAACAGGATGTTGCGAAACTCCTCGGGATGAAGGATGCGCGGGAAGACCACCGTGCTGTCGCTCCCCGCGGTCTGCAGTTCCACGTCGCCGTAAGAGAACCAGCGCCCGCCGAGCGTCGACCGGACGTTGACGTCCTGCACTTTCTCGAGCGGGATCTGGCGCACGCTTCGCGTGACGAACCCGCTCTTCTTGATGACGCGAAAAGACGTGATGGCGAACTCGTCGAAGGAATCGACGAGGGCGCGCCACGCCAGGGCGAGCCCGCCGGCGACGAACAGGACGCCGGCGAGGACGAGAAGCGCGGACCTCGGGGAGGACCCGGTGCCTCCCGTCGCGGCCGGAACGAAGAGGCTGCTGGCCGCAGCGAGAGCCGCGCCGAGGGCCGCGACCGAGACCCCCGGGACGAACCTCACCCAGTGATACCGCGGCCGGAGCAGGAGCTCCTCTCCCGGCGCCAGGTTTTTCGCGACGTACGACATCGAGAACCATCATATGAAAGGTCGCAGGATCGCCCGGCGCACGCCTGACGCGGCCCTTATCGGCTCATGGGGATGTAGCTGCCGTCGGAGTTGTGCTGATCGTTGAGGACCCCGTACGCGGCCCAGCGCGACGAGCCCGAGAGCCTTTCGACCTTCGCGAAGCCGGCCGCCGCACCGCGAGACGTGAGGGGCTGATTGAACTGCTTCCATTCCCCCGGCGCCAGCGTCGCGGTGTCGGGGTTCGGCAGCGCCGTGCCTTCGGCGCCGTAGTACGTCACGCGCAGCGTGACGGAGTCTCCCGCGTCACCGCGGTTCACGACCGCGAGGTTCGAGCGCTGGGTATCGTTCTGCCGCAGGCCGTTGACGTACGCGAGAGCCGCCGCGGTCTCACCGAACGTCAGGCCGGGATAGAAGAGGCCGAAGGTGCCGCCGCCCGCGGCGTTCGCGAAGGTGCGCGCGCCGGCCGCGAGAGAGTCTGCTTGCGTTCCGGAAGGTGCTTTGACGAGAAGAGCGCCGCCGACATTGCCTCCTGTGGGGATCGGGAGACCAAGATTTCTCAGAAAGGCCATGGCGTCGGCCTGAATGAGCTGCTCGCCAGATTGCAGCGTCAGCGGAACCGTGCCTGAGCCGGCCGCCGAGAGCTGCGGCGAGCCGGTGTAGGTGAGGGTGAGCGCCATGGGTTGGGACGTGAAGTTCGTGAACGTCAGCTCGCTCTGATATCCGGCGGCGCTCAGGACGATCGGGACGAGCCGGTCGGCTCCGCTCGCATCGCCGGGCACGATCGCCGGGACGAACGATCCGTCCGAGGTCACCGCGTCGTTGAGGACCCCGTAAGCCGAGAAGGGGGAAGAGCCCGAGACACGGGTGATCTGGGCACGGCCCGAGGCCGCCTGACCGAGAAGCGGCTGGTTGAGCTGCGTCCATCCCCAGCCCTGCAATGTCTGGTCGGCGGGGCTCGTCAGGGTCTCGCCGTTCGGGCCCTGGAGCTGGACGTGGAGCGTGATGGGATCCGGTCCCGCGTTCACGAGGGCGAGATTGCTGCGCTGGGCCGCGTTCTGCTGCAGGCCGAAGACCGTCGCCGTCGTCGGTGAGATCTGCGCGGCCGTATAGAAGAGGCCGAACGTCCC
>DATIFW010000245.1:0-2819 GCA_035455045.1 Thermoanaerobaculia bacterium | reverse complement strand
AGCAGGCTCGACGAGGAGCATGCCCTCGAGGTCTTCCGGACCCTGAAGGAGCTCGGAGAGCTTTCCGAGCTCGACGTCCCTCAGCCCGCACGGGGATCCTGATGCGCTTCGTGGACGAGTATCGCCGCGAGGAGGACGCGCGGGTCTTCGTCCGCGCGATCCGCACGCGCGTGAGCCGTCCCTGGACGCTCATGGAGATCTGCGGCGGCCAGACGCACACTCTCCTCAGGTCGGGCATCGACCGCATGCTCCCGCCCGAGATCACGCTCGTGCACGGACCGGGCTGCCCCGTGTGCGTCACGCCGCTCACCCAGATCGACCGGGCCCTCGCGATCGCGCGCCGTCCCGGCGTGATCTTCACGTCTTTCGGCGACATGCTTCGCGTGCCCGGCTCGACGACGAACCTTCTCGGCGTCAAGGCGCAGGGCGGCGACGTGCGGATGGTCTACTCGCCGCTCGACGCGGTGCGACTCGCCGAGCAGAACAGAGAGCGTCAGGTCGTTTTCTTCGCGGTGGGCTTCGAGACCACGGCGCCCGCGAACGCCATGGCGGTGAAGAGGGCGAAGCAGCTCGGCCTCTCGAACTTCTCGATTCTCACGTCGCACGTCCTCGTGCCGCCCGCGATCGAGGCCCTCCTTTCGTCACCCCAGAATCGCGTGCAGGCGTTCCTCCTGGCGGGACACGTCTGCGCCGTCATGGGCACGTCCCAATACGGCCCTCTCGCGGCGCGGCACCGCCTTCCGATGGTCGTCACGGGCTTCGAGCCGCTCGACCTCCTCCAGGGCATCCACATGGCGATCTCGGCGCTCGAGGACGGACGCTTCGGCGTGGAGAACCAGTACACGCGGACGGTGACGGCCGAAGGGAACCGCCCCGCGCAGGCCGTTCTCGTCGAGGTCTTCGAGCCTTGCGACCGCGCCTGGCGCGGCATCGGCGTGATCCCGAAGAGCGGCTACAGGCTGCGGCCGGCGTACGCGGCGTTCGACGCGACGGCGCGGTTCGACGTCCAAGACATCACCGCCGACGAGCCGAAGGAGTGCATCGCGGGCGAGATTCTGCAGGGCCGGAAAAAGCCGAGCGAATGCGCGGCGTTCGGGACGGGCTGCACGCCGGAGCATCCTCTCGGCGCGCCCATGGTGTCCTCCGAGGGCGCCTGCGCGGCCTATTACCTCTACGCGAGGGCCGCCGTGAGCTCGACGTGAGCGCGAAGGACCCGGCTCCGGATCTCGGCGCGGCGCTCCTCGCGGCGAGCTGTCCGGCACCGGCCGGCGACGGGGAGACGATTCTCCTCGCGCACGGCGGCGGCGGCCGGATGACGCAGCGCCTGATCGAGAACGTCTTTCTCAAGAGCTTCGACAACGCGGCGCTCCGCGAGCTGCATGACGGCGCCGTCTTCGAAGCGGGCGGCACGCGACTCGCGTTCTCGACGGACTCGTTCGTCATCAGCCCGCTTTTCTTCCCGGGCGGCGACATCGGCTCCCTCGCCGTGCACGGCACGGTGAACGATCTGGCGATGTGCGGCGCGCAGCCCCTCGCCCTCTCGGCCGGCCTCATTCTCGAGGAAGGTCTCCCGCTCAGCGACCTCTCGCGCATCGTCGCCTCGATGCAGGTGGCCGCGGCCGGCGCGGGCGTTCCGATCGTCACGGGCGACACGAAGGTCGTGGACCGCGGAAAAGGCGACGGCGTCTTCATCAACGTCAGCGGCGTCGGCCTCGTGGCGCCTGGCATCGCCATCTCGCCGAAGCGCGCTGCCCCCGGCGACGTCATCCTCGTGAGCGGCGAGATCGCCGTCCACGGAATCGCCATCATGTCGCTGCGCGAAGGCCTCCGATTCGAGACGACGCTCGCGAGCGACACGGCCGCCCTCAATGGCCTCGTCGCGGCCCTTCTCGACCGTCTCGGCGAGGAGGTCCACGTCCTACGCGATCCGACGCGCGGCGGCGTCGCCTCGACGCTCCACGAGATCGCGGTACAGGCCGGCGTCGGCATCCGACTCGAAGAGGCAAGCCTTCCGCTCGGTGAAGAGGTTCGCGGCGCCTGTGAGATCCTCGGGCTCGACCCGCTCTACGTCGCGAACGAGGGAAAGTGTCTCGTCATCGTGGCGCGAGAGGCCGCGGAAGAGGCGCTCGCCCTGCTCAGGGCACACCCGCTCGGCCGGAGCGCCGCGGTCATCGGCGAGGTCCTCGCGGAGCCGCGCGGCACCGTCCTCCTCAAGAGCCGCATCGGCGGCCAGCGTATCGTCGACCTGCTCACGGGAGAGCAGCTCCCGAGGATCTGCTGATGCACGAGATGGGACTGGCCCTCGAGATCCGCCGTCTCGCCCGCGAGGCGGTCGCGGGCCGCGGCCCGGGCCGTATCGAGATCGTCCGCGTCGCCGTCGGCGAGCTCTCGGCCGTGGAGCCGGATCTCCTGGAGTTCGCGTGGAGGGCCGCAGTGGCCGGCACCGAGGACGCGATGTCGCGGCTCGAGGTGGACTTTCGACCTGCCCGGCAGACGTGCCGGGCCTGCGGGGAGATCGCGGAGCGCGTACCCGGCGCGTGGCTCCGCCTCTGTCCGCGGTGCGGCGACGCGCTCGCGGTCTCGGGCGGCGACGACCTCGACGTGTTGAGCGTCGTGTTCGAGGAAACGGTTCCGGCAGCGGGAGCAAGGTCATGATCGAGGTGGATGTCAAACAGAAGGTGCTCGCCGCGAACGCAGCCGCCGCGGCGACTCTTCGCGCGACGTTCAAGAGGTCGGGCACGCTCGTCCTGAATCTCATCTCCTCGCCGGGCTCGGGCAAGACGACGCTCCTCGAGAAGACGGCCGCGGCGCTGAGGACT
>DATIFW010000244.1:0-4828 GCA_035455045.1 Thermoanaerobaculia bacterium | reverse complement strand
CGAGAAGCTCGCCGGCCACGCGCGGCGGCTTGCGAGGGAATGACACCCCCCGCGGGCGTGGTAGTGTTCGGCCCGTTTCATGGGGTGACATGAAGATCTGACCCGACTCATCAGGAGGAGCCACAATGCGCGGACGCCTCTCCCTCGCCGTCCTCGTGCTTTTCGCCCTCGCTGCTCCGCCGGTTTTCGCCCAGACGACGAGCAACATCGTCGGGCACGTGACCGATGAACAAGGCAACCCCCTTCCCGGCACGGCCGTCGACGCCACCGGGCCCGCGCTCCAGGGAACCGCGACGGCGGTCACCGACAGCCAGGGCCGCTACCGGCTCGCGCTCGTTCCGCCCGGCGTGTACGTCGTGACGTTCACGCTGCAGGGCTTCGCCCGTGAAAGGCAGAGCGGGGTGGCGGTCGGGCTCGGCAAAGACACGACGCTCAACGCGAGCCTCCATCTCTCCGCGACGGCCGAAATGACCGTCGTGAGCGAGGCGGCCGCGATCGAGCTGACGTCGGCCGGTGTCGGGACGAACCTCGATCAGCGAGCCGTCACGACTCTCCCCAGCGGCCGCAACTACTCTTCGCTCGCCCAGGTCGTCCCGGGCGTCTCCTCGGACGCGAATCCCCTCAACCCGGACCAGTCGACGATCACCGTCTACGGTTCGAGCGGCGCGGAGAACGCGTTCTACATCGACGGCGTGAACACGACGGGCGCCGAGTACGGCTTCCAGGGCAAGGAGCTGAACTTCGAGTTCATCCAGGCCGTCGACGTGAAGACCGGCGGGTACGAAGCCGAGTACGGGCGCTCGACGGGCGGCATCGTGAACGTCATCACGAAGTCGGGCGGCAACGAGTTCCACGGCGACGCCTTCGGCTACTACGACAGCGACAGCCTCCAGGCGAACGCGGACCCCGTCGTCTCGAACACGACCTCCGCCGGCTACACGCGGAAGGACTTCGGCCTCGGGCTCGGCGGCTTCGTCCTCAAGGACCGCCTCTGGTTCTTCGGCGCGTACGACCGCGTCGACAACACCCAGGACAACACGCTCCCGGAAGGGCCGCGGGCGGGGCAGGTCGCGAGCTCGAAGAGCACGCGCGACCTCGCCTCGGGGAAGCTCACGTTCAAGCTGAGCCAGAACCAGACCCTCACCGGGACGGTCTTTCTCGACCCCCGCGACGACACGGGCGCGATCAACGACGCCACGCATTCGCTCAACGGCGACCCCCTCACGTACGACGGCAAGAAGAGCTTCGGCGGGACGGACTTCGCGCTCCGCTACGAGGGGCTTTTCGGAGCGAGGTGGCTCCTGACGGCGCAAGGCGCGCGCCACAAGGAGAAGAACGACGTCGGACCGGCATCCTCGGCGGGCGACGTCATCCAGTTCCAGGACATCCAGAACAACTCTTTCCAGACCGGCGGCTTCGGCCTCATCCAGAACAAGGACTTCACGCGTGACATGTTCACGTTCTCGGGAACCGCGTTCCTCGGGGCGCACGAGGCGAAGTTCGGCGTCGAGTACGAGAAGGAATCGGCCGACGTCCTCAAGAGGTATTCCGGCGGTCAGCAGGTCTCCGTCTTTGCGAATCCCGTCAACCCGGCCAAGCCCATCTACAGCCACTTCTACTGGACCACGCCGAACGCGACCGTCGCGAACGCGCCCGTCTCGGCGCTCAACGCGAGCCCGGAGCACAAGATCTGGACGCTCTACGCCCAGGACAAGTGGACGGTCCTCCCGAACCTCACCGTCAACCTCGGCCTGCGCTGGGACCGGCAGGAGATCGCCGACGCGTCCGGCGTCACGCAGATCACCCTCCGGAACGATTACGCGCCGCGGTTCGGCTTCACGTGGGACCCGACGAACGACCAGAAGACGAAGGTCTTCGGCTCGTACGGCCGGTACTACGAGCAGCTCTCGATGGATCTCGTGATCCGGTCCTTTTCGTACGAGAGGCAGCCTCGCATCGTCAACTACAGCCCGAACGGCACGACCCCCGATCCCGCGGCGGAGAGCGACTTCGGCCAGGATTCGATCATCCTCGGCGGCTTCACGGAGCCCTCCGATCCGAATCTCCGCAACCAGTACCTCCACGAGTACATCCTTGGCGCCGAACGCGAGGTGGTGCGGAACGTCGTCGTCGGCCTGAAGGGGATCTACCGGAATTACGGCGAGGTCGTGGAGGACTTCCTCTGTGCGGACGACGGCACGTACTGCATCGGGAACCCCGGCAAGGGACTCATGTCGCGCCTCTTCACTCTCGACTACTCGCAGACCTTCCCGTCGCCCGAGGCGAAGCGAACGTACAAGGGCGTCCAGCTCGACGTCACGAAGACCTTCGCGAACAACTGGTGGGGCCAGGCCTCGTACATCTGGTCCAAGCTCGAGGGGAACTTCGACGGCCTCTACTCGCCGTTCACGAACGTCGGCGCCGACCCGAACATCTCGGCCGCGTTCGACTACTACGACTTCTTCACGGACGGGAGGAACCTGAACCGCATCACGAACGACGGACCTCTCTCCAACGACCGGCGCCACCAGTTCAAGCTCTCCGGCTACTACGTGTTCCCGTTCGGCCTCTCGGTCGGCACGACCGCCTTCTACCGTTCCGGGACGCCGTTGACGCGCTACGGCTACTCGGACGCGTACGGGCGCTACGAATTCTTCCTGACGCCGCGCGGCGACGAAGGCCGCACGCCCGCGAACTACGACCTCGATCTGCACCTCGGATACCCGCTCGCGCTCGGGCCCGTGAAGGTCAACTTCCTCGTCGACGTGTTCAATCTCTTCAACACGCAGAAGGCCGTCCTTCTCGACCAGAGGTACGGTTTCCAGGAGGCCGACAACTTCGAGGCGAGGCCCGTGAACGCAAGCTACCTGCAGCCGGTCCTGCGAACGCCGCCGACGACCGTCCGCCTCGGCGCGAGGGTCAGCTTCTGACGGCTCTCTGAAGCCGGCGTCCGGTGACCGCGGGGCGCGCGCCCCTATACTCCGCGCGTGCCGATTGTCGAGGCGCGCGAGCTCACGAAGACCTACCACGTCGGGAGCGAGAAGGTCGTCGGCGTCTCCGACGCGACGCTCGCGCTCGAGGCGGGATCCTTCACGGTCCTGGCCGGCCCGTCCGGCAGCGGCAAGACGACGCTCCTGAACCTCCTCGGCCTTCTCGACCAGCCGGACTCCGGGACGCTCCTCTTCGAAGGGCGCGAGGTCTCGGGCCTCGTCGAGCGCGCGCGTGCGCGGCTCCGCCGCGAAAAGCTCGGGTTCGTTTTCCAGGCGTACCAGCTCGTGCCCGTGCTTTCGGCGGAAGAGAACGTCGCCCTCGCCCTGTGGATCCGGGGCCTGCCGGAGGGGGAGTGCGCGTCTCGCGCGCGCACGGCGCTCGGGGCCGTCGGCCTCGCGGGTCTCGAAGACAGGCGGCCGGACGCCCTGTCGGGCGGGCAGAGGCAGCGCGTCGCGGTGGCGCGCGCCCTCGTCGGGGAGCCCGTGCTGATCCTCGCGGACGAGCCCACGGCCTCGCTCGACTCGGAAACGGCGTCCCGCCTTCTCGACCTCTTCGAGGAGCTTCACCGCTCGCGCGGCGTCGCGTTCCTCTTCTCGAGCCACGATCCGCGCATCGTCGAGCGGGCGGAGCGCCAGATCTCCCTTCAGGACGGACGGGTCGTCGCGGACGAGCGCGTGGCCGTTGGAGCGCGCACGTGAGACGGTGGGCGCGCCTCGCGGCGCGAAACCTCCGCCGCCACGCGCGCCGGACGATCCTGACGGGCTCGATCGTCGTCGTCGGATTCGTGGCCGTCACGATGACGGCCGGCTTCGTTTCGCAGACGTTCTCGTCGCTCAAGGCCGCGACGATCCGCGGGACCGGCGGCCACCTGCGCCTCCTCGACCCCAAGGCAGCGGGGAAGACCGACGACGAGGCTTCCGTCCTGCTGCTGGACGACTGGCAGGGCCTCGCCGCCATCGTGGGGAAGGACCCGCGCGTGGTGCAGTCCATGCCGAAGCTGTCGTTCTTCGGCCTCGTCGCCAAAGGCGAGAAGAGCGCGGCGTACCTCGGTACCGGGACCATTCCCGCGCTCGAGAAGAACGCCTCGCTCGCCTCCGACACCGTCGCCTCGGGCACGTTCTTCTCGAATCCCGACGCGGACGACGTGATGCTCGGGTCCGGCCTCGCGCGCGCGATCGGGGCTCGGGTGGGCGAGCTCATCACCGTGATGGCGACGACGCCCGACGGGTCGCTCAACGCCGTGGACGCGACGGTCGTCGCGGTGCTCTCGTATCCGATCAAGGAGATCGACGACCGGCTCCTCTTTCTGCCTTATGCGGCGGCCTCGAAGCTGCTCAAATCGGAGGGGAAGGCGAACATGCTCGTCCTGCTCCTCAGGGACGACGTCGACGTGGACGCGGCGGCGCGTGACCTCGCGCGGCGCCTCGCGGCGGCCGGGCGCCCCGTCGTCGTGAAGACCTGGCTCGAGACGGCCGCGTTCTACAAGCAGGTCAGGCTCCTCTACATCGCGATCTTCTTCTTCGTGGGCCTCGTGCTGTCGACGGTGGTCGTCCTCGCCGCCGCGAATACGATGACGATGTCGGTCTTCGAGAGGACTCGGGAGATCGGGACGCTGCTCGCGATCGGGATGGAGCGCGGGCAGATCCGAACGATCTTCCTTCTCGAGGGCTTCCTCCTCGGCGCCGTCGGGTCCCTCATCGGCGCTGCCGTCTCGTTCCTGCTGAGGCTCGCGTTGAATGCGTCCGGGATCATGCTGCCCCCTCCCCCGGGCGGAACGCGCGGAAACGTCCTGCACGTGGACTTCATCCCGCTCGCGTACGGCCTCGGGGTCGCGCTC
>DATIFW010000243.1:0-2523 GCA_035455045.1 Thermoanaerobaculia bacterium | reverse complement strand
CACGCCGGGGGGCACCCGGGACGAGCGTCGCGGCGCCGGCGGGCGCGTCCTTGGACGAGAGCGGCTGCGCGACCTTGCAGTTGTCGCGATAGATCGCGATCGCCTTCACGCCGAGCTGCCACGACTCGACGAACAGCTTCGCGATCTCGTCGATCGTCGTCTGCTCGGGGAGGTTGACCGTCTTCGAGATCGCTCCCGAGATGAACGGCTGCACCGCTCCCATCATCTTCACGTGCCCCATGTAGTGGATCGCGCGCTCGCCGATCGCGCAGTCGAACACGGGATAGTGCTCGGTCTTGAGGTGCGGCGCCCCCACGACGCCGCCCCTCTCGTCGATGTACGCGACGATCTCCTCGACCTCACGCGGCGCGTACCCGAGCTCGCCGAGCGCCATCGGCACCGTCTTGTTGACGATCGTGATCTCGCCGCCGCCGACGAGCTTCTTCGACTTGACGAGCGAGAAGTCCGGCTCCACGCCGGTCGTGTCACAGTCCATCATGAAGCTGATCGTCCCGGTCGGTGCGAGCACGGTCGCCTGCGCGTTGCGGAAGCCGTGCACCTCGCCGATGTCGAGCGCGTCGTCCCACGCCTTCCGGGCGGCGCCGAGCAGATCGTCGGGCACGGACTCGTGGTGGTCGATGTTGCCGACCGCTGCGCGGTGCTTCGCGATCACGCCGACCATCGCGGCGCGGTTCTCGGCGTAGCCGACGTGCGGTCCCATCCGCTGCGCGACCTCGGCCGACTTGCGGTAGGCGCGGCCGGTCATCAGCGCCGTGATCGCTGCCGCGTAGGCGCGCCCCTCGTCCGAGTCGTAGGGGAGCCCGCGCGCCATCAGGAGCGCGCCGAGGTTCGCGTAGCCGAGGCCGAGCTGGCGGAACTTCTTCGCGTTCCTTCCGATCTCGGGCGTCGGGTAGGACGAGTAGCCGACGAGGATCTCCTGCGCGAGCAACACGACGTCGACCGCGTGCTCGAACATCTCGACGTCGAACTCGCCGTCCTCGCGACGGAACTTCATCAGGTTGAGCGACGCCAGGTTGCACGCCGAGTCGTCGATGTGCATGTACTCGCTGCACGGGTTCGACGCGTTGATGCGGCCGGTGTTCGGCGACGTATGCCACGCGTTGATCGTCGTGTCGTACTGGACGCCCGGGTCGGCGCACTCCCACGCCGCCGCCGCGATGTCGCGCAGGAGGCCGCGGGCGTCGAGGGTCTCGACGACCGTTCCGTCCGTGCGCGCCGTGAGCGCCCATTCCTTGCCCTCCGTCACCGCCTCCATGAAGGAATCCGTGACGCGGACCGAGTTGTTCGCGTTCTGGTACTGGATCGAGGCCCAGTCGGGCGAGTCGAGCGACATGTCGTAGCCCGCCCCCTCGAGCACGCGCGCCTTGCGCTCCTCGCGCGCCTTGCACCAGATGAACTCCTCGACGTCCGGGTGGTCGATGTCGAGCACGACCATCTTCGCGGCCCGACGCGTCTTGCCGCCGGACTTGATCGTCCCCGCCGAGGCGTCGGCACCGCGCATGAACGAGACCGGACCCGATGCGTAGCCCCCCTTCGACAGCTGCTCCTTCGAGGAGCGCAGCCGCGAGAGGTTGAGGCCCGAGCCCGAGCCGCCGCGGAAGATGATCCCCTCGCGCCGGATCCAGTCGAGGATCGACTCCATCGAGTCGTCGATCGAGAGGATGAAGCACGCCGAGCACTGCGGGGTCTCCTCGAAGCCGACGTTGAACCACACCGGCGAGTTGAACGACGCGTACTGGTTGACGAGGATCGCCTTCAGCTCCGCATGGAAGGTCTCGGCCTCCTCGTCGGACGCGAAGTACCCGCCGCGGCGGCCCCAGTCGACGACGGTGTCGGCCACGCGGCCGACCATCTGCTTGACGCTCCGCTCGCGCTCGGGGGAGGCCATGCGGCCCCGGAAGTACTTCTGCGCGACGATGTTCGTCGCGGTCTGCGACCAGAACCTCGGGAACTCGACGTCGCGCTGCTCGAACGCGGGCCCGCTCTTGCCGGGGATGAGCGCGTCGCGCGTCTCCCACTCGATCTCGTCGAACGGGTCGCGACCGGGGATCGTGAAGTACCGCGGCGGCGCCACGTGCGCGGTGTCGTCGAGGACGCTGTTGACGATCTCCGCCGTGTCGTTCGGCTCTGTCTGCGGTGCCTGCGTCGCCTGCTTCGCCGTTGCCATCCTGTCCTCCCGGGCCGAGATGTCCGTTACGCCGATCGATCCGTCACTGCTCTGCGCCGGGCGCGGGGGCGCGCGTCCTGCGAGCGGACCGGGCATGCTAGGACGCCGGTCGGACGACACTGGAAACGCGCAATTTGCAGGAAAATCGCGCGAGCTCTCACACGGGGATTCTAGCGGTCCGTCTTTCCCGGGCGGTCAGCGCCGACGCGCGCGGAGCGCGGCGGCGGCGGCACTCAGGAGGAGCAGCGCGGCGAGCGTCCCCAGCGCGAGAACGGGGTACGGCAGGCCTGCGCCCGCCGTCTCGGCCTCCGGCGCGCTCGCGAGCCGGACGGGCC
>DATIFW010000242.1:0-10241 GCA_035455045.1 Thermoanaerobaculia bacterium | reverse complement strand
TCCTCAGGAGGCGTTCGAGGACCCGCGCAAGGCGACGGAGCTCGCCGCGCTCGCGCGCGCCTTCGATGCGACGCTCGAGAAGATCGGAGCCGCGGACGCCGCGGACGTCCTCGACCGCGCCGCGCGTGCATGCGCCAAGTCCGGGCCGCACATCCCGACGTCGGCCCACGTTCTCCGGCCCGCCGGCCTCGAGCTCGCGCCGCTCGAGGAGACCTTTCTCGCGTCCTGCGCTTTTGTGACGGTCCCGCTCGGCGAGGATGCGCTCGAAGCCCGACCTTCGGCGGCGCTCACCTTCTCCCACGCATTGAGCGAGGAAAACGAGATCCGAGGCGTGTTTCGGCAGATCCTCGACGAGGGTCTCCGCCTCGACGACGTCGAGATCGCGTTCGACGACGACGCGACGTACCGGCCGCTCGTCCACGAGCTCGCATCCCAGTACGGGCTCCCCTGCACCTTCGACGACGGCGTGCCCGTCACGTACACGCGGCCCGGGCAGGGCATCCTCGATTATCTCGACTGGATCGCGCACGATTTCCAGGTCGCTGCGCTGGAGCGTCTGCTCGCGGACGGGCGCGCCGAATTGAAGGCTTTCCAGCCGGCCGCCACGCGCGTCGGAGGCGTTCGTGCCGCGCGCCTCCTTCGCCGTGCGCGCATCTTCGCGGGCGCCTCGCGATACGCGCCGCGCCTCGACGCGCTCGTCCAGCGCGAACGACAGCCGGAGCCGGAGGACGAGAGCGGCGCCGCCCGCGACGCGGGGCGCGCCGAGCGCCTCGCCGTCGCCGAGACCCTGCGTCCCTTCGTGAAACGGCTCTTCGACCTCAGCCCGAGAATCTCGAAAGCCCGAGTCTCTCTTCCCGCCCTCGCCGCGGCTTGCCGCGAGGTCGTCCGCGAGATGCTCACGAGGGCCAGCGACCTGGACGGCGCCGCGGCCGAGGCGCTCTCGGGCCTCTTTCAGCAGCTCGCGGAGCTCCCGGAGCGGGCGCTCTCGTGCGCGGAGGCGGCGGACCGGCTGCGCGAGGCCGTCATGGGTCTCGCCGTCGTGTCCGCGACGTCCGCGCCGGGTTCCGTCCACGTCGCGCGCCTCTCTCGAGCCGGGTATGCCGCCCGGCCCAGGACGTTCGTGCTCGGCCTCGACGAAGCCCGCTTTCCGGGACCGCCTCGCCAGGATCCCGTCCTTCTCGACTCCGAGCGCGACGCCCTGAACCGCACCCTTCCGACGGCGTCACGTCTCGGTCTCCCGGGCTCGAGCTCCGCGGACGAGAGACGACGTGCCCTTCGCGCGCTCCTGACCCGCGCACGGGGGAAGGTCGTTCTCTCCTTCTCGAACCGCGACATCCTCCAGGACGCCGAGCGCTTTCCCTCTCCCGTCCTTCTCCAGCTCTACCGGGAGCGCGAAGGCACTCCGGACGCCGGATACGACTCGCTCGCGACGACCTTCGGCGTGACCGCGGCGTTCGTCCCGGAGGGAGCGCCGCTCGACGAGACCGAGTGGTGGCTCGCGAGGATCCGATCCGCGGCGGGAGCGCCCGGGCTCGGCGCGGAAGTCCAACGCGCGTACCCGTGGCTCGCGGACGGCGCGCGCGCCGAGTCCGAGCGCGAGAGCGAAGCGTTCACGCCCTGGGACGGGCGCGTCTCCTCGGCCGCGGCCGATCTCGATCCGCGCCGGACGAAGCAGCCTCTCTCGGCATCCCGGCTCGAGAAGCTCGCGAAATGTCCGCGGATGTACTTCTACGAGTACGTACTCGGCCTTTCGCCTCCCGAGGAAGAGCGCTCCGAGAGCGAGTGGTTGAGCCCGCGCGAGTTCGGAAACCTGCTGCACGAGGTGCTCTACGACTTCATGTCAGGCCTCCGCGCCGAGGGTCTGAGGCTCGATCCGTCGCGCGACGTCGCCCGGCTCAAGGCCGTCGCGGGAAAGAGGATCGCGCGCTGGAGAGAGCTCGTTCCCCCGCCGAACCTCGCCGCCCTTCGCGCACAGGAGGGCGAACTTTTCGCGGCCTGTGACATCTTCCTCCGCTCCGAAGCCGAGAATCCCGGCTCGACGCCGCGCTGGTTCGAGGTTCCCTTCGGGCTGAAGCGCGCGAGCCGAGAGGAGCCGCTCGGATCCCCCGATCCAATAGAGATCCGGACCCCCGGCGGCTCCTTCCTGCTTCAGGGCCAGATCGACCGGATCGACGAAACGGCGCCCGGCCGGTTCACGGTGTGGGACTACAAGTCCGGCGGCGACTACGCCTTCAGGGAAGGGCACCGTGCCGAGCATCCGCTGAACGGCGGGCGGCTGCTCCAGCACGCCCTCTACAAGCGAGCCGCCGCCGCTCTTCTCGGGCGCGCCGGCATTCCCGTCCAGGACGTGACCTCGGGCTACATCCTTCCGACGCGCAAGGGGAAGAAGCAGCGGTTCACCCTGGAAGCCGGAAACGCCGTCGTCGACGAGACGCTCGACGACCTGTTCAGCCTCGTCGCCTCCGGATCCTTTCCCCATACCGCCGATGCGGACGATTGCCGGTTCTGCCTTTTCCGGTCGATCTGCGGCGACGTCGCGGGAGCTGCCGCGCGAGCCGGGCGAAAGAGAGATACCGAGCCGGGCGACCCCCTGCTGGATCCGATGCGCGCGATCCGGCGGAGAGGCGTCTGATGGCCTTCACTCGCGAGAGGGCGAGCGGTCTCCCTGACGGGGCCGCCCGCGACGAGATCCGAACGGCGCTCGACGTGACGTTGCTCGTCGAGGCCGGGGCGGGCTCCGGCAAGACGACGATGCTCGTCGACCGGATGCTCGCGCTCCTGGCTGCCGGGAAGGCCGGTCCCGAGAACCTCGCGGCCGTCACCTTCACGCGCAAGGCGGCGTCCCATCTGAGACGTCGGTTCCAGACAGCCCTCGAGAGCGCCGCCCGGAGCGAGAGGGATGCCGCTCGCGCGAGACGCCTCCACGAGGCGCGCGGCGCGCTCGATCGCCTCACGCTCGGGACGATCGACTCCTTCTGCGCGCTCCTGCTTTCGGAGCGGCCTCTCGAGGCGGGGATCGATCCCGCGGCCCTCCGGGTCGAGCTGCAGGAGGCCGCGCTCTTTCGCGCGCGGACGTTCCGCGAGTACGTCGGCACGCTCGCGGACGCGCACAGCTCCGTCGCCTCCCTCTTCGCGCTCGGGGTCACGATGAAGGAGCTCGAGGACAGTTTCGAGCTCTACGCGGAATACCCCGACGTCGTCCCCGTCGTCTCCGACCCGCTCGCGCTGCCGGACTTCAAGGGAACGAGAGAAGAGGTCGAGGATTTCTTAGAAAGAGCAATTCCGCTCGTCCCGCCGGAGCCGGGCCCGGAGGGTCGCGACGACCTGCAGACGAAGCTCCTCGAGGCCCGCGCCCTGCTGCAGCTTCCCGAGTACGCGACACCGGCCGGCTTCGCGCGCCTTCTAAGAACTCTTCGGCCCCACGGCGGAGCCACGCAGAAGAGGTGGCCGGACAAAGCGCTGGCGAAGCGGCTGGGCCAGGAATACGAGTCTCTTCGCCAGAACGTCGTCAAGCCGGCGCTCGCCGAGTGGCAGCTCGCGCTGCACGAGAGGATCTACGGCGTCCTGCGCCCCGCGCTGGCACACCTCGCCGCGCGGCGCGCCGGCAAGGGACCGTTCACGTACGCGGACCTGCTCCTGGCGACACGCGATGTCCTGCGGGACTTCCCCGCGGTCCGGCGGGCATTCGCGCGGCGCTTCACGCACCTTCTCGTCGACGAGTTCCAGGACACCGACCCGCTGCAGGCGGAAATCCTCCTCTACCTGACGAGCGACGACCTCGACGAGAAGGACGTCTCGCGACTGAAGCCCCGGGCGGGATCCCTCTTCGTCGTGGGCGATCCCAAGCAGTCCATTTACCGGTTTCGCCGCGCCGACATCGCGGCGTACATGAATTTTCGCCGAACGCTCGTCGCGTCCGGGGGACGCATCGTCCGACTCGAGGCGAACTTCCGGGCCGTCCCCACGCTCACGGATCCGGCGAACGTCTGGTTTCGAAGCCTGTTTCCGGAGGCGGCCGACGACCGCCAGGCCTCCTTCGCACCGCTCGAACCCGTGCGAAAGGATCGCTCCGAGAAATCCGGCGCGTTCCGGCTCTTCACCCCGTCAGAGGGCGCCAAGGCCGAGGAAACCGCATGCGCGAACGCGTCCCAGGTCGCGAGGTTCGTCAGGGCCGCGGTCGATCACGGGTGGCCGGTGGCGTCCGACGGGCCCGAACGCGCCGCGCGTTTCGGCGACTTCCTCGTCCTGACGCGCACCCGCGAGCATCTCGACGTCTACGCGCGGGCCTTCGAGGCCCTCGGGATCCCGGCGGACGTGTCGGGAAGCCGGGCGCTCCCGATCTCGAAAGGGCTCACGGAGCTGCGGCCCTTCCTCGCGGCGATCCAGGATCCCGACGACGACGTCTCGGTCGTCGCGTTCCTTTCGGGCCCGCTCTCGGGAGTCGACGACGACGCCCTCTACCGATTCCACCGGGACGGCGGGCGGTTCTCCTATCTCGTCGAGCCCCCGCCGGGGACCGACAAGCGGATCTCCCGCGGTCTGGACCTCCTCGCGAAAGCCCGCAAGGACGTGAACGCGCATCCGGCGGGCGCCGCACTCGGCCTCATTTGCGACAGGCTCGGCCTCGTCGCGCGCCTCGCCGCCGGGCCGGAAGGCCGGACCGCCAGCGGCAACCTCCTGAAAGTCCTGGCGCTGGCGAGGAGGTTCACGAGCGAAGGGCTTTCGTTCCGGGACGTCGTCGAGCGGCTCGCCGAGGACGCGCCCTCCCTCGATCTCGAGGAGATGAGCATCGAGCCCGTCGATGCCGACGCGGTCCGACTGATGAACCTCCATCGGGCCAAGGGCCTCGAGGCTCCCATCGTAGTCCTGGCGGAGCTCGGCAACTGGAGGAAGGCCGACCCGAAGCGGCACGTCGCGCGCGGGGCCGCGGGGTCTCGCGGGTGGTTCACCGCGGGATACCTCGGACGGCAGACAGATCGAGCTCCTTCCTGGAACGTGACGGCGACGCCGCCCGACTGGGAGAACCGGCGGGCGGAAGAGGCCGCCTTCGAGGAGGCCGAGAAGACACGCCTCCTCTACGTCGCCGCGACCCGGGCCCGGGACGCCTTGATCGTGAGCCTCCGGGAGGACAAGCCGGAAGCGGGGGCGTGGGCGCCCCTGAGGTCCGGCCTGAAGGAGCTTCCGGCCGCGGTCTCCGAGCTCCGAGCTCTCGCCACCGCGAAGACGCCGCCGCTCGCGGCGGAGCTCGCCGGGGCGCGGAGAGGGATCGCGGAAGGGCGCCTCCGAACCGCGGCCGCTTCTTACGCGGTCACGCCCGTCACGGCGCTCGCGAAGAAGGAAGGTCCCCGGGCGCCTTCCGCCGCCCAGGACGCGCGCGGCGCCGCCTGGGGACGGGTCCTTCATCAGCTCCTCGAGGCTGCGATGCGGACGCCCGGCCTCGCCTTGCGTCCCGTCGCGGAGAACCTCCTGCGCGAGGAGGAGCTCGGTCCCGAGCTCCTGGACGAGGTGATCCACGTCGCGGAGTCGGTCACGTCGTCACCGCTCTGGGCGCGCGCGCGTGCGTCAAAACGCAGGTTCGTCGAGGCACCCTTCGCGATGATGGTCCCATCGGCCGATCTCGGCGTCTCGATCGGGCCCGAACAAACGCTCCTCAAGGGAGCGATCGACCTCGTCTTCGAGGAGGACGGCGTGTGGCACATCGTGGACTGGAAGTCCGACGCCGTCGGCGACAACCTCGCCGAGCTCGTGGCGCACTACGCGCCGCAGATCACGCACTACCGCAAGGCGTGGGAAGCCCTCACGAAGCAGCGCGCGGTCGCCGGGCTCTACTTCATGGACAACGGACACCTGGAATGGCTGGAGGAAGGACGAAGCGAAGGTGCCTCGAGGGAAGAGAAAGAAGGAGATTCTCTGAAAGGGGTAGAGAGAGCGGCGGAGCCCGAGGCGGGCGCGTCGCAGGCGCAAGGCCGGCGTCCCGTCCAGGCCTCTCTACCATTCGAAGAAGATTGAAAGACTCTGCCGACGCCCGCTGTTTCCTCGTCGCGCTTCTGGCCTTCGGCCTGACGGGCTGCGCGTCGTCTCTTTGGCAACGAACCGAGAAGCTCTCTTCGGATGGTGACAGCGCGCGCCTCTACGTCCCGAAGCTCTACGCTCCCCTGAGACCCGGGTCCGTTTACCCAGACAAGCGGAGGCCTGTGGTCGCGGCCGGTCGCCCTTCCGTCGTCGTCGTCTGCCCGGCGAGGGGAAAGTGCCCGAAGGATCGAATCCTCGGGCCCCTGGCTGAGCGCGGCCTCGTCGTTCTCCTTTTCGAGGGCGCACCGAAGGAGCCGCCGAGGGAAGATTTGCTTCGGACCCGCCCGGAGGCGGCCGGAGCGCCACAAGGCTGGCTTCTCGCGGAACCCACGGGGGATTTTCTTAGAAGGTGGATGACCGCGGGAGCGATACCCGCCGCCGTGGCAATCCTGCAAAGCAGAGCGCCCGACCCCGCCGCCCTCCCGCTCCCCTCCCCGTCTTCCCCTTCCAAGAAACTCTTCAGTGACGATTCCCCGAGGACTGACATGTCCTCGTCGTCCGGGTCTCTCACCCCCTCCCCTTCTAAGAAACTCTTCGGCAGCGCCACCCGGAGAATCCTGCTGGCCGCTCTGCTCGGGTCCGAAGCAGACATTTCCTCTGACGGAGTGATCGAGAAGCTCTACGCCCCCGACGCCGCCGGGCGCCTTCCCCGCGAGGCCTACCGCGACGCCGCCGAGTGGCTGGCGGGCGAGCTCGGAGCACGTTGACTCCGGCGTTCCGGAGAGATTTAGAATCCGTCTCATGAGCATGAAAAACGAAGGCGCGATCCGCGCAAAAGGCGTTCTTCATCCATGGCAGAGGAAGCTGTACGGGCTGCTGCTCGTCCCGCTCGGGCTCATGGCCGCGAACTCGATCTATCTCGTGTCGTTCACGAAGATCTCGTCGTTCTTCATGGGCATGCTCCTCATGCACCTCGTCCTCGGGGTGCTCATCGCGATCCCGTTCCTCGTCTTCGCGTTCACGCACGGCCCGCGAATGCTCGCGAACATCCGCAACCGGAAGGCGAAGGCGGCCGGCATCACGATCGTCACCCTCGCGCTGATGTGCATCGGCACAGGCACTTACATGGCGCTCGAGGGCGCGACCCTCACGCACCGCGCCGTCTACGTCGCGCACGTCTGCGCGATTCCGCTCGCGCTGATCGCGTTCATCCTTCACCGCCGCGCGGCCGTACACAAGCTCCACTTCAAGCGGCTCTTCCAGTGGGGCGGCGCGGTGGCGGCGTTCCTCGCGGGGATGGCGATCCTCCACAAGCTCGAGAAGCCGCCGCAGCGCATCGTGAACCGGAGCGGCGACACGCAGTTCTTCCTCTCGTCCGCCGAGACCTTCGACCAGGGCCTCCTCGACGGGAAGAAGTTCGCCGCGAACGCGTACTGCCAGGAGTGCCACCCCGACTCCTTCAAGCGCTGGGAGAAGAGCGCCCACCGCTTCTCGTCCTTCAACAATCCGTTCTACCGCCGCTCCGTCGAGCTGATGGCCGACCGCGTCGGCCGCGAGAAGACGAAGTGGTGTGCCGGCTGCCACGATCCGGTCGTCCTCTTCACCGGTCAGATGGGCAAGGCGACGATGGCGTCCTTCTCCTACGACCAGTTCGAGGCACAGCAGGGGCTCGCCTGCATGGCCTGCCACTCGATCGCCGAGATGAAGGACGTCCGCGGCAACGGCGGCTACGTCGTGGAGGAGAGCAAGCAGTACCCCTTCGCGTTCACGAAGAACAAGGCGCTCAAGGAGGTCAACAAGCTCCTCATCCGCATGGAGCCCTCGCTCCATCGCGAGACCTTCATGAAGCCGTTCATGCGGACTCCGGAGTTCTGCGCGACGTGCCACAAGGTCGGCCTCCTGCCGCCGCTCAACGACTACCACTGGATGCGCGGCCAGAACCACTACGACCTGTGGCACGACTCGGGCGTGTCCGGTTTCGCGGTGCGATCGTTCTACGACCCGCCGCAGACGAAGGCCTGCCGCGACTGCCACCTGCCGCTCATCGCCTCGAAGGAGTTCGGCAACCGGGACGGAAAGCTCCACGACCACCTCTTCCCCGCCGCGAACACGGCGCTCCCGGCGTTCCGCGGCGAGAAGGACACGATCGAGGACATCCGGAAGAAGGTCCTGGTTGGATCGCTCTCCATCGACATCTTCGCGCTCAAGCGCGACGGAAGGACGATCCCGCTCGGCCCGACACTTCCGGCCGTGAAGCCCGGCGAGACGGTGGACGCGGAAGTCGTGATCCGCACGCGCACGCTCGGCCACCCCTACACGAACGGCACGGCCGACAGCAACGAGACGTGGGTCGAATTCCACGCGAAAAACGGCGAGCGAAGCCTCATCGAGTCGGGGACTCTCGACGCGAACCTGAGGCTCGACCCGGCCGCCAGCAAGCTCGGCCAGCTCGTCATCGCCCACGACGGCACCGCGATGGACCGGCGGCAGCCGCAGGACATCCACGTCCCGCTCTACAACAACGCGATCGGGCCCGGCGCCGCGCGCGTCGTCCACTACCGCTTCAAGGTGCCGGCCGACGCGAAGGGATCCGTCACGCTCTCGGCCTCGGCGAACTACCGCAAGTTCTCCCGCGACTATTCGATCTTCGTCCACGGGAAGGACGCGATCCCGCTTCCGGTCACGAGCATCTCGTCCGACACCGTCACGCTGCCCGTCGCGCCCGCGCCCGACGGAGCGCTCGCGACCGACGTCAAGCGCGGCAACCCCGACTGGCCCGAAAGAGGCTGGATCCGCTGGAACGACTACGGCATCGGCCTCCTCCTGCAGGGCGACCTCAAGGGCGCCAGCGCGGCCTTCACGAAGGTCGCCGAAATCGCGAAGGAGAAACCCGACGGCCCGTTGAACCTCGCGCGCGCGAAGATCAACGAAGGCGACCTTCCCGCCGCGAAGCTCGCGCTCGCCGAGGCCGAGGCCCGCCGCCCCGGCTGGCCGAAGACCGCGTTCTTCCGGTCGCTCGTCTCCAAGGAGGAAGGCCGGCTCGACGACGCGCTCGCCGACCTCGAGCGCGTGGAGAAGAAGTTCCCGAAGGACCGCGTCGCCCTGAACCAGCGGGCCCGGGTGCTGTACCTCGCCGGCCGCTACGCGGACGCGCTGCCCTTCATCGACCGCGTCCTCGCGATCGACGGCGAGGACCTCGCGGCGCACTACAACGCGATGCTGTGCCTCAAGGCGCTCGGCCGGGCCGAGGAAGCCGCCGCCGAGGAGAAGTGGTACCGCTTCTTCAAGGACGACGAGTCGGCGCGCGCCGTCCTCGCCGAATACCGAAGGACGCACCCGTACGACAACCGGGAGTCGCTCCCGATTCACGTCCACGACGACCCGGTTCCCGCGAAGGCCGTCGAGCCGCCGTGGATCGCCGAGATCGGGCCGAAGGGCTACGAATACAAGGCAGCGGTTCCGCCGAACGAGATGGTCCTGCACGACGATCGCCCGGCGGGCGCCCCGCGTCCCTTCGCGAGGCCCGAGACGCCGAAGACGGCCAAAGGACAAAGCGCGGCGAAGGCCGTGCCGGTCGCCGCGATCCAGATTCCCGAGTGAATCGAGAGCACCCTAAGTGATGCCCGAATCCCCCCGGCGCGATCGCCCGGGGGGGACCTCGAGCTGGACGGCCTTCGCCGACTTTCTCGGTTGCCTGATCGCCACGGCGGCCTGGGCGGCGTGCGCGCTCCCCCGTTTCCTCACGCACCTGCGCGATGCGCACGACGCGCAGTTTCTGACCTGGGAAATCGCGTGGGTACGGCATGCGATCACGCACGCGCCGACTCACGTCTTCGATGCGAACACCTTCGCCCCGGCGCGGAACGCGCTCGCCTTCACCGAGCCGCTGATCGGATACGGGATTCTCGGCCTCCCTCTCGGCCTCGCGGGCCTGGCTCATGCCGGCGTCACGAACGTCCTCTGCCTGCTCGGGATCGCCTTCTCGGTCTGGGCGATTTCGCGCCTCGCGGTCTCGCACGGGGTACCTCGCCTCCCTGCGCTTCTGGGCGCCGCCGCGGCCGCGCTCGGAGCACAGTCGGCGTGCGCTTTCGGATACGTCTCGTTCGTCGTGGGAGGCGGGATCGCGCTCGTCCTCGTCGCCTGGAAGCGCCTTCGGGAGAGCCGCCGTTGGCGAGTCGCCTTCGCCCTGGGGGCGGCAATCGCCGCCCTCGGGTGGTTTTCTCTCCATG
>DATIFW010000241.1:0-7228 GCA_035455045.1 Thermoanaerobaculia bacterium | reverse complement strand
GAGCTCTCGCGCGCCGATTACGACCGCTTCGCGCGCCCCGCGACGGAACGGCTCGTGTCGCACCTGCCGCGGCGATCCCAGGTGCCCGTCGTCCTCTTCGCCTCGGGCTCGGCGCACCTCGTCGACTCGTTCGCCGAGATGCCGGTCGACGTCCTTTCCATCGACTGGAAACTTCCGCTCGACGAGGCGAGGAAACGCGCGAACGGCAAGGCTCTGCAGGGAAACGTCGACCCCGGCGTCCTCCTCGGAACGCCGGAAGGCGTGAAGGAAGCCGTCTTCGCCGCGCGCCGCGCGGCGGGGTCCGTCGGCCACATCGTGAACCTCGGCCACGGCATCCTCCCGCCCACACCGCCCGAGAACGTCGCCGCATTCGTCGCAGCCGCCCGCGCGCCGCTGCCCTGACGAACGTTCGACCGCACCCGGTCTGATGCAATTGCAAGATGAGACGCCGTCGCGCCTGGTGCTAACCTCGCGCGCGTGACGGCGATCCCGATCCGGCTCCATGGCGAGACGCTCCCGATGACGACGGAGCTCCTCGACAAGTACAACGTCCAGGGCCCCCGGTACACGTCGTATCCGACGGCGCCGGAGTGGACGGACTCCTCCCCCGCCGAGTACGAGGCCGCCTGCGTGCGCGCGAACGCGAAGGGGTCGCCGGTCTCCCTCTACGTCCATCTCCCCTTCTGCGACGAGCAGTGCTGGTTCTGCGGCTGCTTCATGAAGGTCGTCCCGAAGCCCGACCGCGCGGGCTACTCGCGCGAGGAGATCGAGCCCTACCTCGCGGACGTCCATCGCGAGATCGACATCCTCGCCTCGCACCTCGACCGCGCGCGGGAGATCAAGCAGGTGCACTGGGGCGGCGGCACGCCGACGTACCTGTCGGCGAAGCAGGCGGACCGGCTCGCGCAGCACCTCCTCGAGGCGTTCCGGCCCGCCGCAGACGCAGAAGTCTCCGTCGAGGTGGATCCGCGCGTCACGACGCCGGAGCATCTCGCCGTCCTCAGGCACCGCGGCTTCAACCGCGTGTCGATGGGCGTGCAGGACTTCGACCCCGAGGTGCAAGAGCTTGTGAACCGCGTCCAGCCCTTCGAGATGACGAAGGCGCTCGTCGAGGCCGCGCGCGCCCTCGGCTACGCGTCCGTGAACCTCGACATGATCTACGGCCTGCCCGGCCAGAAGCGGGCGGGCTTCGAGAAGAGCGTCGAGGAGATCATCTCGCTGCACCCGGACCGCGTCGCGATGTACTCCTACGCGCACGTGCCCTGGCTCAAGCGGCCGCAGCGCGTCCTCGCGGCGCATCTGCCGGAGGGGACGGAGAAGTTCGCGATCTTCGTCTCCGGCATCGAGCGCTTCACGGCTGCGGGCTACACGTACATCGGGATGGACCACTTCGCGCTGCCGCACGACGAGATCGTCAAGGCGCAGAGGGACCGCACGCTCCACCGCAACTTCCAGGGCTACACGACGCATGCCGGCTGCGACCTCTACGGGCTCGGCGTCTCGGCGATCGGCTCGATCGACGACATGTACGTCCAGAACACGAAGGACTACGCGCTCTACCACCAGGCGACCGAGGCGGGACGCTTTCCGACCGTCAAGGGGCACCGGCTCACGGCGGACGATTTCCTGAGGCGTGACGTCATCACGCGGCTGCTCTGCCACTGCGTCATCGACAAGCGCGCGATCGAGCGCGCGTACTCCCTCCGTTCGTTCGACGAAACCTTCGCGTCCGCCGCGGCACGGCTGCCCGAGTTCGTCGCGGACGGGATGGTGGAGCTCACGCCCGACGAGATCCGCGTGACCACGCTCGGCCGGATCTTCATCCGGAACGTCGCGATGCTCTTCGACGCCTACCTCGAGCAGAAAGCTCCCGACGCGCCGAAGATCTTCAGCAGGACGCTGTGACGCAGAAGAGAGAGTTCCTATATGCGTCGGCCGCTTTGCGGCCGACGGGGAAAAAAACGTTTTCCTCGAACGTCCGGTGTCAAGGGTCGGAGACCGCTGCGCAGCGCGCGAAGCGCGCCCTTGACTCCGGACGTTCGAGAACAGATTTCCTTCTATCGGCGGCTGCAACAGCAGCCGCCGCATATCAGAAAAGCTTCCGACCGAGATGACGGACAAGCTCGGCGTCCTTCTCGTCCAGCTCGGAGGTCCGGAGAGCCGCGAGGAGCTCAAGCCCTTTCTGTACGAGCTGTTCGTGGATCCTGAAATCCTGAACATTCCGTTCACACCCTTGCGAAAGCTCGTGGCCTGGTCGATCGCGACGCTGCGCGCGCCGAAATCCGCCGAGATCTACGAGCGCATCGGATGGTCCCCGATCCGCCGCTGGTCCGAGACGCAGGCCCGCCTTCTCGAGGAGGCGCTCGCCTCGCGGACGGAGGCAGGCGCCGCGCCCGCCGTGCGCGTCGGCATGACGTGCTCCGCGCCGACCGTCGAAACCGCGCTCGAGGAGCTGCGCGACGCAGGAGTGACGCGGCTCTTCGTCCTGCCACTCTATCCCCAGTACTCCGTGACGACGACCCGCGGTTCCCTCACGCGCGTCTCGCGGGCGCTCGCCGCGATGGGCTGGACGCCGGAGCGCCGGCGCGCGCCTGACGCGTGGTACGACGAGCCCGGTTTTCTCGCGGCCCACGTGGATCGCATCCTCGCTGCGGCCGCCCCGCTGCCGGACCCGGATCCCGAGAGGACCGTCGTGCTCTATTCGGCGCACTCGCTGCCCGTCAAGACCGTGACGAAGGAGAAGGATCCGTACCCGCGGCACATCGAGGAGACGGTCCGCTTGATCGACGCGGCGCTCGGAAACCGCTATCGGTCGCGCCTCGGCTACCAGTCGAAAGTCGGCCCCGTGGAATGGCTCGGCCCTTCGACGCCCGACGTCCTCAAAGACCTCGCGAAGGGTGGCGAAAAGCAGGTGCTCGTGGTTCCCGTCGCCTTCGTGTCGGACCACGTCGAGACGCTGTACGAGATCCGGCAGCTCTTCGGCGAGGAGGCGGCGAGGCTCGGCATCCCGCATTACGCCGTCGCAGAAGGCCTGAACGACCACCCGGCGTTCATTCGCGCCCTCGCCGACCTGGTGGAAAGGGCCGCATGACGCGCGTCGTCGTCCTCGGAGGCGGAATCGCCGGCCTCACGACCGCATTCCGGCGCGCGAGCATGGGCGAGACGATCGTTCTCGAGGCGGGTTCCAGCGCGGGAGGCTCGATCCGCACGATTCGGGAGGACGGATTCACGCTCGAGTGCGGGCCGAACACGCTCCGCACGACCGAGGCCGCCGAACGCCTCCTGGTCCACCTCGGCCTCGAGTCCCGTACCGTCAACGCCGACCGCAAGGCTCCGCGCTGGATCGTGCGCGGCGGCTCGCCTCGCGCCGTCGTGCCCGGTCCCGCGGCGCTCTTCAACACGGTCTTCACGACGAGGGGAAAGCTCCGCCTCCTCAAGGAGCCGTTCGTCGCGCCGCGGCCCGCATCGCTCGAGGATGAGAGCGTCCACTCCTTCTTCGCCCGGCGCTTCGGCGAGGAGGCCGCCCTGTACGGCGCGGGGCCGATGGTCTCCGGCGTCTACGCGGGTGATCCGCGCTCGCTTTCGATGCGCTCGGCGTTCCCGCGCCTCTGGCTGGCGGAGGAGCGATCGGGGAGCGTCATAAGGGATTTTCTTAGAAGGAAGAAGAAAGAAGAATCTCTTAGAGGGAAAGAGAAGAAAGGCGGAGCGCTGGGAGGCGCCGTGACGGATGGCGCGGCGGTGGCGGTGACCGCGGGCGTGTCAGGAACCCCAGCCCGGCATCGTCCGAGAACCCTTACTTTCGATGGCGGCCTCTTCACCCTCATAGAATCTCTTGAACAGCATCTCTCTTCGCGCCCCGGCTTCCAGCTGGAGCTGAACGCAGCCGTCGTCGCGGTCGAGGGGCCTCGCGACCCCGCCCCGCCGGGGCGCCGCTGGACCGTGCACACCGCCGACGGACGGTCGTTCGATGCCGACGTCGTCGTGTCGACGCTCTCGGCCCCCGCGGACGCACGACTTCTCGGCGGCGTCCTGACGCGCTCGTCCGCCGCGCTCGCCCTCGTGCCTTACTCCCCGGTCACCGTGGTCCTGCAGGCCTACCGCGCGCCCGCTTCGCCACGCGACGCCCCGCACGGCTTCGGAGGGCTCATCCCGCAGGTGGAAGGATTCCGCTCCCTCGGCATCCTCTATCCGGCGTCGCTCTTCACGGGGCGGGCGCCGGAAGGCTTCGTCCTCACGACGTCGTTTCTCGGCGGAGCCCTCGACCGGGCGCTCGCGAGCGCGCCCGACGCGGACCTCCTCGCGGTCGCCTCGTCGGAAGTGGCGCGCTTCTTTCCGCGCCTCGGCGCGGCCGCACGCTCGTGGATCGCGCGTTGGCCGGAAGCGATCCCCCAGCTTCCGCTCGGCCATCACCGCACGCTCGCGGCTCTCGAAGAGGACCTCGCCGCGCTCGGCGCCGTGGCTCCGGGCGGACTGCATGTGACGGGCGGGTTCCGCGACGGGATCGCCCTGGGCGAGCGCATCGCGAGCGGTGAAACCATCGGAGAATCGCTCGCGTAGGATTTCGAGGACGGGCACCGGGGAAAGAACCGAAGATGCTGAAAAGGAAAGAGGACCGGAAGAGGCTTAGAAAGAGAAGAGGGAAGGGGCCTCCGCGGAGCCGGAGCCTGGCTCGTGGCCTCGCAGCCGCGGCGCTCGCCGCGCTCTTCTTTCTCTCTCTTTCATTCGCAGCATCCTCTTTTCCCTCCCTCGACATCGACCGCGGCCCTCTTCGCGAGCACGTCGAGGCCGCGGCCAAACGCGCGCGTTTCGAGGCCGCAGCCCTCGCGCGCGCCGCGGCCGGCGTGGTCCCGCCGTCCGTCGAAGGGGTGGACCGCGGCGTCGACATCCTCTCTTACGACGTCTCGTTCGACATCGATCCGGCCGTCCGGTTCCTCTCGGGGACGACCGTCGTTCGCGTGGCCGGCTTCGCTCGCCAGACTCCTTCTCTCGCGCTGGACCTCGACGACGCGTACACCGTGACGGAGAGCGCTCGCGACGGCCGCGCGGTGGCGGCCGTCCACGCTTCCGGCAAGCTCGTCATCCCGTTCGATCCGCCGCTCGGCGCCGAGGAGCGCGCGACGATCTCGGTCTCCTACAGCGGACAGCCCCCCGGGGCGGCCGCTCTCGATTTCTGGCAGCACGGATCGGGCTACGCCGCGACGAGCGTGGCCGAGCCGTTTCTCGCGCGCACGTTCTGGCCCTGCGTGGACGACCCGAAGGACAAGGCCGTCGTCACCGTTCGCGCGACGGTTCCGGCGGGCTACGTCGCGGCGTCCGCGGGCACCGTCTCCGTCGCCGCCGCCGGCGACGGCCGGACGACGTACACGTGGAAGCTCCCGCAGGCCATCTCGACCTACCTCGTCTCGCTCAACGTCGCGAACTACGTCACCGTCGAGGACACGTACACGGCGCTCGACGGCCGGACGATGCCGATCCGCTCGTACCTCCTGCCCGAGTACGCGGACGGCAACGTCGCCCGTCTCTCCGCGATCAAGAGCCACATCGCGACTCAGGCCTCGATGTTCGGCGAGTACCCGTTTCTCGACACGAAGTACGGCATCGTCGCCTCGTCCTTTTCGGGCGGCATGGAGCACCCGACTCTGACGTCGATCGGCACGAACATCCTCGCGAACACGAGCCGCGACATCACGAACCTCCTCGTCCACGAGCTCTCGCACGATTGGTGGGGCGACCGCGTGACGATGCGGACCTGGGACGACATCTGGCTGAACGAAGGGTTCGCGACGTACGGCGAGGTCCTGTATCTCGAGAAGACGTTCGGCTTCGCGCCCGGGGCGACGCTGTCGGCGAACTACGACGACAATCTCTACGGCGGCCGCCTCGCGCAGCCGGTCGTGGCCAATCCGGCGGCGCCGTTTGCTGCCACGGGCTCCGTCTACTACAAGGGGGCGCGCGCGCTGCACATGCTCCGCCGGCTCGTGGGCGACGCGACTTTCTTCCCGGCGCTTCGCGCGTACGGCGCCGCGCACGCGTGGGGGACGGCGTCGCGCGCGGACCTCTGCGCCGATTTCGAGAAGGCGAGCGGGCTCGTCCTCAAACAGTTCTTCGATCAGTGGGTCGAGACGCCTTTCCGGCCCGTGCTCCGCGCCACGTATCAGAACGCGCTCGACGCCTCGTCGGTGACGCTCGCGGTCACGCAGACGCAGGGCCACACGGTCGTCCATCCCGTCCCCGGCCCGGGCGACAGGCCCTACTACGTCTTCCCGCTCCCCGTCCGGCTCACGTATGTGGACGGGACGACGCTCGACGTGACCGTGAACCTCGACGGCGCTGCCCCGACGACGACCGTGGTGGTCCCGAACCCTTCGAGGAACTTCGTCGCCGGCATCGCGCTCGATCCCGAGAAGGATCTCCTGAAGATCCTGGAGTCGACCGGGCCGGCCTGAGGAGCGCGGTTTTCCGGCATGCAAGAAGTCGAGAGAAAATTCTTAGAAAGGTGTGCGCAGGCGCGGCGGGTGTCGCTCCAGCGCTCCTGCGGCCGACCCGCTCGCGAATTCACATTCTAAGAAAATCTCCTCTGTGTTCGTCTTCTTCTTTCCGAACCTCTTTTCAGCGGTTCTCCGCCACAGCCCCCTTCACCGCCGCGATGACCTCGTCGACCTGGGCGTCCGTCATCGCGGGCCAGAGCGGGATCGTGATCGTGGAGTCGCCGATGCGCTCGGCATGAGGGAACATGCCGCGGCGGAAGCCGAAACGCTCCCGATAGAACTTCGTGAGGTGGACGGCGCGGTAGTTCACCGCGACGCCGACGCCCCGGGCCTGGATGCCGGCGAGAACGGCGTCACGCCTTTCGGGATCGACCCAGATCGTGAAGAGGTGGCGCCCGGACGTCATGCCCTGCGGCACGACCGGGAAGGAAACGCCCGGCGTGTCGCGGAACGCGGCCTCGTAGCGGCGGCAGATCTCCTCGCGGCGTTCGAGCCGTTTCGCGAGCTTCGGAAGCTGCGGCAGGAGGAGCGCCGCGTTCACGTCCGAGAGGTTGTACTTGAACCCGAGGCGCACCATGTCCCAGTGCTGGTACGTGCCGGTGTAGCGCTCCGCCGCGTTCTTCGACATCCCGTGGGAGCCGAGCTGCCGGAGGAGGCTCTTCTTCTCGCCGTCCCGCGCCGTGAGCGCGCCTCCCTCCCCGCACGTGAGGTTCTTCGTCGCGTAGAAGCTGAAGCAGCCG
>DATIFW010000240.1:0-13612 GCA_035455045.1 Thermoanaerobaculia bacterium | reverse complement strand
AGACATGCCGGATCCTCTTCGACACGATGAAGAAGACGCTCGTCGTCGTGACCGAGGCCGGCTCCTTCGAGCTGCCCGAGCCCCTGGCCGGCCGGCTCCGGAACCGCGTCATGGACGAAGTCCGGCGCGCGTCGGACTCCGGGCCGAACCGACCGAAGACACCCTGAATCCTTTTCGGGCCGTCGCCCGTCCAACGATCACCTTGAGCACGATTCCTCGTACCGCGGAACACGCCGACGAGCTCACCTTGTCGCAACGTCTGTGCGACGGCGACGAGGCCGCTTTCGAGGAGCTCGTGAGGGATCAGGCCGGTCGAATGCTCGCGGTGGCACGGCGCTTCCTTCGCTCCGAGGACGACGCCCGGGACGCCGTCCAGGGGGCCTTCTGCGCGGCCTTCAGGTCGATCCGTTCGTTCCGGGGGCACTCGACGCTCTCCACGTGGCTGCACCGCATCGTCGTGAACGAATGCCTCATGCGCCTCCGATCCCGGTCCCGGCGATGCGAGGAGTCGCTCGAGGGGCTGCTGCCGACCTTCGACGAGACCGGGCACAGCGTGACCCCGTTCGAGAAGTGGCCTGGCGGGGCCGAGGACGCGCTCCTCTCGAAGGAAAGGTGCGTAGCCGTGCGGGCGGCGATCGACCGGCTGCCCGATTCCCACCGGACCGTCCTCCTCCTCAGGGACATCGAAGACCTCGACACGCCGGAGGTCGCGCGGATTCTCGATCTGTCGCCGAACGCCGTGAAGATCCGGCTGCACCGGGCGCGCCAGGCCCTGCGAACGCTGCTCACCCCCCTGTTCGCTTCCGACGGCAGTCAGGCCGCGACGCTTTCCGCGTAGGACGCGGCCCGAAGGCCCGCGCGGCGGCCCTCACGCCTCCCCGTGAAACCCCGCCCCCTTGGTGTCATCCAATGAGTCGACTCGGAAGGGAGAACCATGGTCCACTCGGAAAAGACCCGCATCGTGATCCTCGGCGGCGGCTTCGGCGGCGTCTACACGGCCATCGCGCTCGAGAAGTCCCTCGCTCGCGACCCTAGCGTCGAGATCACGCTCTTGAACCGGGAGAACTTCTTCCTCTTCACGCCGATGCTCCACGAGATCGCCGCGAGCGACCTCGACATCACGAACATCGTCCACCCCATCCGCAAACTGCTTTCGCGCGTGCACTTCTTCGAGGGCGACGTCGAGAAGGTGGATGTCGCGCGCAGGGTCGTCGTCGTCTCCCACGGCGGCGACCATCATCACCACGATCTGCCGTACGACCACCTCGTCGTCGGCCTCGGCTCGATCACGAACTTCTTCGACCTGCCCGGCCTCGCGGAGGAGGCGCTCACGATGAAGAGCCTCGGGGACGCGATCTCGCTCCGCAACCGGATGATCGCGCGCCTCGAGGAAGCGGATACGGAGTGCGCCTGCGACGTCCGCGAGCGGCTGTTGACGTTCGCGGTCGCGGGCGGCGGCTTCGCGGGCATCGAGACGGTCGCGTCGATGCACGATTTCCTCCACGAGGCGGTCCGGTACTACCAGAACCTCTCGCCGGAGATGATCCGCGTCGTCCTCATTCACCCCGGGCCCGTCGTCCTTCCGGAGCTGTCCGAGAAGCTCGGCCGGTATACGCAGGCCGAGCTCGCGCGCCGCGGCGTCGACGTGCGCTTGAGGACGCGGGTGTCGTCCATGAAGGACGGCATCGTGACGCTGAGCGACGGCTCGACCCTCGTCACGGACACGCTCGTGTGGACCGCCGGTACCTCGCCACATCCGATCCTCGCGACGCTGCCCGGCCCGAAGGAGCGCGGCCGCCTCGCGGTCGACGAGAACCTCGCGGTTCCGGGCTTCCCCGGCGTGTGGGCGCTCGGCGACAGCGCGGCCGTGCCGGACTCGTTCACCGGGAAGACCTGCCCGCCGACCGCCCAGCACGCGCTCCGTCAGGCGCGCGCGCTCGCGCGCAACCTCGAGGCCGATCTGAAGGGCCGGACACGACGGCCCTTCCGGTTCCGGACGATCGGCGCGCTCGCGTCACTCGGACGCCGGGCAGGGGTCGCCGAGATCCTCGGCTTCCGCTTCTCCGGCTTCGTCGCCTGGTGGCTCTGGCGGACGATCTACCTCATGAAGCTCCCGACGATCGAGAAGAAGGTCCGTGTCGCGCTGGAGTGGACGCTCGACCTCGCATTCGAGAAGGACCTCGTGAAGTTCCTGACGCTCCGGGCGCCGACGGTTTCGCACGACGACGAGGAAATCGTCATGGGCCGAGCCGCGTGAGAGCGAAGTCCATCCACCCTCTCGTCACGCCCCGTGAGGTCTGTCGGGACCGGGATGCGGCGGCCGCGCGGGAATGGCTGGAGACGAACGGACTCGGCGGCTATGCGATGGGAACCGCCTCGGGTGAGAACACTCGGCGGTATCACGGCCTGCTCGTGGCCGCCACGAAGCCGCCCGTCGGCCGCGTCGTGCTCCTGTCGAAGCTCGAGGAGACGCTCGTCGTCGACGGCCGGCGGACCGATCTCTCCACGAACCGCTTCCCCGGCGCCACGCATCCCGAAGGTTTCCGGTTCCTGACGGACTTCCGTAAGCGACCGTTCCCGACGTTCACGTGGGACGTGGACGGCGTCGTTCTCGAGAAGGAAGTCTTCATGCCGCACGGCGAAGATGCCGTGTGGGTGACGTGGCGGGTTCTGGCGCGCGGAACCCGGGCCGGGCCGATCGGCCTCGAGGTGCGCCCTCTCGTCGCGTTCCGCGATTTCCACGCGCTCACGCACGAGAACGACGATCTCGACCGGACGGTGGAGATCTCCGAGGGAAACGTCAGGATGGCTCCATACGGAGGTCTTCCCGAGCTCTTCATCGCGCACGACGGCGCGGCGGAGCAGGCGGGAGACTGGTACCGATCCTTCGAGTACGAGGAGGAGAGGGCTCGGGGCTTCGACTTCCGCGAGGACCTCTGGCATCCGGTCACTCTGTCCTTCTCCTTCGAAGAGAATCCTGGCGGCGGCTCCGCCGCCGCGGGGGCGGCGCGCCGCTCCGCCAACTTGGTCGCTTCCACGTCCCCCCGCTCCGCATCGGACATCCACCTTCTGAGAAAGAAGGAGTTTTCCCGTCGCGAATCGATCGGCCTTCGCGCCTTGAAAAACGAAATTGATGTCTTCGTCCCGGTGCTCGCGCGGGCGGCTGACCAGTTCCTCGTCGCGCGCGGCGACCTGACGACCGTGATCGCGGGCTACCCGTGGTTCTCCGACTGGGGGCGCGACACGATGATCTCGCTGCCGGGCCTCACGCTGACGACCGGCAGACCGGAGGTCGCGAGGGAGATCCTCCTCGCGTTCTCGGAGCACGTGGACCAGGGGATGCTGCCGAACCGTTTCCCGGACGCGGGAGAGGAGCCCGAGTACAACACCGTCGACGCGACGCTCTGGTACTTCGAGGCGGTACGGCAGTACGTCGAGGCGACGGGCGACCTCGCGCTCGTCGGCGAGCGACTCTTCGGTGTCCTCGCCGACGTCGTCGCGTGGCACGAGCGCGGCACCCGCTACGGCATCCGCGTGGACGAAGACGGACTCCTCGCCTCGGGCGCCGACGGGCAGCAGCTCACGTGGATGGACGCGCGCGTGCACGGCCGCGTCATCACTCCGCGCCGGGGGAAACCGGTCGAGATCCAGGCGCTCTGGTTCAACGCGCTCCGGACGATGAGCGACTTCGCGAGAAGGATCGGAGAGAAGACTTCTGCAAGAGGGTTTGAGGAGCGCGCGGAGCTCTGTCGATCCACCTTTCTGAGAATCTTTCCTGACGAAGTCGGAGGAGGAGGTTTGGCCGATTGCGTCGACGGTTCGTTTCGCGACTCCTCGATCCGCCCGAACCAGCTTTTCGCCGTGAGCCTCCACCACTCGATGATTCCGAAGCCCCTCGCGCGACGCGTCCTCTCGGTCGTCGAGGAGCACCTCCTGACGCCGTACGGCCTCCGCACGCTCTCGCCCCGGGATTCGGCCTACCGCGGCCGGTACGAGGGCGGGCCGGAGGAGCGGGACTCGGCCTATCATCAGGGCACGGTGTGGCCGTGGCTTCTCGGGCCATACGTCACCGCGTTTCTCAAGGTCTTCGGCCGCGGGCCGACGGCCCTTTTCAAGGCGAAGGCGGCGCTGGGCCCTCTGTGCGAATTCCTCCTCGGGCCTGGCCTCGGCCAGCTTCCGGAGATCTTCGACGGCGACCCGCCTCACCGCCCGCGCGGCTGTGTCGCGCAGGCATGGAGCGTCGCCGAGCTCCTCCGTGCTCTGTGCCTCCTTTCCGCCGGCTGAAACCTCCGCGCCCGGCCGGCATCCCAGCCGCCATGCGCGAGGCGCTGAGACGGCATTGGCCCGAGCTCCTCATCGAAGGAGCTCTCCTCGGGCTCTTCATGATCTCGGCGGCGACGTTCTGCGTCCTTCTCGAGCACCCTTCGTCCGGCGTCCGCGCCTCCCTTCCCGACGCAAACCTTCGCCGTGCGCTCATGGGCGTCGCGATGGGCGCGACCGCGGTCGCGCTCATCTACTCGCCCTGGGGCAAGCGGTCGGGCGCGCACATGAATCCGGCCGTGACGCTCACGTTCTGGAGGCTCGGGAAAGTGTCGCTGCTCCTCGCACCGCTCTATGTCGGGGCGCAGTTCCTGGGCGGACTTCTCGGCATGGGCGTCGCTGCTTTTCTTCTGAAGGGAAGAGTGGCGAGTCCGGCCGTCCACTGGGTCGTGACGTCCCCCGGTGCGCGTGGCGTTCTCCCTGCCCTTTTCGCAGAAATCCTCATTTCTTTTCTTCTCATGTCGACCGTCCTTTTCTCCTCCGCGCGAGCGCGCCTTGCGCCCTTCACGGGCGTGCTCTGCGGCATCCTCGTCGCGATCTTCATCACGTTCGAGGCGCCGCTGTCCGGCATGTCCATGAACCCCGCGCGTACGCTCGCCTCCGCCGTCCCGGCAGGCGATTTCATGGCGCTGTGGGTCTATCTCCTCGCCCCGCCCCTCGGGATGCTTCTCGCGGTCGAAGCCAGGCGTGCCGCCGGCATCGCCTCGTCGGCTTTCTGCGCCCGTCTCTCCCCTCACGGCCGTACGCGCTGCCCGTTCTGCGGAGGAAACTGACGCGCGGCTCCGGCATCAAACCCCGAGAAGGCGGAAAGACGAGGGGGATGCGATGGGGCAGACGCGCTACGACGTGATCATCATCGGGACGGGGGCCGGCGGCGGCACGCTGCTGTCGGCGCTCGCCCCGTCGGGAAAGAAGATCCTCGTCCTCGAGCGCGGCGGTTTCGTGAAGCGCGAGAAGGAGAACTGGGACCCGCGCGCCGTGAACGTCGAAGGCCGCTACCAGACGAAGGACGTGTGGAAGGATAAGGAGGGCAACGACCTCCACCCTCACACGAACTATGCCGTCGGCGGGAACACGAAGTTCTATGGCGCGGCTCTGTTCCGCCTGCGCAAGGAGGACTTCGGAGTCCTTCCGCACCACGGCGGCGTTTCGCCCGCCTGGCCGGTCTCGTACGACGATCTCGAGCCTTATTACACGCGCGCCGAAGCGCAGTACCACGTGCACGGCGCGCGCGGGGAAGACCCGACGGAGCCGCCCGCGAGCGCTCCCTACCCGCACCCGGCCATTTCGCACGAGCCGCGTCTCGACGCGCTCGCCGAGGACTTCGCGGCGCAGGGCGTCCGGCCTTTTCACACGCCGCTCGGGGTGAAGCTGGACGAGGGCAGCCGCAAGAGCCTCTGCATCCGCTGCGCCACCTGCGACGGGTTCCCGTGCCTCGTGAACGCGAAGGCGGACGCCCATACGTGCGCGGTCGAGCCCGCGCTCGAGCACCCGAACGTCACGCTCCTCGTGAACGCGAAGGTGACGCGCCTCGAGACGAGCCCGTCCGGACGAGAGGTCGCCGCCGTCCACGTCGAGCGCGAGGGCGCGAAGGAGATCTACTCCGCCGACGTCGTGGTTCTGTCCGCGGGGGCGATCAACTCGGCCGCGCTGCTCCTCGCCTCCGCGAACGAGAAACACCCGCGCGGCCTCGCGAACTCGTCGGACGTCGTCGGGCGGCATTACATGGGCCACGTCAATTCCGTCCTCATGGCCATCTCGAAGTGCCCGAACCCAACGATCTTTCAGAAGACGCTTTCCGTGAACGATTTCTACTTCGGCGACGGCGACTTCCGCTTTCCGATGGGCCACATCTCGTTCGTGGGCAAGCTGGACGGCGTGACGCTGTCGGCCGGGGCTCCCGCGCTCGCGCCGGGATTCACGCTGGACCTCATGGGCAAGCACTCCCTGGATTTCTGGCTGACCTCCGAGGACCTGCCCGACCCCGAGAACCGCGTCACGCTCGACCGCGACGGGAGGATCGTCCTGACGTATCTGCCGAACAACCAGGAAGGCCACAAGCGCCTCAAGAAGAAGCTCGAGGGGCTCGTCCAGGGCCAGAGGAGCTGTCCCGTCCACGGCAAGGACTGCCACGTCGGCCTCTTCGGCAGGAGCCTCTTCGTCGGCCAGCAGATCCCGCTCGCGGGGGTCGCGCACCAGAACGGCACGATCCGCTTCGGGAAGGACCCGAAACACTCCGCGCTGGACGCGAACTGCAAGGCGCATGACCTCGACAACCTGTACGTCGTCGACGGCAGCTTCTTCCCGTCGAGCGCTGCGGTGAATCCCGCGCTCACCATCATGGCGAACGCGCTACGCGTCGGCGACCACCTTCTCGCGCGCCTCGGCGCGAAGGCCACCGTCGAAGCTGGGGTTTCGGCGTGAAGAGAAGTCTCTTGCTTCGGACCCGAGCGGAAATGCAGGCGCAGGAGCACGGGCAACGGTCTGCAAAGTTCTTAGAAGGGGGAATGGACGGCGGCGGTGCTGCCCGCGCCGAAATGCAGCGAGCTTCGCAGAGGCGCAGGTCTGCAAATTTCTTTGAAAGGGTATTCTTCGCGGCGCTTCTGGGTCTCGCCGTTGCGCTCGAGTTCGCGGCGTTCGCGCAAGTGCCCCCCGCCGCGGCGCCCTCCCCCTCTTCCCCTTCTAAGAAAATCTCCTCTTCGGTCTCTTCGGACCTGGCCGGAGCTCCACTCGTGTCAAGCGTGGTCTCCGTCGGCATGACCGTCGCCGATCTCGATCGTTCCGTGGAGTGGTACACGCGCGTCCTCACGTTCGCGAAGGTGTCCGAGAAAGAGGCTTCGGGGCCCGAAGTCGAGAGGCTATATGGCGTTTTCGGCGCGCGCGTGCGCGTCGCCGCGCTCCGCCTCGGCGAGGAGACGCTCACGCTCACGGAGTTCGTCGCGCCGAGAGGCCGTCCGATCCCGCCCGACGCCCGCAGCAACGACCGCTCGTTCCAGCACGTCGCGATCGTGGTCTCCGACATGGCGAAGGCCTACGCGCGGCTCAGGGCTGCCGGGGCCTCGCACGCCTCGACGTCGCCGCAGAAGCTCCCGGCCTGGAACCCGAACGCCGGCGGCATCGAGGCCTTCTACTTCAAGGATCCCGACGGCCACGCGCTCGAGGTCATCTTCTTCCCAGAGGGCAAGGGGGACCCGAAATGGCGACGCGCGCGCGCCGGGGACCCGCTCTTCCTCGGGATCGACCACACCGCGCTCGTCGTGTCCGACACGGACGCCAGCCTGCGCCTCTACGGCGGCGTTCTCGGACTCAGGGTCGCGGGGACGAGCGAGAACTGGGGCGACGAGCAGGAGCACCTCAACAACGTCTTCGGCGCGCGGTTGCGCATCACGGGACTGCGGGCCGCTTCGGGCCCCGGAATCGAGTTCCTGGAGTATCTCGTCCCCGGCGACGGACGACCGTATCCCCAGGACACCCGCGCGAACGACGCCTGGCACTGGCAGACGCGCCTCGCGGTCTCGAACGCCGCGACCGCCGAGAAGAGCCTCTTCGCCGCGCGCGCCCGCTTCGTGTCGACGGGGACGCGCATGCTCGCCGACTCCCGCCTCGGCTTCACCCGAGCGCTGCTCGTCCGCGACGCGGATGGCCACGCGCTCGAACTGACGGAGAATCCATCTGAAGGAGACCGCCCATGAACCCCACGGACCTCTACCTCAAGACCACCGCTCTCGCCGAGAAGGTCTTCGCGCCCTTCGGGAGCCTCTTCATCCTCGTCCTGCGCCTCGTCTGGGGATGGCAGTTCCTCACGACGGGGCTCGGCAAGCTCCAGAACCACGCGCGCGTGACCGATTTCTTCACGTCGCTCGGGATCCCGATGCCGGGCCTGAACGCCTGGTTCGTGGGCGGCCTCGAGACGGTCGGCGGCGCGCTCCTCCTCCTCGGCCTCTTCTCGCGCCCGATCGCATTCCTTCTGACGGGGAACATGTTCGTCGCGTACCTCACGGGCGACCGCCCGGCACTGCTCGGCGTCTTCTCGAACCTCGACGCGTTCCAGAAGGCCGATCCCTTCATGTACCTCCTCGTCTCTGCGCTCGTCCTGACGCTGGGGCCCGGCGCGATCTCTCTGGATCGCCTCCTCACGAAGGTGATCCGGGAGAAGCGCGAGCGCGAGGCCCAGGCCGTGCGGCTCGGAGCCGCTCTCGCGTGACCTGCCGCGACGTTCTCGCGTTCCTGTCGGATTACCTGACGGGCGACCTCCCGCGCGGGACGCGAGAGGTCTTCGTGTCCCACCTCGATTCCTGCGAGAGCTGCCGCGCGTACCTCGACTCGTACCAGAAGACGATCGCGCTCGCGCGCACAGCCGCGTACGACGAGACGCCGCCTCCCCGGGAGCTGGTCGAGGCGATTCTCGCTTCGCTCGGGAAGCGGGCGTGACCGACGAGCTGACGTTACGCAGCCGCACCGACACGGCAGGTTTCTTAGAAGGTGAATGAGAAGGCCGAGGCGTCACGGTGGCGCCGGGGCATCGCCCGCCGTCGTGCCCCCACTCACCCTTCTAAGAAACTTTGCAGACCGCCGCCTGCTGCGAATGCGCCACACGAAACGAGCCGGCTCTCCGAGCATCGAATCCGCGATGGAGGATTCGATGGCCCGAAACAAGCGCTTCCTGTTCTCTCTGGCTCTCGCCCTGGTGGCCGCGGCCGCGAGTTCCGCGCGCGCCACGACGGTCGCCGAGAGAAAGTCCCTCACGCTCGATGGCGGGCGCGCCGTCATCGCCGCGGCCCAGGCCGAGGCGCGGCGTCTGAACGCGCCGGGCGGCGTCGTCGCGGTCGTCGACGCGGGTGGCGACCTTGTCGCGCTCGAGCGCCTCGATGGCACGTTCACCGCGGGGGCGCGCGTCTCCGTCGGAAAGGCGAAGACGGCCGTCGCCTTCAAGAAGCCGACGAAGTTCTTCGAGGACGTCATCAGGAATGGCCGCACGGCGATGGTCGCGCTCGAGGAGTTCACGCCGCTCCAGGGCGGCGTCCCGATCCTCGTCGACGGGCAGGGCGTCGGCGGCGTCGGCGTGAGCGGCGCCGCGAGCGCCGCACAGGACGAAGAGCTCGCGCTCGCGGGCGCGAAGGCGCTCGAGGCACCGCCGGCCGCGACCGTTACGTTCCTCGACAAGGCGCGCGTCGAGGCGGCTTTCACGAAGGGCGAGCCTCTCCTCGAGACGGGCGACTACAAGATCCATGCGAGCCGCCGCGAAAAGGCCGGCCTCGCCGAAGTCCACGAGCACGAGACGGACATCATCCGAGTCCTCTCGGGGGCGGCGCACCTCGTCACGGGCGGCACGCTCGTGGATTCGAAGGTCACGGCGCCCGGCGAGATCCGCGGCGGCTCGATCTCGAACGGCAGCGCGCGCGACCTCGCGCCCGGCGACGTCGTCGTCGTGCCCGCGGGCGTTCCCCACTGGTTTGAGCGCGTGAACGGCCCCTTCACCTATTACGTCGTGAAAGTCGTCCGATGACTGCCACGCTCCCGCCCGCGTCCCGTCTCCTCTCCCTCCTCGCGTCCCTCCTCCTCTCCCTCGGAGCCGGCGCGCCGCTCCTGGCCGCCGGCCCGGGGGACCCGCCGGAGGGCGCGCCCGCCGCGGCGCTCGACCTCGCGACGAGCGACGGCGCCGCGGCCGCGAAGGCCGTCTGGCGGTACGCGGACGCCAAGATCGTCGAGACGGACTTCCGGCTCGCGGGGCCGGACGGACAGCCAGGCGACGTCAGGGCGAAGACGTACGACCTCGAACCGCACGCCGGCGCCGCCGACTTCGACGACGCGTCCTGGGAGACTCTCCCGCCCGGGGAGCTCGCGAAGCGCCGCGGAGCGGGCCGCCTCTCCTTCGCCTGGTACCGGGTGCGCGTCACGCTCCCCGAGGCGGTCGGCAGTGTTTCCGTCCGCGGCGCGACGATCGTCTTCGAGACCTCGATCGACGATTACGCCGAAGTCTGGGTGGACGGCGAGCTCCCGCGCCGCGCGGGACAGTCGGGCGGCTCGGTCGTCGCGGGCTGGAACGGTGTGAACCGCGTCGTGATCGCGCGGAACGCGCAACCTGGGCGCACCGTGACGCTCGCCGTCCTCGGCGCGAACGGGCCGCTCTCGAACCCGCCGACGAATTACATCTGGATGCGTCTCGCGCGCCTCCTCTTCTACACGGGACCTTCGGACGAGCCGTTCGCCCTGGTCCCCGAAGAGGTCAACGTCGAGGTCCTGCGGAAGGATCCGGGTGTGGACGCGATCGTCCCTCAGAACGCGAAGATCTGGCGCGTCGCGGACAACTTCACGTTCACGGAAGGTCCGGTCTGGGATGCGCGTACGAGTTCGCTGCTCTTTTCGGACCCGAACCGCAACCGCATCTACCGCTACACGCCGGACGTGGGCTCCGGCGCCGGCCGGCTCGACGTGTTCCGCGAGAAGAGCGGTTACGCGGGAGCCGACGTCGCCGAGTACGGACAGCCCGGTTCGAACGGGCTCACGTTCGACCGCGAAGGGCGTCTCACGTTCGATCAGCATGGAAACCACGCCGTCGTGAGGCTCGAAAAGGACGGGCGTCTCGTGACCTTGGCGGATCGCTACGAGGGCAAGCGCCTGAATAGCCCGAACGACCTCGCCGTACGCTCGAACGGGGACGTCTATTTCACGGATCCGCCGTTCGGTCTTCCGAAGTTCTTCGACGACCCCCGCAAGGAGCTACCGTTCTCCGGAGTCTTCGGAATCCTGAAGGGCAGGCTCACTCTCCTCGCCACGGACTTCGCGGGGCCGAACGGCATCGCCTTCACGCCGGACGAGAAGTTTCTCTACGTCGCGAATTGGGACGAGAGGAAGAAGGTGATCTTCCGCTATCCCGTGAAGGCGGACGGCACGCTCGGGAAGGGCACGCTGTTCCACGACCTGACGCCTGCGAAGGGCGAGGACGCGCTCGACGGGATGAAGGTCGACGTGAAGGGCAATCTCTACGTCTCCGGCCCGGGCGGTCTCTTCATCCTCTCGCCCGAGGGCAGGCACCTCGGGACGATCGTCGCGCCGAAGCACCCCCACAACTTCGCCTGGGGCGACGCCGACGGCCGGACGCTCTACCTCTGCGCGCGCTCGTCGTTGTACCGCATCCGGCTGAACGTGCCGGGTGTGAGGCCGTGACGGGCGCGAAACGCGGCGCAAGAGCAGGCATCAAAGACGCCATGAAGAACGAGGCGCTCACCGGCTGCGGGATCGGACTCCGCAAGGAGCACTTCGACCGCGTCCTCGAGGAGAGGCCGGACGTTCCGTTCTTCGAGGTCATCTCCGAGAACTTCATGGTCGCCGGCGGGCGGCCCCTGCACGTCCTCGACCGCGTGCGCGAGAACTACCCGGTCGCGCTCCACGGCGTCTCGATGAACCTCGGATCGGCCGACCCGCTCGACGCGGCCTACCTCGCCCGCCTCAGGGCGCTCGTCGACTGCGTGGAGCCCGCCATCGTGTCGGACCACCTTTGCTGGACCGGCCTTTCGAGCCTGAACAGCCACGACCTCCTCCCGCTCCCGTTCACGGAAGAGGCCGTCCGGCACGTCGCGGCGAAGATCCGCCGCGCCCAGGACGTTCTCGGCCGGCGGCTCCTCGTCGAGAACGTCTCTTCGTACGTCTCCTACAGGGCTTCCGAGCTGACCGAGGCCGATTTCCTGACTGCCGTCGTCCGGGAGGCGGACTGCCATCTCCTCCTCGACGTAAACAATCTCTACGTGAACGCGCGGAACCACGGCTTCGACGCGGCCGAAGCGCTTCGCGCCATCCCGCCGGATCGCGTCCGGCAGTTCCACCTCGCCGGCCACGAGGACCACGGCGACGTCGTGATCGACACGCACGACCATCCCGTGGCCGACGACGTCTGGGTGCTCTACCGCCGGGCCGTGCGGCGTTTCGGCGCGCAGCCGACTCTCCTCGAGTGGGACGCGAACGTGCCGGAGCTCGAGGTCCTCCTCGAGGAGGCGCGCCTCGCCGCGGTCGTTCAGCGCTCGTGGGCGAAGTCCGAGAGGTTCGCGGCGTGAGCGGGAACCCACTTCGCGCTCTGCAGCGCGACCTCCTTCAGGATCTCAACGGACTCAGGGAGCGCGAGCCCGCGGAGCGCGCCTTCGACTTCGTCAGGCCTCCGGACGGCACGGTCGAGAGCCGCTGGCACGTCTATGCGCACGGCTACGTCGCCCGCCTCGTCGAAACGCTCGAGGCCGACTACCCCGCCGTCCGCCGCATCCTCGGCGCCGCGTCTTTCGCGGCCCTGGCCGAGCGCTACGTCCGTGCGTTTCCGCCTCGCTCGTTCGACCTCGGTCGCGCCAGCGCCCTCCTTCCCGAGCACCTCTCCGTCGACCCGATCGCCGTCGCTCTCCCGTTCCTGCCCGACCTCGCGCACCTCGAGCGGTTCGTCGCGGAGGCCTTCGTGGCGGCCGACGCCGAGCCTCTGACGTGGGAGGATCTGCTCGCCGAGTCGCCCGAGGCGGTCGCCGATCTGCCGCTCGTCCTCGCCCCTGGCGTTGCGCTTCTCCCCTCGCGCTGGCCCGTCGTCTCCCTCTGGCTGACCCGGACGCAAGCCGACGAGGAGGTCGCCGTCGAGCTGGAGCGGAACCCCGAGACGGCACTCGTCTTCCGCCGCGGCCATTCCGTCGCCTGCGCGCGCCTCGATGGGAAGGAGGCCGCCTTCGTGGCCTCGCTCGCGGCGGGCGGCGTCACGCTCAGGATGCTCGAGGCCCGCCTCACCCCCGCCGGCGGCGCCGCCGGGGTCGCGTCCCTTCTCGCCACTTTTCGCTCAATCGTCGAACGGGGTCTGTTCGCACATCCCCGGAGCGCCGGCCTGCCGGCCTCCGCAATTTGAAAAGGAGATCTCCATGAACGTCGGAAAGAAGTCGCTTCTCATCGCCACACTCGCCTCGGTGCTCGCCGCGCCCACGGCCGTCCGCGCGGAAGACCAGAAGGCCGACGAGGGAGTTCCCTGCTGGGGCATCAACAAGTGCAAGGGCGTCGGTGACTGCGGGGCGGGCGGCTGCCGGACGACCGGCTGCCACGGCTCGAACGCCTGCCGGCGGAAGGGCTTCCTGCGCCTCGAAAAGGAGACCTGCCTGAAAGTCGAAGGGGGACGCCTGACGCAGGCAGCTGCGAAACCCGCGACCATGAAGCCCGAGGCGAAGAAGGGCTGACGAGGCCCGTTGATGAGGATTAGCGACGAGGCGGCCCGGGGACCTTTCGACCCACGCGCGTGCTGTTTGAGCGAAGCGAGTTCACGCGCGAAGGAGAAGGG
>DATIFW010000239.1:0-6027 GCA_035455045.1 Thermoanaerobaculia bacterium | reverse complement strand
AGGTCCTCGAGGCGGCGCGGACCGCCTACGCCGAAAGCCTTCGGCGTGCGGCGCGGGAGGCGGAGGAAACGGGACGCCGCTTCGGGTCCGCCGCCCGCCTCGGGGACGCCGAGCGTGCGGGCCTCGAGGAGATGCTTCGCGCCGAGCTCGCGACGTCGCGCGACCTCGCCGAGGCCGAGCGCCTCGTCGAGGAGCGGTGGAACAGCCTCCGCCGGGACGGTCTCGCGGAGGACTTCGTGCGTCTCGAGGCTCTTCCTTCCGAGGACCGCGGTTTCCTGGCCGGTGCCGAGGAGGAACGCGCGGGCCTCGAGCTGGAAGGGGTCAGGCTGGACCGGCGCGTCGCCGACGCGGGGGCCACGGCCTCGATCGCGGCCGGCGAGCGAGCCCAACGGGTGAGGCTCGCGCGGTCGCTCGTTCTCGCCGCCGCGCTCCTCGCTCCCCTCGTCGTGTGGATGTCCTGGCGTACCGCAGGCGTGCCCGTCTACCTCACGGCTTCCATCGCGGCCTTCGTCCTGACGCTCGGGCTTTTCGGCGGGATCGCCTGGGTGCGCGCGAAGCGCTACCGGGTCGGCGACGAGGCCCGGGCGCGCGAGGAGGAGGCCGTGAGCCGGCGCAAGGCCGTCGAGTTGCGCAAGCGGCTCTCCAACATGCGCCTGAGGCTCGACCGGCTCGCGCGCTCGGCGGGCTTCCGAGACACGTCGTCGTTGCTCAAGGCGCACCGTCGGACGCGCGCCGCCGAGGAGCCACGGCTGCAGCTCGTCGCCGTGACGGCGCGCCGCGACGACGCGAAACAGCGCCTGCAGTCGCTCGGGGAGGCCCTGCGCCCGCATCGCACGACCCTTTCCCTTCCCGAGGGACTTCCCACGCCGGAGGAGGCCGAGCACGCGCTCTCTTTCCTCGCGGATCTCGCCCGCGCGAAACAGGAGGCCCGAACGAGGGAGGAGGTTCTCACACGCGAGAAGGAACGTCTCGACCGGGAGGAGGCCGATCTCGCCGAGCTCGAAGGAAAGCTCCGGAACGCGGTGCGCCGGACGGGAGTTCCAGTCGGGCTCCCTCTGGCCGAGAGTCTCCTCGCCGTGGAAGCCGGGCGTCGCAAGGCGGCGCGCTTCCGGAGACTCCTCGAACACGAGCTTCCGGCCCGGCGCGAGAGCGCGGGCGAAGGGGAAGAGGCGGACCTCGCCGCGCGGCTCGCCGGCCTCGACGAGGAGGTCGAGCGACTCTCCGCGCGTCTCGGGGTCGACCCGCTGGCGCTCGCCCTCCCCGACACTCCGGAAGCGGCGCGGCGCGAGGCGGATGCCGCGCGGGCGGCGATGGCGGCCGCCGAGCGTGCGCGCGCCTCGGCAGAGCGCGAGCTCGCGGATGCCGCCCGCGAGGGAGGCGAGACGGCGCGCGCGGTCGAAGAGGACCTCGCGACGGCCGAGGCGTTTCTCGAACGCGCGGTCCTCTTTCGCGACGCGCTCGACCTCGCCCGCGGTACGCTCGCGGCGGCCGCGTCGTCGGTGTACGGCGACTTCCGCCGCGGCCTGCAGCGCGCCTCGCGCGAGATCCTGTCGACCTGGCAGACGCCGTACGAGGCCCTCGAGTTCGGCGACGATCTCTCTCTCTCCGCGCTGGTGCGCGGAGGACGTGTCGCCACGAAGGCGGAGATCCAGGCAGGTCTCTCCACGGGCGCGCGCGAGCAGCTTCACCTCACGGCACGCCTCGCGGCGCTGCGCTATCTCGGCACGGGTGCGTCCGGGGTGCCGCTCCTCCTCGACGACCCGCTCGTGGGCGCCGACGACGAGCGATTCCTCGCCGTGATGCGCTTTCTCGCGGCGGACGTCCTCGGCGAGCGACCCGTTCTCGTCCTCTCCTGCCACGGCTGGCGGCACGAACGGCTCCTCGAAGCGCTTCCTCCCGAGGTCGTCCGGAAGCTGGCCCGGGTCTCGCTGGCTCCCTACTCCTCTCGCCCGGGAGCCCTCGGGAGCGACGGGAGCTGAGATGCGGGCGTTCTGCTAGACTCCGCCGGTTCGCCCGGGTGTGGCCCGGGTGCATCCCGCGGTCCTCCCGTCGCCTCGGTGGCTCCGTGCCGCCTCCGGACGGGCCCGCGTCCGGAGGTTGCGTTCGTGAAGAAACCCACCGGATGGCGCGTCGGCGTGACGTTGGCCGTCTTTCTCGGTTCGGTCGGAGCTTACTGGTGGCGCGGCCACGAGGCATTGAAAAAGTCGCCGACGGCCCCGCCCAACCCGACGACCGCGGACGTTCTGAAAAGCGGCCTCAAGCTGGGCCTCGACCTGCGAGGCGGCATCCACCTCGTCATGCAGGTCAAGACCGCAGACGCGCTGCGCGTCGAGGCCCAGGACACGCTGGAGCGCTTGAAGGACGAGGGCGGCAAACGCGGCGTCGCCGTCGTGGCGACGGGCCCGGCCGACGGCACGGGCTTCAGCCTCAGCCTCGACGAGAAGACGGACGCCGCGAAGCTCAAGGATCTCGTGACGAGCGTCCTCCCGCCGAACGCGTGGTCCGTCGACCAGCGAGGCCGCGAGTGGAGGATTTCGTACAAGGATACCGAGCGGATCACGATCGAGGATCAGGCGGCCCGACAGGCGGTCGAGACGATCCGCAATCGCGTCGACGCGCTCGGCGTCGCCGAGCCCGTCATCCAGCGCCAGGGCACGGACCGCATCGTCGTCGAGATTCCGGGCGTGGACGACCCGAGCCGCGTCAAGGAGATCATCGGCACGACGGGCCTCCTCGAGCTGAAGCTCGTGGACGACCGCGGCGGTCCGTACCCGGCCGCGGACGCCGCCCGGGCGGCGTACGGCGGGACCGTGCCGGCGGACCTCGAGGTCGTGGAAGGCTTCACGGAGGATTCCGACGCGCGCACGCGCACCACCGTCTGGTACGTCCTGAAGCGCGCCGCCGCCGTGACGGGGCGCGACCTGAAGAACGCGAGGGTCGACCGCGACAAGTTCAACCAGCCGGCCGTCATGTTCTTCCTGAACGCGGCGGGCGCCGTCAAATTCGCGAAGGCGACCGGGGAGAACGTCGGGAAGCACCTCGCGATCGTGCTCGACAAGCGCGTCCAGTCCGCGCCCGTGATCAACAGCCAGATCAAGGAGAGCGGCATCATCGAGGGGAACTTCACGGCCGAGAAGGCCGACGCACTTTCTCTCGTCCTTCGGTCCGGCGCGCTTCCGGCCGAGATGATCATCCTCGAGGAACGCACCGTCGGTCCGTCGCTGGGTCTCGATTCGATCAAGAAAGGCATTCTCGCCTCGATCGTCGGGATGTTCTGCTGCTTCGTCGGGGTCGTCCTCTACTACCGCCTCGCCGGGTTGAACGCGGTCCTCGCGCTCGTCCTGAACGCGCTCATCCTGCTCGGGGCGATGGCTTACATCAACGCGACGCTCACGCTGCCGGGGATCGCGGGGTTCATCCTCACGATCGGCATGGCGGTCGACTCGAACGTCCTCATCTTCGAGCGCATCCGGGAGGAGATGGACAACGGCAAGGCCCCGAAGGCGGCCATCGACCTCGGATTCAAGCGCGCCTGGGGCACGATCGTCGACACCCATGTCACGACGATCTCCGCCGCCCTCTTCCTGTTCCAGTTCGGGACCGGGCCCGTCAAGGGGTTTGCCGTCACTCTCGTCATCGGCCTCCTGGCCTCGGTCTTCACCGCGGTCTTCGTGTCGCACCTTCTCTTCGACCTGATCTACGGTCCGAAGGAACGCGTCGAGACCATTTCCATCTGAGCCATCGAGCGGAGCGAACGTGCGCCTCTTTCACAAGACGAACATCGATTTCCTCAAGATCAAGTGGATCGCGATCTCGCTGTCGATCCTCTCGATCGCCATCGGCACCGTCTCCCTCGTCCTCAAGGGCGGCCCGAACCTCGGCATCGACTTCACGGGCGGCGCCCAGATCGTCTACGGGTTTTCCAAGGCCCCTGACGAAGACGAGCTGCGCAAGATCGTCGAAGGCGCGAACGTCAAGGTGGTCTCTGTTCAGCGCTTCGACAAGCCCGAGAAGAACCAGGTTCTCCTGCGCGTTCCGCTCGAGAAGAAGGAAGGGCGCGACCTCTCGAAGGAAGTGACGGCGGCGCTCACGAAAGCGCTCTTCCCCGAAGGCGCGAACGCGGCGGCATTCGACCTGAACCTGAACGGCGCGGACACGCTTCTCTCGAAGCTGATCGCCGACGACCCCGAGGGGCTCGCGACCCGCCCCAACGCCGACCCCAAGGTCGAGTACGGACGCGAGGTCCAGGCGCTCATCGGGGCGCGCTCGGAGAAGGGGCTCTTTCACTCGGTCGACGAGGCCGCGAAGACTCCGGGCGTCTCGCCCGCGACCGCCGACTGGCTGAAGGCCAAGACGGTTGCCGGTCCTTTCACGCTGCTCTCGGCCGAGAACGTCGGGCCGCAGGTCGGAAAGGACCTGCGCGAGAAGGGCATGTGGGCGATCGTGTCCTCGTGGGCCGCGATGCTCCTTTACATCGCCTTCCGCTTTCGCTCGGCCTCGTTCGGAACGGCCGCCGTCGTGGCGCTCATCCACGACACGTGGACGACGCTCGGCATCTGCTCGATCCTGAACCTCGAGATCTCGCTCACGGTCGTGGCGGCGTTCCTCACTCTCGTGGGCTATTCGGTGAACGACACGGTCGTCGTCTTCGACCGGATCCGCGAGAACCGCGAGAAGTCCAAGCGCAGCCCGTTGCCCGAGCTCGTCAACACGTCGATCAACCAGACGCTTTCGCGGACCGTCCTCACTTCGGTGCTCACGTTCGTGGTCGTCGTCGTCCTGTTCTTCCTCGGCGGGGAGGTCCTGCGGGGCTTCTCCTTCGTGATGATCGTCGGCATCATCGTCGGCACGTACTCGTCGATCTTCATCGCGGCTCCGCTCGTCGTCGTGTGGGAGGAGTGGAAGCAGAAGCGCGCGGAGAAGAAGCCCCGGCCCGCGCCCGCGCCCACGAAGGGCGGCAAGGCCGCGGCCGCGAAGGCGAGATCGTGACGAAAGAGAGGGCGGCCTCGCGGTAGAAGGTACCGGAGGGCGCAAGGCGCCCTTCTTGCATGATTCCGGCACCCGGAGGAACCCTCACGTGCTGGTGATCTTCACCGACCTGGACGGCACCCTCCTCGAAGAGGACGGATCGCTTTCAGAGGACGCGTGCGCGACGCTGGGCGCCCTCAGGACGCGAGGAATCCGCATCGTCCCGCTGACGAGCAAGACGCGCCTCGAGCTCGCGCACTGGCTCGAGGTTCTCGATTCCGCCGGCGCCGGGGCTTTCGAGAACGGCGCGGGGATTCTCACGTCGGGGATTCCGAGAGCAGGAGACCGGAAGATTCTTAGAAAGGAGGAGAGGGAGGCCGAGATTCTGCCCGCGGCCGTCCCTTTGCCCGAGCTGCGCCTTGCCCTCGACGCGCTCCGCCGGCAGACCGGCCTTCCGCTTCTCTCTTTCGAAGAAATCCCCGACTCCGAATGGACGCGCACGACCGGCCTCCCGCTCGAGAAAGCGGCGGCGGCGCGCGCGCGGGAGTTCGACCTACCGTTCATCGTCTCCGACGGCGCCGCCGCCGCGATCTCGTCCACGACGCTTCCGCCGCGGGTTCGACTGGTTCGCGGCGGGCGCTTCTGGCACCTCTCGGGCCTCCACGACAAGGCAGACGCCGCGCGAAGGCTTCTCGAGCTCCTCCGTCCGTCCCGGACGATCGGGCTCGGCGACGCGCCGAACGACGTCTCGTTCCTCCGGATCGTGGATCATCCCGTCCTCGTTCCGACGAAGGGGGGCGTCGACGGAGCGCTGCGGGCCGCCCTCCCGGATGCCGACGTCGCACCGGCCCCGTCAGGCGCGGGATGGAGCGCAGCGGTGCGGGCCCTCGTAGCCGCGGAAAGGGTCGGCGGGTGAGATGACTCTGATCGCCGCCCCAGAGCTCGACGCCGGCGTGATGACGGTGCTCAAGAACCTCGGCCGGGTGGATCTCCTCGTCGGAATCCCGTCGTTCAACAACGCCCGGACGATCGGACACGTCGTGCGCGCCGTCGCGGCGG